>JBPCTY010000068.1:0-2873 GCA_051011415.1 Acidimicrobiia bacterium
GAGCTACTACTGCCAGGACTGTGTTTCGGGTCCGCATCGGAGACCTCCTTCATCGTTGCTCCGACTCCCATGCACCGTATGACCTACGGCCCGTGGCCGATATAGGGGATTTCACCCAACCTGAGCAGGAGGATTCTGGAGATCGGGCAGGTGCAAGGACTGCGGCAATCCGAGTGACAACGATCTCCAACGATCAACTTCGCTCACGCCTAACCGGCATCATGCGTGCCCAAATGTGCCGTTATGCGTGGCTTCGTTCTTCCGCAGGGGCCCAAGGAAGCTCCTCTGTAGTCCCGAGCGACGGCCTCAGCAGGAAACCCGGCTCACTCTCAGGATCGATCGGTGACTCGTCGACGACCTGGTCGAACTATTGTCAACGGTCCGTCACGGAAGGAGACAGCTCATGATGACCAACCTGCCACCAGAGTTCACCACACCCCCGGAGAACCTGACGCCAGGCCCGCGCGAGAGTGACTTCTACATGGAGACCACGGGCTACACCGCTGGCAATGCTGGCGTGACGAGCTGGATCGGCCGAAACGTGGCCGGCGTCACCGTGGGCGTCCTGCAGCTTCGTGCCGTTCTTCCGATGGTTCCTGGCCACATCGCAAACGCGACGACGTTCGACTTCCCGCTGCTCTACCGCGAGACCCTGGTGCCGAACCCGTACACGATCATGGCCCTCGACCCTGACGCCGACCAGGAGTTTCTGGATGAATGCGTCAAGGCATGCAAGTGGTTGGAATTGCAGGGTGTGCGAGCCATCGTTGGGAACTGCGGCTTCTTTGGGACCTTTCAGAGAGCGATCGGCGACCGGATCGACACGCCGTTCTTCTCGTCGAGCCTCGTGCAGCTCCCGACCCTCCTGACTGTGCTTCCCAGCTCTCAGAAGGTCGGTGTCGTCACTGCGAACGGCCCCGTCCTTGAGGAAGGCCCCGCGATCGAGAATTGCGGCGTTTCGTTGGCTGACAAGAAGAACCGTGTGCTCATCGAGGGTTGCCAAGGGCCTGAGTTCACGAAGGTACTCGGACAGACAGGCGAGCCCTTCGACGTACAGAAACTCGAAGAGGAGATCGTTGCTGGCGCAATGCGTCTAATCGAGCGGGATCCGGACATCGGCTCGATTCTGCTTGAGTGCACCGAACTTGCACCTGCCGCGTACGCTGTCCAGAACGCAGTTCGAATGCCGGTGTACGACTATTCGACACTGATTCGATTTGCTCACGACACCGCAAGGGCCCGCCAATACCACGGATTCATGTAGGAGGAAGGGCGACGCCGCCCACTCACAGTGCACTCCAAGTGATGTGAGCAATAGAGCCACGTAGACCCGAGCGTATTCGGCTGATCGAGACGAGGACGGAGAACATGACGACCAACAGCGAAGGCATCCTTTCACAGCTGTTCCCGTGGAACCCCTCGGGATTGAACCTGGCTGCGGGCGTGAAGCTGTTCGTGTTCGCGCTGGTCGCTGGAGCGATCACCATCTTCGCCGACGTGAACCTCGTGCCCGTGATCATCGGGGCACTCCTGGCCTGGCTTACGGACATTCCGGGTACGACCGCCAACCGTGTTGTGGGATTCGTGGCGTATGGCATCCTCGGCTCGCTACTCGTGTGGCTGGCGACATCGTTGGACACCATTGCGGGATTCACGCTTGCGATGTTCGCCGTCGGAGCACTCCTCACCCTCCCGATGGCTGTGAGCTCGAGGGCCTTTATGGTCGGGTGGTCATCGATCATTCTGTTCATTCAAGCGAACAACATCGTCGGCTCCGGAGAGGTGCTCGATACGATCTGGCGATTCCTCGCAGGGGTCGTCGTGATTGTCGTCACACTGATCTGGCCCAAGGGCAAGGGTCCGTGGGGTAGCTCTGGCGATAATCCGCCGCCCGAGTCAGGAGCCAACGAGGACCGCTCTTTCGTGGGCGTGTACGCGCTCACCGTTGGTGTTGCGCTGGCCGCAGCCGCATACATCGGAATGAACCAGTTCGACTTCGGCGTCCAGATGCTCGCCACCAGCGTGTTCATGGTCCTAGGTCCGACGACGCAGCAGAAGTGGATCACGGCAGCGGGTCGTGCGGTTGCTGTTGTGGCTGGAATCGGGTTGAGCTTTGTGCTCATCAATGCCATCGATTCCCTCGAAGTGCTCACGATCGTGTGGGCGATCTTTCCAGCAATTGCCGTGGCAACCCTCGGGGTAAGCCTCGCGTTCGCTCTCGGGGCCTACACAACGCAGATGATGATGACCATCGTTCTGCTCGGTGGGAACTACGAAGCCTTCGCGCTCGACAGCAACAACCGGCTCGTCGCAGAAGCCATTGGCATCGCTATAGCTGTTCTGGCCGCCCTTTTCCTGGAATGGTGGTCAAAGCAACGGCAGGTCGATTCGTTCGTGAACTCTGAATTCGACGACGCGGAAGTCGCTGCATAGGCGTCATCCGCCAGGTCAGAACCTGTCCGATAGACAGGTCCGTGGGAGCGCATATCCGGCATTATGTGCGCCCGTTGCGGCTTCGCCAGTGATTCAGGTTCGGAATAGCACGCATAAGTGCCGTTATGTGTGGTCTGCGCTTTTGGGCGGCGAAGTGAGTGGAACCACCCGGTGCGTGCCATTGAGGCCCTTAAGGGCCACCACCCTGTCAGAGCCCAAGCCATAGCTGCGCCCAGAAGCCATTTCAGCAGTGACAGACGAGAGCAGCACTTCTCCGGCCTCGGCCGCCGATGCAATACGGGCAGCCTTGTTCACCGTGGTTCCGATGTAGTCCCCATCAGCCGTCACTGCGTCACCGGTGTGGAGACCGATTCGGATCATGAAGGGGTCAGCTTCTACAAGCTGCTGGATCTCGAGCGCAGCTCCGAGCGCGTCCACGA
>JBPCTY010000069.1:0-2735 GCA_051011415.1 Acidimicrobiia bacterium
GTCTTCAGGTGCACGGATTCTTTGAGGAAGTCATCAGCGAGATCCCGGATGGACGTCTTGCAGACTGGGTCCGAGCACGCATCAATGCCAAGTACATCGAGGCGCAGGAAGCAGGGCGCGTATGACCAAGGTCAGCGCAGGCCAGCTATCGGCATTCCCACAGGACAGCGGCGTATGTGTCGAGAGCGGCGATACACGGGTTGCGGTGTTCCGCAAGGGGGATGCCGCCTTTGCCGTGGCAGACCGCTGTAGCCATGCAGAGGCGTCGCTCGGCGAGGGTGACCTGTTTGACAACGAGGTCGAGTGCCCGAGACATGGTGCCGCATTCGACATCACGACCGGCGAGGCATTGACGTTGCCCGCCACCAAGCCAGTTGCCACCTTTGCTACCGAAATCATCGAGGGCGAAGTCTTCGTTTCCATCCCTGAGGAGGGGCCAGATGCCTAACGCTCTCGAAGTTCGCGACCTGACTGCAAGCATCGGCGATCTTCAGATACTCCGAGGCCTTGACCTGGACGTTCCCTTTGGTGAGGTTCACGCGATCATGGGTCCGAACGGATCTGGGAAATCGACCCTCAGCCACGTTCTGATGGGCAAGGACGACTACATCGCATCCGGATCCGCCAAGATCAATGGCGTTGAGCTGATGGGGAAGACCGTTGACGAGCGTGCGCGGCTCGGACTGTTTGAGGCGTTCCAATATCCAACAGAGGTCCCAGGAGTGACCCTTGACGAGCTCACTGCCGAGATGGCGGCGAGCAATCCCGAAGATGACGGGTACGC
The DNA here is from genome assembly GCA_051011415.1 of Acidimicrobiia bacterium. GTDB lineage: Bacteria > Actinomycetota > Acidimicrobiia > Spongiisociales > UBA5794 > SZUA-442. Next base: position 785 of record JBPCTY010000069.1, read on the forward strand.
GGCCCGTATCGACCGAACCAACGATCGACTGTCGATGGATTCCTTCCGGAACCGGTCTGTGAACCTCGGGCTGTCAGGCGGAGAAAAGAAGCGATCCGAGATGTACCTGCTCGGCGTTGCCAATCCCACTGTGGCTGTGCTGGATGAGATCGACTCTGGTCTCGACATCGATGCGGTCCGCGAAGTTGCTGAGTTGGTTGAAAGCCTTAGAAGCCCTGAACTGGGCGTCGTGATCATCACCCACTACAGCAGGATCCTTCGGTATCTCACTGTCGACAAGGTGCATGTCATGGTGAGCGGGCAGATCGTGCGTTCGGGTGGTTCCGAGATCGCCGAAGAACTCGAAAGCGCTGGCTACACCGAATACCAGGTCGCAAACGCCTAGCGCCGTCGGCGCCGGCGAGTGTTCGGCTCTACAGTCAGCTGATGGATTCTGCAACGCCAAAGCTGATCGCTTCAACCATTGATTGCAACGACCTCGAGGGAATGACCGCCTTCTGGGGCGAACTTCTGGGCGTCGAAACCGCGATCCACGAGCACTTCGGCTTCCTGAAGCATGCTGATGACCGGAAGGTCACGCTATGGCTCCAGAAGGTCGAGGAGCCACGAGCCGGGAAGAATCGTGTTCATCTCGACTTCGTGGTTGCTGACCTCGATGCGTCGCTCGAACGGGTCGTCGAACTCGGCGGCGCCATCGGGGACCGTCATGAATGGAGCGGGTTCATGTGGCAAACCTGTTCCGACCCGGAAGGCAACGTGTTCGACATCATGCAGGCCCAGGATCAGCAGCCCGAATCGACAGATGGCTGACGCCTCGGAGCTGGCCGAGCTGCTCGGCGGTGCGTCTGCGGTTCTGGTCGTTACAGGTGCTGGCATATCAACCCAATCAGGGATTCCAGACTTCAGGGGCCCGCAGGGAATCTGGAAGACGCAAGCACCCGTCTACTACCAGGACTTTGTGTCATCTGAGGACTCTCGAATCGAGTACTGGCAGCAGAAGCTCGACGGTTCGTCAGCCATGCTTGAGGCACGGCCCGGCGCTGTCCACCGTGCGTGCGTTCGGCTGGAAGAGGCAGGGATCCTCGACGCCATCGTCACCCAGAATGTTGATGGTCTCCACACAGAAGCCGGGTCGAGTCCGAGCAAGGTCATCGAGGTGCACGGGACGGGGCGGGAAGCAAGCTGCCTGGATTGTGGCGCTCGGCAACCGATCGGAGGGCCGCTTGATGAGTTCCAGGAAACTGGTCTTCCACCTCGATGTGCGGACTGTGACGGCTTGTTGAAGCCGGCCACCATCAGCTTTGGGCAGGGGCTCAACCCAATGATCATCCAAAGTGCGTTCGCTGCTGCTGACTCATGTGATCTCGTCGTCGCTCTCGGCACGACACTCTCGGTCTATCCGGCTGCAGATGTGCCTCTCCACGCGGCACGACGCGGTGTTCCCTATGCCGTGGTGAACCAAGGCCCAACCGACCACGATGGCAGTGGTGCCGTGACCCTGCGTATCGAGGGGGAGGTCGGTGCGGTATTCGGCAGCGCTGTCGGCATGGCGATCAGAGAGTGATTCTGGCGCTCACAAAGGTCGGCACAGGACTCCGATAGCCTTGGGTCAACAGCTCTCTACCGGAGGAATACATGCGGATCGAACGGGACTCGATGGGGGAAATCCAGGTTCCTGACGGGGCGTACTACGGCGCTTCCACCCAGCGCGCCGTCGACAACTTTCCGATCTCAAACCTCCGTTTTGGCCGGTCGTTCATTTGGGCAATGGGATTGCTCAAGGCATCGGCTGCTGTGACGAACAAGGAGAACGGTTCGGTCGATGCGGAGATCGCAGATGCAATCACCGCAGCAGCTGAAGAGGTGATGACGGGCGGTCTGGATGACCACTTCGTGCTCGACATCTTCCAGACAGGATCCGGGACCTCGACCAACGTGAACGCGAATGAGG
>JBPCTY010000070.1:0-5297 GCA_051011415.1 Acidimicrobiia bacterium
TGGTTGTCATTTCGCCACTCCACTAGGCCGTTGTCTTCTCTTGACATCGGCAATTGGGGCGGCGGATAAAGGACTATTCGAGGGGTAGTCACTCTGTGCGGGCGTACCTAGTTCTGATGCGGTCGACGAGGACAGCGCGAGCCGCGAGGACTTCGTCACCTTCGACGTCGGTGACCGTGTCCCCGAGCTGCACGAGGAGGCGGGCTGCGGTCAAGGGATCGCTCACTGACATGGTGATTCGTACCGAGCCGTCGGGAGCAACCGTTGAGTCGACCGGGTAGTACTCGGCAACCCAGGAGGATGATGCATCCACGGTGAACGAAACGGAAACGTCGTCGTCAGATGGCCGATACCCGATGCTCTCGTCGCTCCCGAGGATCGGCAATTCGTAGGTGTCGTCCAGTTCCTCGCACGCTTCGATGTGGTCGATGCGAAACACCCTGCGTGCACCGGCCAACCGGCAATGGCCGGTCAGGTACCAATTGCCCCTGCTGAACGACACTGCCCAACCCTCAACATCACGCAGAGTCCGTTCGTTGGTTGCGATGCCCACGTAGGCGATGCGGACGACGCGTCGGCTCTCGATCGCGGCTCGCAGCACCGGGACAAGTTCGGGGGTCGGGACGTCGAAGCTCACGGCACGGGCAGTGTCCTCGCCGATGAGTGCAACAAGTTTGTCGACGGCCGATGCGAGATGCTCAGGTGCCTGATCCGAGGCGAGCAACGTTGTCCCTGCCGCGAGCAGGCCGAGGGCCTCGGCCGGAGTCAACTGCAGCGGCCGCGAGAAGTAGTCGGCGGCATCGACGAAGACCTCGTCCGCGAAGATGTCCACATCGATCAGATCTCCCGGCCCGTAGCCGGGGAGTCCGGTCACGAACACCAGGTGGAGGTCCTTCACGAGTTCGGCCTGGTCCTTGTAACCGAAGCGGTCCACGAGATCAGCGATCTCGGCTCCTTCGTTTTCGATGATGAACGGAAGGACCGAGAGAATCCGTGAGAGCCGTCTGGCAGTTCGTGCGCTGCTCATGCCGACCTTCCGATGTGTGCGAGGAACTCGTCCCGCAAGGTCGGTGGGCTGAGGATCACGGCACGATGGTCAAATCCGAGTATCCAATTGATCACCTCGGCTTCGTTGTCGTACTGAACCTCAACCATTGATGTCTCTTCGTCTGCAGACACGATGTTCGCCGACCGTCGTCGGCCAACGGCGACGTGCACAACGTCGTTGTCGATACGAACGGTGGCGACGTGCTCGGAGGTCGGTTCCTGGACGCCGGCAAGGACCGATGTCGGATCGAAATCGGGAGGCGGTTCGAACGATTCGCCATCCTCCTCGACAGCAAGGGCCACCATGCGGTCGATGCGGAAGACCTTCACCTGATCGTCTGCGGTCATCTCGGCTCCGACGAGGTACCAGTGACCAAAGCGATGGATGAGTCCGTAGGGCGCGACCTTGCGGGCCTTGGACCGGTAGGTGAACCGCACCCGGTGGCGGTCGCTCACGGCTGCGAACAGCGAACCCAGCGAATCGAGGTCATGTCCGAGATCGGCTGATACAGGTCCCGATGGCAGTGCGTCTGACGCCCCACCGAGCTTGAAGATCGCTGCGAGCTCGGTTTGCTGGCCTCCGAACCGAACCGTCTCGGCAGCCAGGAGGAGCGCGCTTCGCTCCTGATCGGTGAACCCGGGATCCTCCAACGTGTACTCATCCGAAGGGATGACGTAGCCCAGCTCGACCTCCCAGATATCAGTCGGTGTGGTGCGGAGCGGCACGCCAAGTGAGCGAAGCAGGTCCTTGTCACGTTCGAACGTTCGGCGGAACGCCTCATCGGTCGGTTGGTCGTAGCCCGCGACGGTGTGTCGGATTTCGTCTGCAGTGACAGGGCGGCCAACGGTGAGCAGGAACGCCAATAGGTTCAGGATTCGTTCGATGACTTTGTGCATTGCGGTCAGCGTACCGCTGCGCGAACCCAGGGTCACGACCCTCTCGCTTCGCTCGAAGTACCTCGTACGCAGATTCCGTCTCCGGACCGAATGGAAGGGCCTTGGTGCTCTGGAGCCTCTGGGCGCTGGACCCTCTGAGAATTGAGCCTTCTCAAGGCTCATCGCTCATGGCTTCTTCTCCATTACCCACAACCGAAGACCGAGAACCGACAACTCAAGGCTCCCGGCGTGTCAGGAACTCGAGGCTCGAGGCTCGGGACTGTCGCTCCGTCCGTTGTCTGTCGTCTGACGTCACAGACTCTCAATAAGCCGATCAACCCGCTCGTCATACGCCTTGAACGGGTCCTTGCACAACACCGTTCGCTGCGCCTGGTCGTTGAGCTTGAGATGCACCCAATCGACGGTGAAGTCCCGCCGGCGTTGCTTTGCCGCTTTGATGAATGCGCCTCGCAGCCTGGCACGGGTTGTGGCAGGCGGCTCGGCCATGGCGAGATTGATGGCTTCGTCGGTGACGATCCTGTCCACGAGTCCCGCCTTCTCGAGTTTGTAGAACAGGCCGCGATGGCGGTTCACGTCGTGGTAGTTCAAGTCGATCAGGGCAAGCTTCGCAGATGACATGGCGAGGGCGTGGCGTGCCTTGTAGCGCTCGAGGAGGTGGAGCTTGGCCACCCAGTCGACCTCCCGGTGCAGCGTGAGAGGATCCTTTTCAAGACCTGTCAACAGGTGTTCCCACATCGCCACAGCGCGTTCGACCTCTGGAGACAGGCCAGTCGCCCTGGCATAGCGCATCACACGTTCGAGGTACTCCCATTGGATGTCGAGGGCACTCAGCTCCCTGCCGTTTGCAAGTCTGATCTTCCGTCGACAGGTGGTGTCGTGGCTGATCTCCCTGATCGCACGGATGGGGTTCTCGAGGGTGAGATCCCGGAAGACCACTTCGTCCTCGAGCATCTGGAGCAGCGCGACCATCGAACCGATCTTGACGTACGTGGTGTACTCGGACATGTTCGAATCGCCTGCGATCACATGCAGCCTGCGGAACCGCTCGGCATCGGCATGGGGCTCGTCGCGAGTGTTGATGATCGGACGCGACCGGGTCGTGGCAGACGAGCTTCCCTCCCAGATGTGTTCAGCGCGTTGGGCCAGCGAATACACGGTTCCGCGAGCGGTTTGGAGCAGCTTCCCTGCTCCGGCCCAGACCTGTCGCGTCACCAGGAATGGGATGAGCGTGTCGATGACGCGTGGGAAGTCGGTCTCCCTGCTGATCAGATAGTTCTCATGGCAGCCGTACGAGTTGCCTGCAGAGTCGGTGGTGGTCCGGTAGAGGTAGATCTCGCCGCGAATGCCTTCTTCGGCCAGCCGTTGCTCTGCTGATTCGACGAGGCCTTCGAGGATGCGTTCCCCTGCCCGGTCGTGTGCAACGACGTCGAGGATCGAGTCGCACTCAGGCGTTGCGTACTCGGGGTGGCTGCCGACGTCGAGATACAGGCGAGCCCCGTTCTCGAGAAACACGTTCGACGATCTACCCCAGCTCACGACCCTTCGGAAGAGATACCTGGCGACTTCGTCTGGGGACAGGCGACGCTGGCCGCGCAGGACGCAGGTCACGCCGTATTCGTTCTCGATCCCAAAGATGCGTCGCTGCACACCACCAGCGTACCGTCGGCGTGCGAAAGTCCCCCGCATCAAGGATGCGGACTCGCAAATGCCGTGGGAACCCTCAGCCGCGAGCGGTTGCGATCTCTTCCGGTGTCAGCCGCCTGAACGTGCGGCGATCGGCCGACCGGTCCAGGAAACCCGTCTCCCAACCAGCGAGGTCGATCGCATGGTCAGTGGCCGCTTCGATCGCAGCGCAGGCTGCGGCGAGAGCGGAGTCCAGGGCCACATCTGTGCCATGTTGCGCATCCATCGATGAAGCAATGGTTTCTTCGTCCGCTCCGAGGACTGCAAGGCCCTCCGCATCGCGCAGTGTTCCATCAAACTGGATGTGGAAGAGGTGATCCTCGTCGGCGGTCATGCCAACCTCGGCAACGACGATGTCCACCTCGTAGGGCTTGACCTCATGGGAAAAGATCTGCCCGAGGGTTTGGCTGTAGGCGTTTGCCAGGCCCTTGCCCGTTACGTCGGCGCGCGCATAGCTGTAACCCTTGAGATCGGCGTAGCGGACCCCGGCAACGCGGAGGGTTTCGAACTCGTTGAACCTGCCCACACCGGCGAAGGCCACACGGTCGTAGATCTCTCCGATCTTGCGAAGCGTGGGTGATGCGTTCTCTCCAACGAGCAGTACACCTTCGGCAACCTGCGCAACGACAATCGGTCGACCCCTGCCGATCCCCTTCCGGGCGAAGTCGGCACGATCCTTGACCAGTTGCTCTGGAGGTACGTAGAACGGTGCGGTCACGGTCGGTTCTCCATCACTGATGCGACCACGCTTGCGAGTTCATCGTCGCCAAGCTCCGTTACACCGTCGGCGGTGATCACCAGCACGTTGGGGTATATCCCTCGTCGGGGGTCCGGGCCACCGGTGGCCGCATCCTCCTCCGCCGCAGCAACGAGAGCTTCGACAGCGACGGAGACAGCTTGCGTGCGATCGAGTTCATCATTCCACGCTGTCTTGAGAAAGCCACGGGCCTCGCTGCCACCAGATCCTGTTGTCGCATAGTGCTGCTCGTCGTAGGTGCCACCAACGACATCGAAGCTGAACAGCCGGCCAACACCGGCGAGGTGGTCGTATCCGCAGAACAGGGGGATCACGACCAAGCCCTGGAACGCCAAGGCGAGATTTCCCCGGATCATCCTGGCCAGATAGTTGGCCTTCCCATCGAGGCTCAGGCGGTTGCCCTCGATCTTCTCGTAGTGCTCGAGTTCGGTCTGGAACAGCTTGATGAGTTCGACGGCCATGCCGGCTGTGCCCGAAATGGCGACAGCTGAGTGATCGTCTGCCGGATAGACCTTGCGAACCCGGCGGTGAGCGATCACGTTGCCAGCGGTTGCACGGCGGTCGCCCGCCATCACCACGCCGCCGTCCCACGTGAGGGCCAGAACGGTGGTTGCCTCTGGCACCGATGGGACCTCAGCGTTGCCGAGATCCCAATTCGGAGCGGCTCCCCTGCCGGCCAGCATCGACACGAAGGATGAGTCAGAGAGCTGCTCGCCGACCCTGAGGGGACCGATTTGCCCGGTAGCGGTCACTCGCCACCCTTTTGGACGTAGTTCTTGACGAACTCCTCAGCATTCTCTTCGAGCACAGAGTCGATTTCGTCGAGCAGGTCATCGATCTTGTCAGCGACGTCCTCACCCCGAGATGTGGGTGCGTCCTGGACCTCTTCGGCCTGGTGTTCTTCCCTGCCGCC
>JBPCTY010000071.1:0-9897 GCA_051011415.1 Acidimicrobiia bacterium
GTCACGTCTCGGATGGCGCTTCCGCTGTTCCTCGCAGCGATCACTTGGGTCGTGTTCGTCATCGCCGGTATCAAGCGGCAGGGATTTCACTACTTCCTTGGCATCGTGTGGCCGACTTCCGTACCTATCGCACTGCGCCCGCTGGTCGGGTTGATCGAATTCTTCTCGATCCTCATCCTCCGGCCGATCACACTCGCGGTGCGGTTGTTCGCCAACCTCGTCGCTGGTCACCTCATGCTCACCCTGCTGCTCGTCTCGGGTTGGGTATTCATGAGCTCGGTCGGAAGCATCGGGCTCAAGGCCGGTATTGGTGTTGCCTGGTTCACGGTCGGACTGGGCATCTACGTATTCGAAATCGTCGTGATCATTTTGCAGGCATACATCTTCACGTTGTTGTCAGCGGTCTACGTGCAAACGTCGCTCTACCCAGAGCACTAGAAAAAGTCAGAAAGTAAGGAAGGACCACTTCATGGAAGAAATCAAGTCCGCGATCGCTCTGATCGGATACGGACTCGCAGCAATCGGACCTGGTATCGGTATCGGTATCATTGCTGGGAGCGCGATTGAAGCGATGGCTCGTCAGCCAGAAGCTGCTGGATTGGCAAGGACCACGATGTTCCTTGGTATCGCCTTCACCGAGGCGCTCGCACTTATCGGCTTCGTTCTCTTCTTCCTCGTATAAGGGATGATCATGAATCTGGCATGGAACGTGATTCTGGCTGCAGAAGCCTCGTCCGAAGACTCGGGGGGCATCGGTCTGCTGCTGCCCGCACCCGAAGAGCTGATTGCCGGAATCATCGCCTTCGCAATCATCTTTGTCGTGGTGTGGAAGTTTGCACTACCGACGTTCAAAGAGACGCTGGAGGCCCGTCAGGCTGCAATCCGGACGGATCTTGAAGCCGCAGAGAAGACGAAGCTCGAAGCCTCGTCGCTTCTGACGGACTATCAAGCCCAGGTGGCTGGCGCAAATGAGGAAGCTGCACAGATAGTGGCTGATGCCCGCGAAGCGGGAGAAGCCGTCAAGGCCGACATCATCGCTCGTGCGGAAGCTGATGCCGAAGCCATCCGACAACGTGCGTCCGAAGAAATGGTGACCGAGAGGGAGCGCGTTGCTGACGAGCTTCGTCGGCAGGTTGCTGACCTTTCGATCAGCGTTGCCGAGAAGGTCGTTGCCTCGAGTATCGACGAGAACTCCCAGCGAGATCTTGTTGACCGCTACATCGATGATCTCGGTGGGGTGCGGTAACCGATGGACGAAGCCAGAAATCCGTCAGAGACGGCAGATGCCTACGCATCTGCGCTTCTTCGGATCGCTTCTTCCGAGGAAGATCCGAACGCGGCATCCGATGAGATGTACAAGGCTGCGATGGGACTTAGCGACCACGCTGACCTGATCGATACGTTCACGGACGTACGCATCCCAGACGACCGCAAGCGGGGGATTCTCGATGATCTACTCGGTGCAAAGGCGTCAAGGACGACCGTTGCTGCAATGAACTTTGTGGTCGCTGCAGGCCACGCAAGACAACTTGGCCAGATCGCTGGCAGGCTCGCTGAGCTGAGCGCAGAAGCTGAGGGCGAGGTCCTCGCCGAGGTGCGCGTGCCTTCCGAGTTGTCACCAGAACAAACCGAACGTCTCAAGGCTGCGCTCGAGCAGGTCACAGGGAAACGAATCGACGTCAGGGTGACGATCGACTCCGCTGTGATCGGCGGCGTTGTCGCCAAGGTTGGAGACACAGTGCTTGATGGATCGGTACAGCACCGGTTCACCGAGCTCCGAGAGCAATGGGGCTGATCACCAATGGCTGAATTGACAATTGACACCGGAGACATCGCTTCAGCGCTCCAGTCGAACCTTGAGGGATGGTCCCCATCTCTTGAGGCCGAGACGATGGGATATGTCCTGTCCGTCGGCGATGGCGTTGCACGCGTCGCCGGACTCCCGAACGCGATGGCATCCGAGCTACTCGAATTCCCTGGTGGACTCATTGGTGTGGCCCTGAACCTCGACGAGGACTCAATCGGCGCCGTCATCATGGGTGACGCATCGGGAATCGAAGAAGGGGATGAGGTCCGGTCGACCGGTCGAGTCCTCTCAATTCCGGTCGGAGACGCACTTCTTGGACGTGTTGTTGACCCGCTCGGAGTGCCGCTCGACGGCAAGGGCGATCTCAACGCAACCGAGCGTCGTCTGCTTGAGACGCAGGCTCCATCGGTCGTAGAACGCCAACCCGTTGCTGAACCGCTGCAAACGGGTATCAAGGCAATCGATGCCATGACGCCGATCGGCCGTGGTCAGCGTCAGCTCATCATTGGTGACCGTCAGACCGGAAAGACAGCCGTAGTTGTCGACACGATTCTTGCCCAAAAGGGTCTCGGTGTGAAGTGCATCTACGTTGCAATCGGTCAGAAGAACTCAACGGTTGCGGAGATTGTCGACACGCTTGAAGACGCCGGGGCGATGGACTACACCGTTGTCGTCAACGCTTCGGCTGGCGACTCGGCAGCACTCCAGATGTATGCGCCGTACGCAGGGTCCGCAATTGGACAGCATTGGATGTTCAACGGCGAGCACGCTCTCGTCATCTTCGATGACCTGACCAAGCAGGCTGTTGCGTATCGCGAGATTTCGCTGCTTCTTCGTCGCCCGCCAGGCCGTGAGGCGTATCCGGGAGACGTGTTCTATCTCCACAGCAGGTTGCTCGAGCGGTGCGCAAAGTTGTCGGATGAACTCGGTGGCGGTTCGCTTACGGGCCTCCCGATCATTGAGACCAAGGCGAACGATGTTTCTGCCTACATTCCGACGAACGTCATCTCAATTACGGATGGTCAGATATTTCTTGAAACTGATCTCTTCTTTTCCGGCATCCGCCCTGCCATCAACGCAGGTATTTCGGTGTCGAGAGTCGGTGGTGCGGCACAGATCAAGGCAATGCGAAAGGTCGCAGGACCGCTGCGATTGAACCTGGCGCAGTTTCGGGAACTGGAAGCCTTTGCGGAGTTCGGATCCGAGCTCGACGCAACTTCTCTTGCGCAGCTCGACCGAGGACGTCGAGTGGTCGAAGTCCTCAAGCAGGGTCAGTACCAGCCGCTTCCGGTCGCAGAGCAGGTCGTCTCGATCTTTGCGGTGACCGAGGGATACATGGACGACATTGAGCCATCCGAGATCGCTTCCTTCGAAACAGAGCTCCTCGAATACGTCCGCTCTCGTCATGGATCCCTCATCGCACAGATTGCTGATACAGGAGAGCTTCCGGAGGACGAACTCGTCGCTGCAATCACCGCCTTCAAGGCGTCGCTCGGTGGCGAGACTCCAACGGAGTCGGAGGGCTAGAGACCGTGGCGTCAGCCGAAGTTCGGGCGATCCGCCGAAGGATCAGAAGCGTCGAGTCGACGATGAAGATCACGCGCGCAATGGAGCTGATTGCGACAGCACGCATCGGTAAGGCCCAGGTGAGGGTTGCGCAGTCCAAGCCATACACCGAAAAGATGAACGACGTGATCCGGAACATCGCTGCCGCGACCGGATCTCTCTCGCATCCTCTGCTCGAGCGTCGTGAGATCAACACTGTTGGCGTGCTCGTCGTTACGTCCGATAGAGGTCTCGCCGGCGGATACAACGCTTCAGTGATTCGGATGGCAGATCTTGCGATTCGTAAGCATCAGGCCGAAGGACGCATCGTTCGGGTGTACACGGTTGGAGCCAAGGCCTTGTCGTACTTTCGATACCGAAAGTATTCGATCGATCGCTACTGGCTTGGTGTGACCGATACACCGACCTATTCGGATGCTCGATCGATCGCAAATATTCTGCTTGAGGAATACGCAACCGAGCGAGTGGATGCGGTTGAGGCGTACACGACCGAGTACATCTCGGCGCTCACCCAGACAGCCATTGACTGGAACGTGTTGCCGATCGAACCACCAGCGGCTGAAGCCGACGAAGGGGATGATGGACTCCCGAGCGGGTACACATTCGAACCGTCCCCGGAGGAGATTCTTGGTCGACTGCTGCCGAGATATCTCGAAGGAACGGTTTTTGGAATGCTGCTGGAGGCATCTGCTTCTGAACACGCTGCGAGACGAAGGGCCATGAAGGCCGCAACCGAGAACGCCGAAGAGCTCACCAGACTTCTCACCCGCGAGGCCAACCAGGCCAGACAGGCTGAGATCACTACAGAAATCAGCGAAATCGTTGGTGGCGCAGAAGCGCTATCGAACGGTTGACGATCGAAGAACACGGAGAAACAGACATGAGCGTGACAACACTCGCCTCGGGAAGGATCGTCAAGGTCGCTGGCCCAGTCGTGGATGTGGAGTTCCCATCCAATGCGCTGCCGGAGATCAACTATGCCCTTGAGGTCGATCTTGAGGTCCAAGGGAACAAGCAGACCATCCTGTGCGAGGTCGCACAGCAGCTTGGTGACGACCAAATCCGTGCCGTTGCATTGGCACCAACCGACGGACTTGTCCGCGGTGCCGAGGTTCGTAACACAGGTGCCCCAATCTCTGTGCCAGTCGGGGACCAGACCCTTGGCCACATTTTCAATGTCTGGGGCACCGCGCTTGACGCTCCAGACCTTGAGTTCGAGGGCGACTCGTGGCCAATCCATCGTGATCCACCGGCGTTCGAGGATGTGCAGCCGCAGAAGAAGGTTTTCGAGACGGGTATCAAGGTCATTGACCTGATCAGCCCGTATCTCGAAGGTGGAAAGATCGGTCTCTTTGGTGGTGCCGGCGTCGGCAAGACAGTGCTGATCCAGGAGATGATCAACCGTGTTGCTACTCAGCACGGTGGTGTCTCCGTATTCGCCGGTGTGGGCGAACGCACACGCGAGGGGAATGACCTCTTCCTTGAGATGAAGGAATCGGGCGTCATCGACAAGGCAGCTCTCGTGTTCGGCCAGATGGACGAACCTCCCGGAGTCCGCCTGCGTGTTGCCCTTTCGGCGCTCACCATGGCTGAGTACTTCCGTGACGTTCAGCAGCAGGACGTGTTGCTCTTCATTGACAACATCTTCCGCTTCACCCAGGCCGGCTCGGAGGTTTCAACTCTTCTCGGGCGTATGCCTTCTGCAGTGGGCTACCAGCCGACGCTCTCGTCCGAGATGGGTGCACTTCAGGAGCGCATTACATCGCTGAAGGGTCGATCGATCACGTCTCTCCAGGCCATCTACGTGCCTGCAGACGACATCACCGACCCGGCACCACATACGGCTTTTGCACACCTCGATGCGACGACCGTGCTGTCGAGGCCTCTCACGGCGCTCGGTATCTATCCAGCTGTCGATCCGCTGGACTCCAACAGCCGTGCGCTCGACCCCCAGATTGTCGGTGATGAGCACTACGCAGTAGCAACCCAGGTCCAGCTTGTACTCCAGCGGTACAAGGATCTTCAGGACATCATCGCCATTCTCGGAATGGATGAGCTGTCAGAAGAGGACAAACTGGTTGTCAACAGGGCTCGAAGGATCCAGAAGTTCCTTTCGCAGCCAATGTTCGTGGCAGAGCAGTTCACCGGGCAGGCAGGTGTCTTCACCTCGCTTGATGAGACCATCGCATCGTTCAAGGCGATCCTTGATGGCGAGCTCGATCACCTGCCCGAGCAGGCGTTCTACATGGTCGGTGGTGCCGAAGATGCGATCGCAAAGGCCAAGGAGCTCGAGGCAGCCCTCTGATGGCGAATACGTTCCAAGTCGACATCGTTACCCCCGAGTCCGTCGTTTGGTCGGGTGAGGCCGAGATGGTTCTCGCTCGTACAACCGAGGGTGATATCGGCGTGTTGGCGAACCATGAGCCGACGATGGCAGCACTCGCAACCGGTGCGGTGGCGATCCACCATGACGGTGCGGTGACATCCGCAGGCATCCATGGCGGATTTCTGCAGATCTTCAAGAACCAGGTGACCCTGCTGACCGACCGCGCAGAGCTCACCGAAGGTGGCGTCGAGGGTGCGCGAGAAGCAGCACGCGCCCTCCGTGAAGCCGAGGAAGCGACCGAGGACCAGTCGAGTCCTTGAGTCCGTTGTCCAACCGTCCGATACTGCGTTTGCGGAGCTCACAGCTCGAATAACTGCAGATTGGAGGCTCTGATGCATCGCGACATCGTTGGCGGCACGCCATCCGAGATCAGTAACCAATGCTCGATGGCTGGTGGCTTAGAGATCTCTGACGTAGTCAGTGCGGCGATGCCTTGGAACGACAGCGCGGTCCCATCTGAACTCAGGCAGTTCGCCGAATGACCGACGAACGGGACCAGCAGCGCCCCTTGGGGTCGCGATGGTCGACCCTTGCCATGGTCGTTCTCGGCTGCGCTCTGGTTGCCATTACCGCTGCATCGTTCCGAACGCCGAACACAGACACGGAGATCCTGTTGTTGGCTGGGGCAACAGTCGGTCTGGTCGCATCCACCGCAGTACTGCTTCGGTTTGGATGGAGCTCAGTCGCCAGTAGCGCAGTGGTTGGTGCTTCGACCATCGGGATCATGCTGGTATTGGCTGTCACCGACTGGAGCGTTGTCTCCCAGGTGCGAGTCATCGTCGTCATGTCAGCGTTTGCCGGTTGCACCGCCCTGCTCGTTCTGGCGCGGATCGCTCTCAGCAGTCTGACCCTCGTCGTCATGGGAGCCGTGTTGATCGCTGTCTTCCTCGCTGCATCAGCCTCGGTGCTGGGTTCCGACGTCGAAATGGATGTCGTGCACCTCCACGAGCAGGCCGCGGACGCCCTCGCCTCGGGGAACAATCCCTATACGACGGGCAACGTCTCAGTGTGGGAGGACCGACCGGGCGACGATCTTGAGCTGATCAAGGAATACACCTACCCGCCTGCGACACTGGTGTGGTATTCAGCGGCAGCTTGGCTCACAGGGGATAGCCGCTGGGCCGGTGCTTTTGCTGTCGCTGCAGCATGTCTGATCCTGCTCGTCCATGGCGCCAGAAGCCCGATGGAATCCGGCATGCTTTGGCGCTGCATCGCTGCAATAGCGTTCATCGTCGGCAATCCCCTAACCCTCTTGATGGTCTCCCTCGGCTGGAACGAGACCATCGCTCTACCCGCCTTCGTTCTTGCCCTTGCGCTGTGGCGTCGCTCGATCATCGGAACCGCGGTCGCAGTAGGGCTTGCGATAGCGACAAAGCAATACTTCATATTGATCGTTCCGGCTCTCGCAGTCCTCCCTGATCCGGCATCGAGGAAACGTCTCGTCATCGCCCTTGCGACATGCCTCGCGACATTCGTTCCGTTTCTGTTGTGGGATGCGGGAGGTTTGGTGGCCGGCACGGTGACCCACCACCTGACACGAGCTCCCCGCTCTGACGGACTCACGCTCGCCGGGCTAGGAATAGTGCTTCCAACGATCGTTGCTGTCGGTGCGTCGGTTGTTGTCGGGCTGCTGTTGGCCCGTCAGCGGCAAGGCGCTGGCCCCGCGTACCTTGCGTTTGCATCAGCGTTGGCTGTGTTCACGGTGCTCGCTGTCCGCGGATTCAGGAACAGCTGGTGGCTCGTAATCGTGCTCGTCGTGGTGGCCCTCGTCGATGCTGTCGAACCGGAGAACCCTGACGAACTATCAGCACGATCCGCCGATGATGAGCATCAATCTTCGAGTTCCGTCGAGGCTGGGAGGCGCCAGCGATGACTCCGGGCTCCGAAAAGGAACTAGTCGAGGCCACCTCTGACGATCGAATGCGTCTACCGACGAGTAGAGAGTCAATCGTCATCGCCGCGTTCGTGATGCTTGCCTTTCTCGTCAATGGGGTTTGGGCGACCTCGGTTCTTGCGGTTGCCGGATCGGTCGCTTTGTTTGCAACGCTCTTTGCTGCATGGGGTACGGATGGAACCGCCTCAGGTCTGGTCAGACGAACTGCACCTTGGCTGGCGTTCTCGCTGACGACATATGCCGTCGTCTCCATTTGGTTCCCTGGGGTGCAGGTCGTTGGACGCGGGTTCTTTTGGTATCTCTGGTGGGCAGTTCCGATCGTTGCGACCGGCTTTGCTGTCCTGATTGCCAGCGACTTGATCGCACGCGGAGATCTCAAGAACCCTCGCGCGTTGTTTATCGCCTGCTATCTGTTTCTGGGGCTTGCCATTGCAGCAATCGCTTTCTCTGCAATAGCGGCAGAGGTTCCGGAGATTGATGTCCTCGAGATGCATCTTCAGGGCTCAGAGGCCCTGTGGGCAGGTGCCAATCCGTACACCTCAATCGAGGTTGAGAATACGAGTCCGTTTGAGCCTGATGGCGCCGTGATAAGCGGATACGTCTACACCCCGTCGGTGCTGATCGCGTACGCATCGGCATGGCGGTTGCTTGGCGATCCGAGGTGGGCAACAGCGATCAGTCTTGCCGCCCTTGTGATCCTGCTGGTACGGCCATGGGTGACCTCGGGACCGAGAGTGACCCTCGCTCGCATCTCGACTGGTCTGATGATCGCGGCATTGCCCTTCTTGGAACTCCTGATCAATCGAGGCTGGACTGATGCGCTGGCGCTGCCCTTTTTTCTCGGTTCGGCTCTCACCTGGCGCTCCCGACCCTGGCTTGCCGCGATTCTCCTCGGGGTCGGAGTATCGACCAAGGAGTACTTCATCGTGCTGGTGCCGCTTCTGCTCCTCATACCTGATGAATTCAAATGGCGGAGGGTCGCAGCTGTTGGTGGAACGGTTGCAGCGATCTATGCGCCGTTCGTGGTCTGGGACACCGCCGTTCTGCTCGGGCAGCGTGCGGCTCTCGGTGCTGCGGCTCATCGTTCAGACAGCCTCGGCCTTGCAGGTCTTGGCATCGAGGTTCCTGCGCTGGCATCAATCGGGATTGCAGTGGTTGTCGCCATTGTGTTTGGTCTGCGACAACGATCCTCGGTCGACCTATGGCTGGGTGCAGCGGCAGTGCTCTCCGTGCTGTTCCTCACCGGGTTCCAGGCGTTTATCAACTACTGGATGGTGGTTATCGGGCTGGCGGCAATCGTCCTATCGATGCGGATCGAGCGCACGGGCGGTCAGCCTTCCGCGAGGTCCTCACCAGACGACTGATCACCGGCCACCGAGCTGGATGTGTTCGGCAGCACGCTCTCGACAATCGTGATCGGTCTCTTCTTTACCTGCTGGTACATCCGACCGAGGTACTCGCCCACGACTCCAAGAAAGAGTGCGTTCAACACGATTCCCATCATGACGAGGACTGCGAGGGATGTGAACCCTGCGGGAAGTTCGGCCTCGAGAACGATATTGGCGAACACATAGAAGCCGATACCGAACAGCATCACCATCGCCATGATGAAAGCCACCAGCGTTGCGATTCGTAGCGGGACGACGCTATGGAGCAGAATGCCGTCGGTGGCGAGGCCAACCAACTTCCTGAATGGAAATTTTGACTCGCCTGCGGTTCTCTCCGAGCGATCGTATTCAACGCCAGTCTGATCGAACCCGAAAGATGCGATCAATCCCCGAAGGTATGGGTGATAGTCGTCGATCTCGCTGAGCGCGGCGAGTATTCGTTTGTCGACAAGTCGAAAGTCGCCAGCACCGTGAGGCAACTCGTCAGCGCTCAGTGCATCGATAAGCCAGTAGAAGAAGGAGCGGGCTTGTGTGATGAACCAGCCTTCCTTGCGTCGGCGCCGAACGCCGTAGACCACCGCATAGCCCTCCTCGTACAGAGAGAGAAACTCAGGGATGAGCTCAGGAGGGTCCTGGAGATCGGCATCGAGTTGGATCGCAGCTTCTCCCCGTGCCGCTCTGTAGCCAGTGAGGATGGACCGTTGAAACCCGAAGTTCCGGGAGAACCGAAGACAGCGAACGCGGTCGTCCTTGGTTGAGAGCCTGTCGATCGCCGCAAACGTTCCGTCAGTCGAATGGTTGTCGGTGAACAAGATCTCGAACTCGTACCGTGGCTCAAGCTCGGCGAGGACTGGCG
>JBPCTY010000072.1:0-2919 GCA_051011415.1 Acidimicrobiia bacterium
GAACCTCGCTGCGCGGCCCGACCGTCCCACCGTCGAGAGAGATGAGAGGGGACACTCATGAAACGCTCGTTCATCATTGTGATGGCGGCGGTTGCACTCGTTGCTACAGCGTGCAGCAGCAATCCAGATACAGGCCAGCAGCCAGGGGGAATAGACCGTTCCATAGGAGGCGAGGGCGTGTTTGCGCTCGGCGCAAGCGTCGCTCCGTTTGACTCGTGCGACGACTTCCTCACCTATGTGAAGCAACATGCGGTCGAACGGGTCGGGCCCTATGGCCTCGATGGCTACGGGAACATCTATCCGGTCGCGTTTGCCGCCGAGGAATCCGTTCGGCTTGACGCAGCCTTCGACTCCGTTGCGGACAGCCTCAGCAGCGAAGGCTCCGGCGAGTTCTCAACCACCAATGTCCAGGTCGCCGGGATCGATGAACCCGATCTGGTCAAGACAGATGGTGACCGAATCTTCGTTGTCGCCAACGGTGAACTCATTTGGATTGATGCGACCGGCGATGAGCCGAAGACCGTCGCAACACTTGCTCTCACCGGCTGGGGTCAACAACTGTTCCTCGTTGACGACACAATCCTGGTGATGACATCCGGCAACGGCGGCGCACAACCTTTTGCTGCGGAGGGGGATGCGATTTATCACAGTCCGACCGCGGTTCTCCAGGAGATCACCGTTTCGGATCCAGACGACATGGCGGTCGTCCGCACCCTCACGTTGGATGGAGGCGTACTTTCAGCCCGCCTTACCGGTGAGACAGCGCGCATCGTCCTGCGATCAGGGCCTGTTGGTTTCAACTGGGTCTACCCAGAGGGAAGCGGCATCAAGGCCGAACGAGAGGCGACAGAGGCCAACCAACAGCTCATTGAGGACTCGACGATCGAGAACTGGGTGCCATGGTTCGTTCTTGAGGACCATGAGGCACGCACCGTCTCCGACGGACCACTCTTGTCGTGCGGCTCGGTCGGACACCCGGACGAGTACTCGGGATTGTCAATGCTCTCGATACTCACGATCGACGTCGCAGAAGGTCTCGCTCCCGGGAGCAGTATCGGGCTCCTTGCGGAGGGTGAGACTGTGTACGCATCACACGAGAGTCTGTACGTTGCAACTTCCCCGTGGCGTTGGTGGCCGGTCGCTCGTGGGGAGGACAGCGCACCCGATACGATCTCGACGCAGATTCACCGGTTTGACATAACCGACCCGACGACGGCGACGTATGCGGCATCTGGAGAAGTCGAGGGCTCGTTGCACTCGCAGTTCTCCCTCGACGAGTACGAAGGCGTCCTTCGGGTTGTCGTCACCGAGGACAACATGTGGTGGCGGAGTTCGGGTGTTCCAGAGACATCGGTGGTCACGCTTGAGACGCTCGGTACCCGTCTGGTGCAGATCGGCTCCGTGGGTGGTCTCGGGAAGAACGAACGCGTGTACTCGGTGCGGTTCATCCAGGACAAGGCGTACGTGGTGACCTTCCGTCAGGTCGATCCGCTCTACGTCGTCGACCTCTCCGATCCGAGAGACCCGACCGTTGAAGGAGAGCTCAAGATCAACGGATACTCGGCCTATCTCCATCCCATTGGAGAGGACCTGCTTCTCGGTGTTGGCCAGGATGCGACCGATGAGGGCAGGACTACTGGCACCCAGGTCTCGGTGTTCGATGTGTCCGACCCGACCAATCCGGTACGGACGTCAAAGGTGACATTCAAGGATGCCCACTCAGAGGCCGAATGGAACCACCACGCCTTCCTTTGGTGGGCTCGGGACGAGATCGCCGTGCTTCCGCTTCAACGATGGAGCTCGGACGAGCGCAGCGGAACCCAGAACCACTTTGCGGGCGCTGCGATCCTTCACGCAACAGAAACCAGAGTTCAGACGGTTGGTGAGATTGAGCATCCTCAGTGGATCGAGGGCGAATGCGAGGACTGCGGCGGCTGGACGGAACCGGTCATGCGATCCCTCGTGATCGGGCGAACCCTGTACACAGTCTCAATGGCAGGCTTGATGAGCACTGATCTTGACACGTTGAATCCGGTCGACTGGCTTGAGTTCTAGGTCGGGGGTGGCCTCAGTCATCGGTCCCTACGCCAGGGGCCGATGACTGCCGGCTGGCTCAACCGAACCGGTAGCCGACAGATCTCACCGTGGTGATCCAGGAGGACCGCTCCTCACCGAGTTTGGCCCTGAGTCTCCGCACGTGGACATCGACAGTTCGGGAGCCTCCGAAGTAGTCGTACCCCCACACTTTCGAGAGGATCTGCTCACGGCTCCACACACGGTTCGGGTGCTCGACAAGGAATCGCAGTAGTTCGTACTCCATGTAGGTGAGATCCTTTGGATCACCATCGATCGTTGCCTGATAGGTATTTGTATTGAGCTCGAGGTCTGCGAACCGAAGCACGGGATCCTCGCTGGCCGTGAGCTCCTCGGGCGCCAATCGGCCGAGCCTGACTCGAAGCTCGACAGGGTCAAGCGGCGTCAATACGAAATCATCGAAGCCGCCAACCACGGCAAGTTCGGATGTCATGGTGCGGTCGGCGACCACCAGGACCGCTACTGCGAGTTCGTCGCGGAGCTTCGTCGCGACCGTCATCGCAAGATCTGGAAGGTCGCCGAGCTCGACGACGGCAGCGACCCAGCCGGTTGGTGGCTCCTTCTTCGCCGCATCGGCGACGTCAGAAACGGGGACCGGCTGAAACCCTGCTGCGAGGACGCCAGAGACCAGGGACGCAGATGGCGACTCGGGGTAGATGGCGACGTACATCACAGGACCGGGAGGTATTCCTCAAGCTCGAACTGCGAGACATGTTCTTCATATCTCGCCCATTCACGACGCTTGTTGCGGAGGAACCACTCAAACACGTGATCGCCAAGGGCATCACGCATCAGGTCCGATCCCTCCATGGTCTTGATCGCATC
>JBPCTY010000073.1:0-18915 GCA_051011415.1 Acidimicrobiia bacterium
GGAATCAGCAGGTCTGCATCGATACGAACGGTCAAGGGGCTCCTTCGGTCGCGTTACAGCGACGGTAGCCGACACCCAGTCTCCAGCCGAAGTGAGGAAGGGATCTAGATGCCTGTTCACAAGGCTGGGGGATGACTAGTCCGCTCGTCCAAGAAGGTTTGTGTCTTGCCCGTATGGGTCGTCAGACCTACTTTGCGTACATCGGCGGTTGGCCTGGGCGGCCCCTGCCGAAGTGATCTGTGAGGATGGGTCGGAAGAGGTGGCTTCCGACCCCCTCATGGAGACAGATCTTCGGATCTGGACCTCCAGCGGGAGGTTGGGAAGGCATATGAAGCCGGGGAGTGGGGCCCCGGCTTTCCTGTTTCTAGGGCTCGCTTCGCGAGGCTCGCGTCGCTCGCAGCTTTGAGCCTTTAGCTTTGGGCTCTGATCACTCTTCTGAATGTGGCCGACAGTGATCGCAAGCCCTCGCCGTCCAATTACCATCGCGGTTCTTCCGAGAACGGGTGCCGACCGATGGCCATGTCTTCCTCCTACCAACCTGATGCTGTTGAAGCGAAGTGGTATTCGGTGTGGGAAGAGTCTGGTTCGTTTCGCCCCGAGGTGAATCCCGACGGTGAGCCGTATTGCATCGTCATTCCTCCGCCCAATGTGACGGGTGTGTTGCACATGGGTCACGCACTCGACCACGCAATCCAGGATGCGATCATCCGCAGGAAGCGGATGCAGGGCTATGCGGCCCTGTGGCTGCCAGGCACCGACCATGCAGGGATCGCAACGCAGAACGTCGTCGAGCGAGAGCTGCGCACCGAAGGCTTGTCGAGACATGACCTCGGTCGCGAGGCATTCATCGAGCAGGTTTGGGCATGGAAGGCAAAGTCCGGCAACACCATCTCGACCCAGATGCGCAAGCTGGGAGACTCCACCGACTGGACCCGAGAGCGCTTCACTTTCGATGAAGGCCTGTCAGCAGCTGTGCGAAAGGTCTTTGTATCCCTGTACGAAGAGGGGCTGATCTATCGGGCAAACAGGATCATCAACTGGTGCCCACGCTGCCACACAGCCCTGTCCGAGATCGAGGTCGAGCACCAGGATGACCCGGGCGAGCTGACGCACATCAAATACCGGTTCACCGACGGGGAAGGGTCGATTGTCGTTGCGACAACTCGTCCTGAGACGATGCTTGGTGACACCGGCATTGCGGTTCACCCAGACGATCCCCGATACGCAGGTGCCATCGGCCGAACGGTGACCCTCCCTTTGATGGACCGTGAAATCCCAGTCGTCGCAGACGATGCGGTCGAGCACGAGTTCGGTACCGGTGCCGTCAAGGTGACACCTGCACACGACCCTCTCGACTTCGACATCGGCAAGCGACACGACCTGGACACCGTCGTCGTGATCGACACCGAAGGCAACATCACCACCGACGGCGGCGAGTTCGCCGGTATGGATCGATTCGAAGCGCGTGAGGCCGTTCGTTCGCGGCTGCGAGCGATTGGAGCGATCGACCGGATTGAGGAACACCCGCATTCGGTCGGACATTGCTCGCGATGCCAAACGGTCGTTGAGCCTCTTCTTTCACTCCAGTGGTTCGTTGAGGTGCAACCGCTGGTCGGACCTGCAATCGATGCGGTCCGCACCGACCGCACTCGGTTCATCCCCAAGCGGTGGGAAAAGAACTACTTCCACTGGATGGAGAATCTCCAGGACTGGTGCATCAGTCGTCAGCTCTGGTGGGGTCATCGCATCCCGGCGTGGTATTGCACAGCGTGCGACGAGACGATCGTTTCGATCGACGAGCCAACGCAGTGCAGCACCTGCGGTGAGTCTGATCTCGTCCAGGATGAGGACGTGCTTGACACCTGGTTCTCGTCGGCGCTGTGGCCATTCTCCACATTGGGATGGCCCGACGACACAGACGACTTCCAGAAGTTCTATCCAACGACGACGCTGGTGACCGGGTTCGACATCATCTTCTTCTGGGTGGCACGCATGATGAAGATGGGAGTCCATTTCACGGACGTCGCTCCCTTCACGGACATCGTCATCCACGGAATGGTGCGCGACGCTACCGGCCGCAAGATGTCGAAGTCGACGGGGAACGCGATGGATCCGCTCGAGATGATTGAGGAATATGGCGCCGACAGTGTCCGGCTCGCCTTGATCCAGTCGGCAGCTCCAGGTCACGACATTCCGCTGAACGCCGAGTGGGTCGATGCGTCACGTCGTTTCGGTAACAAGCTTTGGAATGCAGCCCGTTTCGCTGTCGAGTTCATGGACGTCGAGGACGTGCCCGTCGATGGCGGGTACCCCGATGACCCAAGCCCCGAGGATGCGTGGATCCTGTCGCGTCTTGGTGAGGTCTCCCGCGAGGTTGACCGTCTCAGTGACGAGTATCGCTTCTCTGATGCGTACGGACTGCTCTACAACTTCGCTTGGAGCGAGGTGTTCGACTGGTACCTCGAGATGGCAAAGACCATGGCGAAAGACGAGGAGCGGGCGGCGACAATGCGCCAGACGCTTGGTGTCGTGCTTCGTGATGTTCTCAAGCTCTTCCACCCAGTGATCCCATTCGTCACAGAAGAGCTCTGGTCGGAGCTGGCATCGGGATCAGACCTGCTCATTACCGCTCCGTGGCCCGACGTGCCCGAGATCGCCCAGCCTTCGCTTGTCGATCCGCTTCGCGATGTCGTGGCGGGGGTCCGTGCGTTCCGGTCTCAGCATCAGATCGGTCGCAACGCAGACGTCCCAGTGATCCTCGTGACAGACGAGGATCTGCCCGCGTGGTGGCTCGAGCAGCTTGCCGCGCTTGCCAATTGCGCACCGGTCGCTGGTGAGCGTCCAGACCCGCCCGCCGGTCACACACGGATCTCCGGAGAGGGAGTCGAGGCGTTCATACCGCTTGAAGACCTCGTTGATCTCGATGCTGAGCGTCCACGGATCGAAAAGGCTATTGCTGAGCTGGAAGCGTCCATTGCCCGATCTCGCGGCAAGCTCGACAATCCCAACTTCAGGGATCGTGCGCCGGAAGACGTCGTCGCGCAAGAAGAGGCTCGGCTCGCAGAGGTAGAAGTCGAGCTTGCGAAGCAACAGCGACAACTTGCAGAGCTCGGCTGACGTAGTGACAACGCAAGCGCCAGTCATTACCAACCGTGAAGAAGCCGAGGCGTTTCTCGACGACCGAATCGGGCACGGCGTCCAGCCTGGGTTGGAACGCATCGAAGGCGTGCTGGGCTTCATGGGCAACCCGCATGAGACCTACCCGTCGATCCATGTTGCTGGTACCAATGGAAAGACGACTGTCTCTCGCATGGTTCAGCAAATACTCGGAGTTCACGGGTTGGCGACTGGCGGGTTCACATCCCCTCACCTCGACACGGTCGAAGAACGCTATTGGGTCCACGGCAGACGTCTCACCGAGGAGGAGTTCACCCAAGCTGTTGGCGACATGGCCTGGTTTGTGCATGGGTACGAAACCGAGGCCGACACACCCGTCACCTACTTTGAGGTCACTGCGGCACTTGCCTTCTCCGTGTTTGCCGAACAGGCAGTCGACGTCGCCGTCGTAGAGGTCGGACTCGGCGGCCGGCTCGATGCGACAAACGTTCTCGTATCCGACGTGTCTGTCATCACTGGCATCGACTACGACCACATGGAGTTTCTTGGCAACACCCTCTCGGACATCGCTGGAGAGAAGGCAGCCATTGTGAAGGACGGAGGAACGCTCGTCAGCGGTCCGCTCCCAGCCGAGGCAGAGGCAACGGTCGCTGAGCGTGTGGAGTCCGTCAAGGCCCGATGGGTCCGCAACGGAAGTGACTTCTCCGTGCTGGACGCAGTGGTTGGAGTTGGAGGGTGGCAGGTCAGCGTGCAAGGCGTCTTTGGCGAATATGAAGATCTGTTCCTGCCAATGCACGGCAGACACCAGGTAGACAACCTCGCAACCGCCATCGCCACCGCTGAGATGTTTCTGGGCCGAGAGCTCGACGCCGACCTGCTCACGGTTGCCGTGGCCTCGATGCGTTCGCCGGGCCGCCTCGAAGTCGTTGCGCGGAGGCCCGTTGTCCTGCTCGATGGCAGCCACAATCAACAAGGCATCGGTGGCCTTGCCGCCACGATCGAAGGCGAGTTTCCGCCAATGTCATGGAACCTCGTGTTTGCACTTCGTGGCGAGCGAAACGTCGCAGAGCTCGTTGCAGCACTCGCTGGGCTGGTTGCCGAAGTGCACACGACGAGAGTGGCCGATCCGGCATCCCAGGACCCTGACGTCCTGGCGACCGAGCTCGCTGCTGCCCTTGGCGTGGCTGCCACAAGCCATGCCACACCGAAGGAAGCGCTTGATGCTGCAACGGCTGGGGCAGGTCCAGAAGGCGGTGTCGTAGCGGCTGGCTCGCTGTATCTCGTTGGTGAGTTGCGGCACCTGTTCGACGTACCAGAGGGTGCGACCCAGGAAGCACACCTTCGGTTCGAGGCCGAGCGCCCATTCGACGACGATGACGACGTTCCAGAGGAAGAAGACCCGGACTTCGGATAGCCTGCGGGTGACGTCAACGGTCGTTGACGCTTCACTTCCCGTCTTTCAGGAGATTCACCAATGGCAGTTGAGCACACCTACGTCATGATCAAGCCAGACGGCGTGGCCCGTGGCCTCGTCGGAGAGGTCATCGGCCGCTTCGAGCGGAAGGGTCTGACCCTCGAAAAGATGCGCATGCTCACGATCGACGACGAGCTGGCAGGCAGGCACTACGCGGAGCACACCGAGAAACCATTCTTTGGCGAACTGGTCGAGTTCATCACGTCGGGACCTGTCGTGGCGATGGAGTGGTCTGGCGAAAGCGCAGTAACCGTTGCTCGCACGCTCATGGGTGTCACGAACCCTGTTGAAGCTGCCCCTGGAACGATCCGTGGCGACTTCGGTCTCGTCATCACGCACAACATTGTGCACGGCTCGGATGCAGTCGAATCTGCTGAGCGCGAGCTCGGCATCTTTTTCGGATAACGCCCAAGCCGATTACGGAGCCACTGGGTACACTTACCTGACCTTCGCAAGGACTTTCCCCCGATGAACAGCCTTCTCTCATTCGCTGGTCGTGATATGGCCGTCGATCTCGGCACCGCCAACACGCTTGTGTTTGTGCGCGGCCAAGGCATCGTTCTCAACGAGCCATCGGTGGTAGCCATCAATACGCGGGATAACCGTCCGCTCGAGGTCGGTATGGCGGCCAAGCGGATGATCGGACGGACTCCTTCCTATATACAAGCCATTCGACCGCTTCGTGATGGAGTCATTGCTGACTTCGATGTGACCGAGAAGATGCTTCGCTACTTCATCGACAAGGTGCATACAGGTCGGTTTGCAGCAAGGCCGCGGATCGTGATCTGCGTTCCCTCCGGGATTACCGCCGTTGAAAGACGAGCGGTCGAAGAGGCTGCCTATCACGCCGGTGCACGCAGGGCCTACACGATCGAAGAGCCGATGGCTGCAGCGATTGGCGTTGGGCTTCCGGTGCATGAACCAACTGGTTCGATGGTTGTCGACATCGGTGGTGGAACTACTGAAGTTGCGGTGATTTCGCTTGGCGGCATTGTCGTCTCGAAGTCAATCCGTATCGGTGGGGACGAGCTCGATGAGTCCATCATCCAGTGGGTCAAGAAGGAACACAGCCTGATGCTCGGTGAGCGGACGGCTGAACAGGTCAAGATGGCTATCGGTTCCGCTTGGCCATATGCAGATGAGCCCGCCGCTGAGGTGCGTGGGCGAGACCTCATTTCCGGACTCCCAAAGACGATCGTGCTGTCGAGTGCAGCGATCCGCGAGTCCATCGAAGAACCCGTTGAAGCCGTTGTCGACGCGGTCAAGTACACCCTCGATAAGACTCCGCCGGAGCTCGCCGCAGACATCATGGAACGCGGCATCGTGCTCACCGGTGGAGGTGCGTACCTGAAGGGCCTCGATGTACGTCTCGCACATGAGACGGGGATGCCCATCGTTACAGCCGATCGACCGCTTCATAGCGTCGTGCTCGGCTCAGGTGCGTGCCTGGAGGAATTCGACGTACTCCACGTCGTACTCCAGTCCTCCGGTCGCGCCTAGGCGGCGCCGGCATCCGCTGATGCTGAGTCAATCGGGCCGACGTCTCACCAGGGTGACAATCCTGTTCTTGTCGCTCATCGCAGTTGGGTTCATCATTGCGACGTTCGATGTTCGCTCCGATGACAACGGAACCGGAGATGTGCTCCGCGAGGGCACACAATCGGTGTTCACCCCGATGCAGAAAGCCGTCGACTGGGTGGCGACACCGGTCGTGGGCTTCGTCGATGGCGTTTCCAACATTGCTGGTCTGAGCGAGGAGAACGATCGACTGCTCGATCGTGTCCGTGAGCTGGAGGCGCAGGTCCAGGCGACGGATGCGCTCGAAGAGCAGGTGCAGCAGCTTGAGCTCATCAATGGGCTGGTCGTTGCTGGCGAACTGTCAACGGTCACCGCTCGTATCTATGCCTCCGGATCAACTCCGTTTGATCATGTCCGCTACATCGACAAGGGCGCCAAGGACGGGATCGTGGTTGGTCAAGCTGTTGTTGACGAGGACGGTCTCGTAGGTCGTGTCGATCTTGTGTCTGCGAACGATGCACGTATCCGTCTCATTACCGACCCGCTCGTGTCTGTCGGCGTGCGCGTGCAGTCGACAAATGAGACAGGCATCGTGAGCGGCAGGGGAGATGGGCCGCTGCGCCTGGAGATGTTCCGAGCAACCGAACCGGTGTACGAAGATGATCTGGTCGTCACCGACGGATCGAGGTTCCCGCCTGGCATCGTCGTCGGAACAGTGTTGACGACGGCCGACTCGGAAGTGGGATTCGTGCTCAGGACCGAGGTCGAGCCAGCAACGAACCTCTCTCAGGTCGATTACATCAAGGTCATCGTGGGCTTCAACGCTATTGATCCCGGCATCGAATCCGGGACGGTTGACCCCGCATCAACAGCCTCCACCACCACAACGACGGTACCGGGAGACGGCTGATGCTGCGATCACGGATCGTGGTCGCGCTCATCGCAGTGGTCATCGCGCTCGTGCTCCAGACCACTGTGTTCGGCGCTGGAAGGATCGAGCCGCTTGGAGTTGCACCGGCGCTTGTGACGCTTGTGATCATTGCAATTGCGCCCTATGTCGAGGCCGAATACCACGTCCTCCTTGGTTTCACCGCCGGCATCCTTGTAGACCTCATTGGGTCGGGAACACTGGGCCTATGGGCGATGTCGCTCACAGTGGTTGCCTTTGCCTCATCGAGGCTGGCCAGCCGTTACGTGGACAGCATCACAATGTCCCTGCTGTTCACCTTTCTTCTCACCCTGCTGGGGCAAGTCGTATATGCAGTGCTCGGTACGCTTTTCGGACAGGGAACCCTTGCCGAGCCGAACGTGGTGTCCAAGTTGCTGCTACCGGCCATATGGAACGTTGTGCTCGCATATCCCGTCTTCTGGCTCCTACGAGTCGCCTTCAACCCACGTGACAGGAGTTGGGCAGCATGACAAGCACAGTCCGCCTCGGCGTAATCGGCATCGTGTTCTTTGCGTTGCTCGGTTTGCTGACGCTGCGGCTGTGGACGATGCAGGTGACGGAAGTGCACGCGTACGAGGAACGTGCCCTCAGTAACCAGTCCCGAGTTGTGTATACCCCTGCGCCAAGAGGCGACATCTACGACCGGAACGGCGTGAAGCTTGCTGGTACCCGCTCAGCGCTCGCCGCAGTCGTGGACCTTGCTCTCGTCGATGAAGATGAGCGTGAACGGCTCGCCCAAAACCTTGCCGCCTTCCTCGACGAACCAGCTTCTGAGATCACCTCATCCTTTGAGAACGACAGCCAGGGCGGTCTCGTGACGGTGGGCATCGACCTGACCGACGATCAGGCGACCTTCATCGTTGAGCACCGTGAAGAGTTCCCCGGTGTCAACATCATTCCCCAGCCAGTGCGCACCTATCCGCAGGGCGAGGTGGCATCCCACGTGCTCGGGTACATCGGACGTCCCAACGAGGAAGACCTCGAACGTGACGACATCAAGGGCACGGACGTGCTCGGTAAAGCTGGTGTCGAGAGCTCGTATGACACCGTGCTGCGAGGCACCGAAGGTCTGGTCGAGTACCAGGTTGATGCGAAGCGAAAAGTGCTGTCCCTTGCAGGGGAGCAGCCACCAACCGCCGGAGGAAGCCTGATCCTCACCATCGATTCTGAGCTGCAAGCGCAACTTCAGGAGTCGCTGAAGGATGGTCTCACCCAGGCCCGACTGCTTGAGATGGATGAGCGACGGATCGCTGTGGAAGCACAGTCGCGTCAGGACCGGATGGCTGAGGCACTCCGCGAAGCAAGGGCTGAGGCAATAGTCGACGCCCGCACGGCGTCGGACGAATCAACGACCACCACGGCTGCTCCCGGGGTCGATGACGACGATGTCGCGATTCCTGATGAGGAAATCACGGTCGACGCATTCGAAGTACTTGCATCGCTTCACCCGGGACTTCCGATTGATGACACAGGCGTGTGTGTACCAGTCGAGCGCGTCACTATCGCTGAGGGCGAATCAGGTGTTCTCTCGGGTGTCGAGCCTCGGTTTGCACGAGTCGTGTCGATCGACGAGATCGCTGGCGAGCCAAATGCAACGATCTCGATCGGTCAGGAGCAGTTCTCGGTAGGGCGCAACGATTCCTTCGGTGGAACCGTTCAGGTACTGGAGATAACCGAGGATCTGGTGATCTTGTATCACACGGACAAATGGTGTCCGATCCGCTCGGTCGGCGTTGTGCTCGACCCGAACGACGGCTCTGTCCTTGGAATGGCCTCGTACCCGGCGTACGACCCGACCGCATTCGTCGACGGACTCAGCACCGAACAGTGGGAGTCGCTCGGCACCGTTTCCGCCTTCCAGAACTTCGCAGTTCAGGGCCTGTATGCGCCCGCCTCAACCTTCAAAGCGGTTCCGTACATCCTTGCGCTCGAGGAGAACTACTACCCGCTCGATCGCGGGCTCACCAAGGAGATAACCGAGGGCGAGCTCACCGAAGAACAAGTAAATGATTCAGCAGCGACTGACGAGGCGGCCGCCGATGAATCAGGTGAACCCGAACCCGACCTCGCGCCTGCACCGCTTCTGAGCGACACGGATGAATACAGCTGTACTGGCGAGTTCCAGTTCACACTCAACGACGGCACCGTGCAGCGAAAGCGAGACTGGAAGTGGCCCCAGGGGCACGGACCTCTCGACCTCCACGGTGCACTTCAGGCCTCATGCGACCTCTACTTCTGGGACATGGCATTGCGCCTGTGGGAAGAGCGTTCCGATGAGTCCGGCGTCGACAAGGAGAACCTCCTTCAGGAGTACTCAAGAGGCTTCGGTTTTGGTACGGCCACTGGCGTCGATCTCCCGTTCGAGCGTGATGGCCTTGTGCCAGACGCACAGTGGTTCCGCGAGGAGCAAAGGAACGAGACAGGCCGAGTACGTCCGGACGGGCCATGGGTAGGCGGTGACCTCATGGATATCGCCGTCGGGCAGGGTGCGATGCTTGCAACCCCGCTTCAAATCGCCAACGGCTACGCGGCCATGATCAACGGCGGGACTGTGTGGCAACCCAGGGTGGTGCAGCAGGTCGTCGATGCGGACGGAACCGTGATCGACGAAATGCCAACCAAGGCGATCGCCACTGTTGACATCAGCCCCCGCACAACGCGGCTTCTGAGGGAAGATCTCCAGCAAGTTGTCAACAACCTCGAGCGGGGAACCGCTCGATCGGCATTCGCTGAATTTGGTGACAACGTCGAACTCATCGGTGGCAAGACAGGAACCGGAGAGGTCATCAAGGCACCTCGAACCGAGGCCTTCAAGCAGGTCGACAACGCCTTCTTCGTTGGCATCGCACCGATCAACAACCCGAAATATGTTGTCTCTGTAATCATCGAGCGTGGCGGATCGGGCGGCAGGGTTGCCGCCCCAGTCGCCCGACAGGTGCTCCAGTATCTGATGAATGGTCCGGAGGGTGTGACTGAGCTCGCACCAGGATTGGACGCTGACTGATGGCAGTGCCAACTACAGACCGCACGCCAGTCTTTCTCGATAGAGATCAGCCGCTCAAGCCTGATCTCGTGCTGGTCATCACCTATCTCGTCATCTCAGCGATCGGCCTGCTGATGGTGTACTCCGCCACTGCACCCGGGCTGGAGGCACTTGGCCGTGACCCGGCGAGAGAGCTGAAGGAACAGGCGATCTTCGTCGTCATCGGGTTCATCGTATTTGGAGTCATGTCGACGATCGACCTCATGGAGATCAAGGGATTTGTCGGGCCGATCTATGCAATCTCGATCGGGTTGCTCGTGCTCGTGCTCACACCTCTGGGTGACAGCGAGGGCATCGCACAACGGTGGATCGATTTGGGCCCGCTGCAGTTCCAGCCGTCGGAGGTTGCAAAGATCGCCGTGGTGCTGATGCTCGCATCCGTACTCGCCGCAGTTGAGCCACCGCTCGATTGGAAGACGGTTGCTCGAACAGTGGTGCTGGTCGGTGTCCCAGCGGGATTGATCTTCCTGCAGCCCGACCTGGGAACAATGCTGGTCTTCGGATTCGTCATGCTTGTCATGTTGTTCGCTGGCGGCTCGACGCTCCGCCAGATTGGCTTTCTTGCGCTGGCTGTCGTCGTGGGAACCGTGGGCTTGTTCCAACTGAATCTCATCAAGGAATATCAGGTGGACCGCCTGACAGCGTTTATCGACCCTGCGTCTCATTCGCTGAGCCTCTCCTACAACCAAGTTCAATCGGAGATCGCAATCGGATCAGGTGGATTACTGGGCAAGGGACTGTTCGAAGGCTCGCAGACCAACCTTCAGTTCGTCCCCGTTCAAGCATCCGACTTCATCTTCACCGCTGTCGGCGAACAGTTCGGATTCATCGGATCTGCACTGGTGCTGATCCTCTTCGGTGTGCTGCTGTTCCGGCTGCTGATGATCGCCAGAAGCGCTCGGAGCCGGTTCTCCTATCTCGTGGTGACAGGGATTGCAGCAATGCTTGCGTTCCACGTGTTCATCAACATTGGGATGACCGTTCGAGTGATGCCGGTGACGGGTCTCCCGCTGCCGTTCATGTCATCTGGTGGCACCGTGTTCGTAGCCATGAGTGCTGCCCTTGGTCTCGCTCACTCGGCGTGGATACGGCGGAATATGACGCTCGCGGAGCGACCAGGCGATAGCTGAGGCCGCCTTCCGGCATCCGTTGCCGGCCCATGACGTCTGACGTCTGTGTTGCCGCTAGCCTCGGCCGTCATGCATCGACGCGCTGATCAGGGCTGGATCGAGGTCATCGCTGGGCCGATGTTCTCAGGGAAGAGCGAAGAACTCATTCGACGAGTGACCCGCTATCACCTTGCCCGCATCCCAACACAAACCTTCAAACCTGCCTTGGACACCCGCTACGCCGTAGGCGAGGTGGTATCGCATTCGCGACACTCCACCGAGGCGATTCCTGTCAAGGACTCCGACGAGCTGCTGAAAGCCGTCGACGATCGGACCGTTGTCGTCGGCGTCGATGAGGGCCAGTTCTTCGACGATGGTCTCGTAGAAGTCGCGAGCATTCTCGCCGGCGCCGGTAAGAACATCATCATCGCTGGGCTCGACACTGATTACCTCGGTCGACCATTCGAGCCGATCCCCGCGCTCATGCTGAGGGCCGAGTACGTCACCAAATCACTTGCTGTCTGCCACCGGTGTGGGGGACCGGGTCTGTTCACCCAGCGTGTTGTGCAATCGGATGAATTGGTCGTGCTTGGCGCAACCGATTCCTATGAAGCAAGGTGTCGCCGGTGCTACGACCCGAGTGAGGCCGAGCAGCAGACGCTCGACGTGGGAACGGGTGCGTCCTAGCGGCCGAGCGGTGCGCACAGAGAGTCACCCTCTTGCCACTCACTCTTGTTACCATCCGGTCAACCCGCACACTCGTGCGGCCGTAAGGTTTCCAATCCGGGACGAAAATGTTCGACGTCCTCTCGCTTGAAGCGCAGCTGTTGATCCAACACTGCTGCTCGCGAAACGCCCAGCGCTCAGTTTTCGCTGTGTGGCGGCCAGCTGTCGACCATCTCATTCCTGCTCACGCTGATCCCAAAGTGGCAAACAGCCACCGGTATGCGCAGGAGTCCCAACGATTGGATGAACGACCGTCGTGCTCGAGAGGGCACGCAAAGGAGTTGATCCATGGGACTCTTCAAGAAGAAGACACCCAAAGTCATACGCAAGGGGAGCGGTGGAGAGGTTCGAGAGACCCGCACCGTCAAGGGACAGAAAGTCACCGTACGTCGGTCGGCTGAACCAGCCCAGAAGACCTCAACTGCAACCGCAACGAAGCGCAAGCCGCAGAAGAAGAAACAGCAGCAGCGCAAACAGCAGCAGCAGCGGTCGACCCGTACCAACAAATCGAACGGTGCGAAGCGTCGGCCCCAGCCTGAGATCGTCGAACCACCGGAAACTGCTCGCAAGCAGATGCTGGTGCGCAAGAGCCCGCACCAGACACAGATCGTTGTCCTTGAGGGGCCGGTCCTTGTGGAGCACTACGTCGCACGATCCGACAAGCAGTCGCTCGTCGGCAACGTGTACCTGGGCAAGGTCCGCAATGTCCTGCCCGGCATGGAAGCTGCCTTCATCGACTTCGGTGAGGGAAAGAACGGCGTTCTCTACGCCGGAGATGTGAACTACAAGGAGTTCGATCTCCACGGCAAGCCAAAGCGCATTGAAAATGCTCTGAAGTCCGGAGACGGCGTCCTCGTTCAGGTCGTCAAGGATGCAATGGGCCACAAGGGCGCAAGGCTCACAAACCAGATCTCGCTCGCCGGCCGATACCTGGTGCTCGCACCAGACGAAGGCGTACGCGGGATTTCCCGCCGCTTGCCAGACGACGAGCGTCGACGTCTACGTGAGATTGTTGGCGATCTGCGCCCCGACGGCACAGGCATCATCGTCCGGACCGCTGCCGAAGGCGCAACCCACGACGATATCAAGGGTGACATCGACCGCCTGAAGTCAACGTGGGAGAAGATCGACAACGAGCGAAAGGCCGCATCGGCTCCCTCGTTGATCTACGCAGAGCCCCCACTGGTGATCAGAGTGATCCGCGAGCACTTCACAAAAGACTTCCGCAGACTCCTCGTCGACGACGCTGAGATCCATGGCCAGGTCATGGACTATCTCGAAGGAACCGAGGCGGACCTCGTCGAAAAGGTCAACCTGTACAGGGATGAGCTCGCCCTGTTCGAGCGATATCACGTAGAGGACCAGCTGCGAAAGGCATTGGACCGCAAGGTCTGGTTGCCATCCGGCGGCCACCTCGTCATCGATCGAACCGAGGCTCTCACAGTTATCGACGTCAACACCGGTCGATTCGTGGGAACCACAAACCTCGAAGAAACCGTGCTGCAGAACAACCTTGAGTCAGCCGAGGAGATCGCACGCCAGCTGCGTCTGCGTGATATCGGCGGAATCATCGTGATCGACTTCATCGACATGGAAGACATCAAGCATCAGGAAGCGGTCCTGCTCCGATTGCGGGAACACCTCGCAAAGGACAAGACCCGTACACAGGTGTTCGATGTGTCGCATCTCGGTTTGGTCGAGATGACACGGAAGAACGTGTCTGCTGGGCTTCTTGAGTCCTTCTCGGAAGTCTGCCCACGTTGTTCAGGCCGCGGCGTGCTCCTCCATGAGGAGGCAGCCGCCACCGGCATTCCGGCACACGACCATGGCTCAGAAGAAGTGACGGACGACTAGCGAACCGGAGCTGCGGCCGAAGCCAAAAGCCAAAAGCCGCACTATCCGCTACACTTGGCGCTCGCCCTCACCGAGGGCCGTTACCGCGTCAGGGCCAGCTTTGGCCGTGACAACCAACAAGAACACCTGAGGAATCATGTACGCGATCATCCGCGCTGGCGGAAAGCAGGCAAAGGTCCACGAGGGCGACGTGCTCGATGTGGAACGCATCAAGGGCAACGACAAGGTTTCGTTCACCCCGCTGCTCATCGTCGGCGACGACGGCAAGGTCATTTCTGACAAGACTGCGCTCGGCAAGGCTTCGGTTACCGTTGAGGTGATCGGGGAGTCAGCCGGGCCGAAGGTCGACATTTTCAAGTACAAGAACAAGACGGGCTACCGCAGGCGTCAGGGCCACCGTCAGAAGTACTCGACGATCAAGGTGACGAAGATCAAGACTGCACCAGCCAAGAAGAAGGCTGCAAAGCCAAAGGCTGACGCAAAGGCGAAGGACGACACAGCTAAGGCCGACGAGGA
Organism: Acidimicrobiia bacterium; assembly: GCA_051011415.1. GTDB lineage: Bacteria > Actinomycetota > Acidimicrobiia > Spongiisociales > UBA5794 > SZUA-442. Next base: position 14,307 of record JBPCTY010000073.1, read on the forward strand.
GTAGACCATGTCAAAAACCAAGGCATCAGGTTCAACCAGGAACGGTCGCGATTCAGCGGCGAAGCGTCTTGGTCCAAAGGTGTTCGACGGCCAGGCCGTGAATGCTGGGGCAATCATCGTTCGCCAGCGTGGCACACGAATTCATCCCGGCGACAATGTCGCCCGTGGCGGAGACGACACGCTCTACGCCCTTGAGGGTGGAATCGTGAAGTACGGAAGCCGCAAGGGTCGTCGACAAGTTTCGGTTCTCGTCGGCGAGTAGCGACATCCATCTAGGATTCTGGAAGGGCAGACCACCGGTCTGCCCTTCTGCTATTGACGACGTACGACCACACGGAGCGGGCTGAGGAACAGCATGTTCGTAGACAGCGTGACCATCAGGGCAAAGGGGGGCAACGGCGGTGCCGGTGTCTCCGCGTTCCTGCGTCGCAAGGGTCTTCCAAAGGGAAAGCCCAACGGTGGCTCTGGCGGGAGTGGCGGCAGTGTTGTCCTCATTGCCGATGCAAACGTGCCGACGTTGCTTCGCTACGAGAGGCACCCTGTGTGGAAGGCGCCAAGCGGAACGCACGGCGAGGGAGAGCTGAAACACGGAAAGCAGGGGAGCGACCTCGAGCTTGTGGTGCCACTTGGCACATCCGTCCGCGACACCGACGGGGTGCTGATGGCCGACCTTGTGGAACCCGGACAACGCCTGGTTGTCGCACGGGGCGGCAAGGGTGGAAAGGGAAACGCTGCGTTCGTTTCCCCTGAACGGCGAGCCCCGACCTTTGCCGAACAGGGTGAATACGGCGAGGAGATCGAGGTGCGGCTCGAACTCCGGCTGATCGCAGACGCCGCACTCATCGGCTTCCCCAACGCAGGCAAGTCGACACTGATCTCACGAGTTTCTTCTGCGAAGCCAAAGATTGCTGACTATCCATTCACGACGCTCACGCCAAACCTCGGGGTTGGATCGATTGACGAACGAGAGATCGTCATGGCGGACATCCCGGGACTCATCGAAGGCGCTGCAGACGGCAAGGGCCTTGGTCACGACTTTCTACGTCACACAGAGCGAGCTCGAGCACTTGTGGTTCTGCTGGATCCTTCCCCTCTGCAGACGGAGACGCCCGAACGACAGCTTGAGGTCCTCCTCAACGAGCTACAGGCGCACGACCCAAAGCTGGCGGCACGACCGAGAGTTGTTGTCTTGTCAAAGGTCGAGCTACTGGATGACAAAGAGCGGGAAGAGTTCGCCACACACGAGGATTGGCTGCAGATTTCGGCGCTGACGGGTGAGGGCCTCGATGCGATGCTGTTCAACGTGGCAGAGCAAGTCGAGCAAATCGAGAGAACTACACCGCAGCGCGAGGGCTTCGTCCTCCACCGTCCCCTTCAGGACGACTTCACTGTGCGAAGAGACGGCCCCGAATGGGTCGTCGAAGGTGTTGCAGCCGTACGTGCGGTGAACCTGTCCGACCTCACAGACCCGGACGCAGCGGCGTTCGTATCAAAGAGGCTCACCAGGTCGGGGATTGTTGACGCGCTCATCGCCGCAGGCGCCGAGACCGGAGATGATGTCCGGATTGGGTCGATCGTCTTCACGTTCGATCCTGAAGAGGAAGACATCGAGGAGATGCTGCCGTGAGGCGCGCAGTCGCTTCCGGCGCCGCTGTTGTCGTGAAGATTGGATCGTCGAGCCTCTCGAAGGAGTCCGGCGGAATCGATCCTGAAGCCATCGAGCGTGTTGTGGAGCAAGTCGCGCAACTGGCCAGCGAGGGACACCCCCCGGTGCTCGTCACGTCTGGTGCTATATCGGCTGGTCTGCCGGTTCTTGGCCGGTCTGAGCGGCCATCTGACATCGCCGAGCTCCAGGTTGCCGCATCGGTCGGTCAGACAGCCTTGATGGAGCGATACGTTGCAGGGTTCGCCGCTCATGGCCTCACCATCGGCCAAGTCCTCCTGACAAAGGACGTGCTCGGCAACCGAGCGCAGTATCTGAACGCCCGCGCAGCCCTCGAGCGCATGTTGGCGCTCGGCATCGTGCCGGTCGTCAACGAGAATGACTCGGTTGTGGTGGACGAGGTTCGCGTTGGAGACAACGATCAGCTTGCTGCGATCGCATCACATCTGGTCAACGCTGGGATGCTGGTGATCCTGACCGACACGCCCGGTCTGTTCAATGACGACCCGCGCTTTGCCGCTGATGCGAAGCTTCTCGATGCGGTCGTTCACACAGATCGCGTCCTGGACGAGATCCGGCTTGGCGTATCTGCTCGCGGCTTTGGCTCAGGTGGCGTTGCGACGAAGGTCACCGCGGCTCGAATGGCGGCGTTCTCGGGCGTGCCGACCGTGATCACATCGTCAACAGACGACGGCAGTGTTGCTGCTGCCATCCAAGGGCTGGATACAGGCACCTGGGTGGACCCAAGCAATCGCCCGCTTCCGGCCCGAAAGCTCTGGATTGCTTTCGGGTTGCCATCGGCTGGGGCGCTTACGGTCGACCAGGGTGCAGCAAAGGCGATCTCAACCGATGGAAGAAGCTTGCTCGCAGTTGGCTTGCGATCCATATCCGGGGACTTCGCCCGAGGCGAGGCAGTCGAAGTCTTGGCCGAAGACGGTCCGCTGCTCGCAAAGGGAGTAGTTCGTATCGCTGCCGAGGAGCTCGTTTCGTCGATGTCCGATGGAACGACTGCAGGCAAAGAGGCGATTCACAGAGATGATCTCGTCGTCCTCAGCTGAGATCGAGACCTTCTGAAACTGGTCGTGGACCAGCTGTACCCTGATCCCATGACATCGCAATGGACAGGACCTGCAGACGTCACCGCCGATCTTGCGGACACTGGCTACTTGGCCGATGCACACATCGCACAGGTCGTGTTCCTTGCAGAGCGTCTATCCAAGCCGATCCTCGCCGAAGGTCCGGCGGGAGTTGGCAAGACGGCCCTCGCTCTTGCGCTTGCCGATGCAACAGATCGTCGACTCGTCCGGCTCCAGTGCTACGAAGGCCTGGACGAAGCGAAAGCTCTCTACGAGTGGGACTATCACAAGCAGTTGCTCCGTCTCCAGTCCGACGAGGGAGCAGCCTGGGACGATCTTGAGGGAGACATCTTCTCGGAGTCCTTCTTGCTCAGTCGCCCTCTGTTGGAGGCGATCCGATCCCCCGAACCAGTCGTGCTGCTGATCGACGAGGTCGACCGAGTTGAACTCGAGACCGAAGCCCTACTCCTTGAGATCCTTGACTCGTTTCAAGTCACGATTCCGGAGCTCGGCACAATCTCAGCGACCACGCAGCCGATCGTGGTTCTGACATCGAACAACACCAGGGAGTTGTCGGAGGCGCTCAAACGCCGCTGTCTCTATCTCCATGTGCCGTATCCGTCGATCGAACGCGAGAGAGCGATCCTGGCTGAGCGTGTGCCTGACCTCCCGGAGACACTTGGCGACAAGATTGCTCGAACGGTCGCCTCCATCCGCACGATCAACACACGCAAAGCTCCTTCGGTCTCCGAGAGCATCGACTGGGCACGAACACTGTTGGCGCTCGGGATCGCCGAGCTCGACGACCAAGGAGTGTCCGACACCCTGCATGTCCTCCTGAAGTACCAATCGGACATCGAGAAGGTCACCAAGGAGCTCTCGCTGCCCACCGGCGATCCGATCGAGGCGTGAACACCACGCTGACCGCATTTGTCGACGAGCTTCGTGCTACTGGCATACCCGTGTCGATGGTCGAGACGATCGATGCCGCAAATGCGATGGAACACACTGACCTGAGCGATCGGGAGAACCTTCGGGCGACCCTTGGTGCCACGCTGGTGAAGAATCCGAGGCACTACCGGTCTTTCAATGTGGCGTTCGATGTCTTCTTCGGCAGCAAGGCAGCGCTTGTCCCTGACGAAGACGGAGACATTGAGCGAGCAGCGGCTGGAGGCTCGGGAGGTGACGACGCCTTCAGGGATGAGGTGCTCGAGGCGCTTCTGAGCGGTGATACCGATGCGCTGCGCGAACTGGTGGCACGAGCGGTGGACCGGTTTTCTGGAATGGAGCCAGGTCGCCCTGTTGGAGGGCGGTACTACACGTACCGCGTGATGCGCCGACTCGACGCTGATGACCTGACGATGCGCTTGCTTGCGGCGCTCCTTGCTGGATCGGACATGGACCAGATCGAGGAGAGGTTGGCTGCCGAGGAAGCAGCCATGCTCGTCGAACAGCTTCGGGACGGAGTGGACGATGAAGTCACCTCCAGGCTTGTCGCTGAACGAGGTCCGGAACAAGTCGCACAGAGTCGACGAGTACCACTGCTCGAAGACATCGATCTGATGCATGCGACACGAGACGAAATCGAGGAGATCGAGCGAGTTGTTGCGCCGCTCACTCGCCGTCTTGCGACCAGGCTCAGCCAACGGCGACGGCACGGACGCAAGGGAAGGCTCGATGTGAGGAAGACCATCAGGAGGTCCCTCGGCCATGGCGGAGTACTTCTCGACCCAGCGTTCAAACCACCCCGGACGTCAAAGCCGGAGATTGTTGTTCTGTGCGATGTCTCCGGTTCGATGGCGACCTTTGCACGGTTCACGCTCCAGCTCACGTACGCAATCTCATCTGAGTTGTCGAGAGTGCGGTCGTT
>JBPCTY010000074.1:0-6577 GCA_051011415.1 Acidimicrobiia bacterium
TAGTCGCCGTGGCCGATACCTTCGAGCACGATCAGATCGGCGATCCCACCGCTCTGACGGATCTTTGTTTGCGTGCGGGCCGTGGCGCTCAAGAGGAGATCCCTCGTTCCTGAGACGAGGAATGTCGGAGGGAATCCGTCGAAACTGCCAAAGAGCGGAGACACCAGGGGGTCGGTCAGCTTGCGGCCATCGGCGTGGAAGCGAACAGCGTTGACGTAGTCCTCGTGCCGCGGGATCACCCTGTCGATGCCGCGGTTGATGAACAGGGTGTCTCCTGTGTTGCTCATGTCGTTCCCAGGGGTCCCGAGGTACAGCGCTCCGGGCACGTCGAGTCCCTCGCGGACGGCGCGTTGCACGGCGATGGTGCTGAGGTTGGCGCCGCCGGAGCTGCCGCCCAGAACGACCGTGTCGGCGGGACGCTCCGTGACTATCTGGCGATACACGGCGTATACATCGTCGGCGGGGGCGGGGAGGGGATGGTCAGGTGCCATCCGATAGTCGATGGAAATAGCTGGGATACCGCACCGATGAGCAATCACGATCGCCTCCGCTACACCAGCGTCTCCACCGTTCAAGACGAATGCACCCCCGTGGACGTACACGAGGAGGTGGTCGGTATGGCGGGGATCAATCACCGCAGGGGTGACGTGGAACACGTCGACGCCGGCAATAGTGTCCGCTGTAACGGTGGCGCCTACTGCGTCGCGCAGCTCACGTGCCTTCTCAGCGGCCAGCTCGTCCGTTTGCGCAACTAACTCTCTTAGCGCGCGCTCATCGGCAGGCAGCAGCGGTGGGCTTGTTGTATCAGGTTGCGGAGTCGCAGAGATCGAATCGCGAAGCGGCTGGCTCGCACCGTGAGGCACGGGAAGATCCCGAGGCCCGAGATGCCACACCTCTGACGGTCCACGGGTCGGCGCGACTGGGAATGAGCCAGCGAGGTGGTCACCGTCAGTTCCAGACGAGTCGCCATCAGCAGGCGTGATGTGTTCTGGGTCTTTCACAGCGTCCCTTCGAGTTGTCCGTGTTGTCGCCGCCAACCGTACCTATGGTCGGAACTGGTCGAAGGCGTCCAGTAGCTCGGTGGCGGCATGAAGGTCGCCGGTGACCTCGATGGCTCCACCCTCGATGAGCGACCCCGCCGTTGTGTGGCTCAGGTACAGCTCTGCCCACGTCTCAGCAGACATCGCGAGCGTGAGATCTGGTTCCTTGCCGTACTCGGCAGGCTTCGGTACAAACTCCGCAACGGCCCGGCGAACGTCGAGCCCCACCGAACCACCGTCGCCGAAGTCGAAGCGGACGAAGCTCACGATTTCGCCGGTCTTGGCTGGGTCGATACGCACCCGGAAGTAGTCCACGTACTTCGCCGGGTTCTCGACGATCTGCGCTCGCTGAGGTGGCACGACACGAGCGATTCGAGCCTTGTCCTCGAGTTCGAGGGCCTGGGACATCAAGTGAGCTCTGTCATTGGCCCCGGCAGCGACGCGCGCCATATGCCGAAGGGCCCCAGCCTTCAATCGGCGAGCATCCTCGTTTGTCTTGTCGAGTAGATACACCTGATTGGCCAGCTTGGCGGCCCATGAGTATTCACCCTCGTCGAGGGCACCTCGCGCTGCGTCCAACATCGTTTCGGAACCGCCAACCAGTGATACCCAGCGCCGGGCCTCCTCGGCGGGGGTGATCGGCTTGAGGTTCGCTGCGTCGTTGTCGTACCAGCCGACTGTTTGGTAGAAGATCGCCGGGGGGTACGACGAGACCTCGCCGTACGTCTGCAGGTTCACCAACGGTTCGTCGAGGTAGTCGGGGAACTTGACAAAGTGGCGGAGCTCATCAGGACCCAAGCCAGCGAGGATGCCCCTGAGTGTCTGGTCGAGCACGAACCTGGCTCCGTCCATGTAGCTCAGCAGGGCGTCCTGGATCCTCTCCTTGCCGACGATCGGCCTGGCAGCAGCCGATATCAACACTTCGGGTTCAAGGTCCAGCGTGAACCGGAGCCCTGCGATCCACTCCCTCGGATCACGGAACGTGTCCCCTCGTAGCGAGTACAGCTGCGGTGGCGAGTTCCAGAGCATCGTCGTAAAGACGATCCGGCGTTCCGGCAACCAGACCGTGGTGTGCACTTTGTCGTCTGACCCGTACTCCGTGAAGAACTGCATCTCGATGCCGAGCACATCCATGACCTGCCCGTCCGTTACAGGAGTGTTCACGGGTAGGAAATCGATCTCGATCTCCTGCAGGTTGGTGGGGAGGATGTAGGCGTCCGGGCCCTCGGTTGGCATGTAGGTGTTGAACTGCGTCAGCATGCGCGCGGTCAGATAGGGGGAGACCTCGGGGAAATAGGCGGGTGCACCGCCGGCACCGACGTTCTCAGCGACCACATCGTTCAGACCAGGATGACCGATGACAAGCACGTCGTTGCCTTCGGCCAGAACCCCCGCTCCTGCCACAGTGTGGGAGTGGCCGTAGATGATCGCCTTCACAGGCTTGTCCGTGAAGTCCCTGATGGCTTCGAGGATCAGTTCGCCATCGTGTTTGACGTCACCGGTGTCGAACGCGATGAGGCCGTCGTCAGCTTCGATGACAGCGGTTGGCGCCAACCCGAAGCCACCGAACACGTACACCCCAGGTACCGGGTTCTCGACCGTCGGCTCGAGGTACGCGACGCTTTCGGCGTTCTCGATGATGCGTCGATTGCCGATAGCGCCGTTCCCGGCCGTTGAGGTCTCCGTGGCAGCACCCATGTACGGGTCGGCAGCACCGATGGGAGCCTGATCAGGTTCGTTGGTCATGGCAAAGCCTCCGTCCGGCCAACTTCAACGGTTGGTGTTGCCCGGAAGGTACCCGAGGCGAGGCGGTTCGACGGCGCATGACCGGCAATTCGGTGCGGCGTCATCGGTTGCTGGCAGCTTCGCACGAGGCCGCTCGGTTACAGCACATAATTCGCAGCTCACGCTCAGCGGGAATTGCAGTTTCACGGGGGTTGTATGCGATGGCACAGCGCTTAGGTCTCGATACTTAGGAAACCGGTGCTCTATCCCCTGAGCTACGAGGGCGTTTCGGTAGCTTAACTGCAAGGGTTTTCCGGCCGTTGCTGTCGTGGCGGTCTTCGCGATTGCCGGGCACGGCGGTTGTTGAGAGCAGGCACTCGCAAACGCCCATGTCGGCGACCGCCCCTGGTCAAGGGGGCGGTGCATGTGCGGTTGTCGACGGAGTCCCATGCATTGGCAGGCCCGAAACCGTAGCTCGCAAAGGCGCCCCACCAGGAACACCCGCGGCAGGTGTATTCAGGGGACCTGCGACGTGTACGTCGTCAGGATCTTCATGTAGTTGGCACGCACGAATGCTTCCGGGTTCGGAGCAGAGCCGATGCTCATTGACCCCTTCATCTGCTCGATGGACTCATACTCATGTTCATCCAACCAGGTCTGCATCTCCGAGAGCATGGTCGACACCTGGCCAGCGCCTCCCCGGAGCAGGGCTGAAGCCATCATCGTGGCGTCAGCTCCGACGAGGATCGCCTTGAGGGCGTCTTCGGCCGTATGCACGCCGGAGGTGACGGCAAAGTCTGTCTGCACCTGTCCACGCAGGATTCCGATCCAGCGCAGCGGAAGGAGCAACGCCGTTCTCGGCGAGAGGCTGACACGTGGCACAACCTCAAGTGTTTCGAGGTCGATGTCAGGCTGGAAGAACCGGTTGAACAGCACCAGGCCGTCTGCGCCGGCCTCGACGAGCTGGCGCGCCATGTGGGGCGTTGACGAGAAGTACGGACCGATCTTGACCGCAAGGGGAATTGTGACCTCGGCGCGGACCGCCTCAACCAGATTTAGATACCGCTTCTCGACATCGGGTCCAGACGCATTCGGATCCGTCGGGATCAGATACACGTTGAGTTCGAGGGCATCAGCCCCCGACTCCTCGATCTCGTGGGCGTAGTGCGTCCACCCGCCTCTCGTCGTGCCGTTCAGCGATGCGACCACTGGAATGTCGAGCGCTTCTTTCGAAGCGACGAGATGGCGCAGGTAGGCCTCGGTCCTGGTCGAGTAGTCCTCGTATTCGGGGAAGTACCCGGACAGGGATTCCGCGAACGAGTCGGAGGTGAGCTCGTAAAGGCGCTGCATCTCCATCGCCTCATGCTCGATCTGCTCCTCCCACAGCGATGGCAGCACCACGGCGGCCACACCTGCTTCCTGAAGTTCGACAAGCGAATCGATGGAGCTCGTCATCGGAGAAGACGACGCAACCACCGGATTCGGCAACTTCATCCCGAGATAGGTGGTGGACAGATCGGCGGTCATAGCTCCTCCTCTTCATCGATAGACACTCTGTCGATTTCGGTGAAGCCTTCGTACAGGGCCCATCGATCGTCGATGTCCTGTTGTGCGAGCTCCATGAGCGCCTTGTGACCCGTTGGGTTCGCCTTTGACAGCACGGCGTACCGAGCTTCCTTGAGCGCAACCTCTGCGAACGGCCTCGATGGCGAACGACTGTCGAGCTTGAAGGGATGCTTCCCCTCCTCAGCGACCCTCGGGTCGTACCGGTACAGCGGCCAGTAGCCGGTTTCGACAAGGTCCTTCTGGTGGCTCATCGAAGTGCCCATGTCGATGCCGTGGGCAATACAGGTCGAGTAGGCGATGACCAGCGATGGGCCCGGGTAGGCCTCCGCCTCAGCGATTGCCTTGACAGTCTGCATGTTGTTTGCACCCATCGCAACCTGAGCCACGTACACGTTGCCGTAGGACATGGCGATCTGGCCAAGGTCCTTCTTGCCAGTCGGCTTTCCTCCGGCAGCGAACTTGGCGACTGCGCCTCGTGGCGTCGCCTTGGATGCCTGGCCACCGGTGTTCGAGTAGACCTCAGTGTCCATGACCAGGATGTTGATGTTCAACCCAGTGGACAGAGCGTGGTCAAGACCACCGAACCCAATGTCGTAGGCCCAACCGTCACCGCCCATGATCCACACGCTCTTGCGGACCAGGGCACCAGTAACGACCTCGAGCCGCTTGGCGCGCTCATCGTCGACCGTGCCGAGCATGTCGGTCAGGAACTGGACCCTGCGCCGCTGCGCCTCGATCTCCTCTTCGGTCGACTGAACCGCATCGAGGATCGAATCTGCCAAGTCGTCTCCGACCGCAGAGCCGAGCTCTGCGAGAAGGCGCCTGGATTCGGCGATTTCCGAGTCGAGGGCGAGTCGCATGCCAAGGCCAAACTCAGCGTTGTCTTCAAACAGCGAGTTTGCCCACGCAGGTCCGCGTCCGGCTTCGTTCGTCTTCCACGGCGTTGTGGGGAGGTTGCCTCCGTAGATCGACGAGCACCCGGTTGCATTCGCAACCATGAGCCTGTCGCCAACGATCTGGCTTACCAGCTTCACATACGGCGTCTCACCGCAACCCGAACACGCGCCGGAGAACTCGAACAGTGGCTCCATTGCCTGGGAGCCCTTGATCGAGTCCGGGCGAAGCTTGTCGCGCGGAGCCTCGGGAATCGACAAGAAGAAGTCCCAGTTCCTCCGTTCGTCCGCGAGGTGCTCGACCTTGGGCTCCATGTTGATGGCCTTGTGCTTGACCTCGGTCTTCGACTTCGCAGGGCACACATCAACACAGACCGAACAGCCGGTGCAGTCATCGGGTGCGACCTGAATCGTCATTCGCGAATCCGGCAGGTCCCGGCTCCGGAACTTCCTGGACTTGAAGTCGATCGGAGCGTCCTCAAGCGCTGACTCGTCGAACACTTTGAGCCTGATAGCTGCGTGGGGGCAGACCAGGACACATTTGGCGCATTCGATGCAGATCTGAGGATCGAAGATGGGGATGTCGATTGCGATGCTGCGCTTCTCGTATTGTGTCGTCCCCGTGGGGAACGTTCCGTCTACGGGAAGGGCCGAGACCGGAAGCAGATCTCCCTTGTCGGCCATCATCATCGCGGTCACTCGCTGGACGAAGTCCGGAGAGTCATTGGGCACCAGGTCGCGCATCTCAATCGATGAGGTGGCGTCCGCCGGTACCTCAACCTTGTGAAGGGCTGCGATGGCGCCGTCGACAGCAGCGTTGTTTCGGTCCACGACAACCTCGCCAAACTTGGAGTACGATTTCTCGATCGCAGCTTTGATCGCCGCGATGGCATCGTCGATCGGCATAAGGTCAGAAAGGGCAAAGAAGCAGGTCTGGAGCACGGTGTTTGTGCGTTGACCCAACCCGGCTTCACGAGCAACAGCGCTCGCATCCACGACGTGCAGGTCGAGGTTCTTCTCGATGATCTGCGTTTGCACCTCTGCGGGAAGCCGATCCCAGACCTCATCTGCCGCATAGGGGCTGTTGAACAGCACCGTCGCGCCAGCTTCAGCCTTGCCGAGCACATCGAGCTTCGAAAGGAATTCGAACTGGTGGCATGCCACGAAGTTGGCGTCATCGATCAGATAGGTCGCCTCGATCGGCGACTCATCGAATCGGACGTGCGAGGTGGTCATCGCACCCGACTTCTTCGAGTCGTAGACGAAGAAGCCCTGTGCGAACAGCGAAGTCTTGTCTCCGATGATCTTCACCGTGTTCTTGTTCGCTCCTACCGTTCCATCGGCACCGAGGCC
>JBPCTY010000075.1:0-30343 GCA_051011415.1 Acidimicrobiia bacterium
TCTCCCCAGAGCGCATCGAGGATCCGGTCTGTGGACACGGTGCGCCCGTGGTTGACGAGAAGAAGGGCAAACAGCGACCGCTGCTTCTTCGGACCCAGATCTAGCGATTCGCCGTCGATCCGGACCTCAAGTGGTCCGAGAATTCGGTACTCCACCTCAGTCGCGCCCTGTCGATGCGTACCAGCCGGTCTTTCTGCCATGCACACAGGACATCAGGGCCACCTTTCAGGCTCCTTTCACGCCTTTCAGAGCCTCGTAAGCGAACGCTAATCGCCCGCTAAGCCGCTCGCCAGACGGTGTGGGCATGACAAAGCTCATCACCCTCATCGCAGCACTAGCAATCAGCTTTTGGGCCGCACCGACCGCATCTCCATCCATCGAATCGGCTCAGGCGGCGCGGCCAGAGATCGTTGAACCCGACCTCAGCATCCACGGAGCCCGCAGGGGACAAGCAGCAACCATTGAGTGGGCCGTTGAGCGGTTTGCGCAAACCGGACTCCCGCTTCCAAAGCTGTCGGTCCACGTTCATAGCGCATCGGACGGTTGCCACGGCGAACGTGGCCTGTTTCGTGGCGGCGGGTCCACGAACCGCATCGACATGTGCACGGACAATCTCTTTGTACTGCTCCACGAGATCGCCCACGCCTGGGAGGTCAACTATGCAACGGATGAGGCCAGAGACGCCTATGCCGACAGTCTTGGTCTTGAGGTATGGCGTTCAGATGATGTCGCATGGGGCGATCAGGCGAGCGAAAGAGCTGCAAATTCGGTGGCGTGGGGCCTGATGCCACGCACATTGTCGCCAAGCGATGCCGCCGCCACCCAGGACATGATTGAACGCTTCACGGTGCTCACCGGTACCGAGGTGCCTCGGGTCCAGTCGTAGCGACCCAGTCAGAAGATCTCACGGCTCGATTCTTGGTGGTTCAGCCGCCGACTGTCTCGATAAATGCGAGTTGACGGCCACGCCACTCGTCGCCGTACACGTCGTTGAACTGGAGTCCCGATGGGACGGCGGGGAAGACGATCCTGTCGTAGAGGTTCTGGACCTTTGGCTCGAGGCGCTTGGTGACTCCACCGAACGAGCCGATGTCGATTCCGACGAGCCAGACGGGTTCGTCCACCCCGGCCAACGCTTGGCCAGCGTCGAACCCGGTCTCCGCCAGCGGTGTGAACAGCATCCCTAATCCAGCGAAGTCGACCGCCGGGTCCGCGGCCGAGAGATCGGCAACCACTGGTGCCGATCCACCGACTGCCATGCTGACAACGGTGGTGTAGCCCTGCTCGATGAGGAAGTCATATGCGGCCTTGATGTCGATCTGCGAACCCTTGACTGAGTAGTCGCCGGACGATTGCCCATGACCACGAAAATCGATTGCCAAGACTGTGTGGCCTGCGTTGGCTGCCATCCACGTGTTGCCCGAAACGGTCGCACTCGACTGTGGCGGTCGTTGGCCGCCAGAGCCGGCCTGGGCGGCGTCATACTCGTGCGTGTACAGCACTGCGGTGTCCCCGCCAGCCCAGAATTCCCCATAGAGCTCCTCGCCGTCGGGCGTAGCGATCGTCACGGTCTCGAAGGGCGGCGGTTCGGCAACACCTGGCTCAAGCCGTGAGAACACGGTCGTGGTGGTCGTCGAATCTTCCGTCCCTGACTCTTCATCAGAGGGCGCGACCGTTGTCGTGGTCGTCTCTTGGGACTGTGCGGCGGCGTCGACGATCGTTGTCGGTACTGGAGGAAGTTCGGATGCGCCTTCGCCGCACGCAGCGACGACGAGCGAGGCAACACCGAGTCCGATAGCGAAGGTACGAATGCGCATGTGAGGATTCCTTTGACGTTTGCCAATTAGAGCCGTGTGCTGTGCGCCTACGCGACACTTTTCACTCAGACGATCCGGTGGTGCATACGGTTCCTATCATCGCGAGCCGATGGAGCACCAACTCACAACTCTCGACAACGGTCTTCGGATCATCACCCACGACATGCCGTCTGTGCACTCTGCGGCAATCGGATGCTGGGTTGACACCGGCTCAAGAGACGAACACGGCGCCGAGGCCGGCGCTTCCCACTTCCTGGAGCATCTGCTCTTCAAAGGGTCCGATCGAATCTCAGCCAGACAGATCTCCGAAACGTTCGACGGCATCGGCGCACGACACAACGCGTTCACCTCCAAGGAATACACCTGCTTCTGGACACGCCTGAGAGATGAAGACCTGTCGACTGGCATCAACATTCTCGGTGAAATGCTCCAACGGCCCGCGTTCCGCCAGGAGGAGATCGACTCGGAACGTCATGTCGTCCTGGAAGAAATCAACATGAATGAGGACGACCCGACCGATGTCGCTCACGAGCAATTCATCGAAGCACTCTGGGAGAGCCACGCGCTGGCGCCTCCGATCCTCGGAACAGTTGACTCGATCACCCAGATGTCGCGCGAAACAATCGATACCTATTGGGGTCGCCGGTACTCACCGCACTCCACCGTCGTTGCCGTTGCCGGCAACCTCCCGAACGACATCGTTGCGCAGATCGAAGACCAATTTGGTGCATGGCAGGGCCCAGAGATCACCCGCACACTCAGCACACCGACAACCCACGCATCCGTGCGTGTACGAACGAAGGAAACAGAGCAAGCACACATCGTGTTCGGCAGTCACTCAATCGTGCGAAGCGATGACCGGCGATTTGCGCTCACCCTGGTGGACCACGTTCTCGGCGGAGGCATGTCCTCACGGTTGTTTCACGAGATTCGAGAGACGAGAGGCCTTGCGTATGCGGTCCACTCGTTCCGTCTGCCGTTCAGCGACGCCGGCGCCTCAGCGATTTACGTTGGAACCACGCCATCGCAATCAGAAGAGGTCCTCAAGATCATCCGAGAACAGATCGCCTTGATTGCAGAAAACGGGTTGACCGACGAAGAGCTTGCGCGTGCAAAGGGCCACATCAAGGGCGCTCTCGCTATTGGTCTCGAAGACGCCAACAGCTGGATGAACCGCATCGGTCGTACCGAACTCACCCGGCTCGAGCACATGACGGTGACCGAAACGGTGGACAGAATCGCGGCGGTCACGAACGAAGAAATCATCGATGTGGCACAAGCAGCGTATGAAGGCCCGTTCGTGATCGGAGCGGTCGCCCCATTCGGCGAGGACGACCTCAGGGAGTTCGTGCTGTGAAAATCGGGGTGTCTGGCGCATCAGGGCAGATGGGTGCCCTCACCGCAACGACACTTGCCGACGAGGACGATGCACACCTCATTGCGTTGTACGACGCATACACCGAGGGCACGATCAGCGGCTTGCCCATCTCACTGGATCGATCTGCTCTCGAACCATGTGACACGATCGTCGAGTTTTCGCGACCCGACACTGTGATGGAGAACCTGGCTGCGTGGCGCTCGTTTGGTGCAAACGTTGTTGTGGGGACCAGCGGGTTCGATGCGGATCGGGTTTCTGAATTGCGCGACATGTGGGGGAGTGGGCCGGGGAATTGCCTCGTTGTGCCGAACTTCTCGATCGGTGCGGTACTCATGATGAAGCTCTCCGAAATTGCAGCGCCGCATCTCGGTGTGGCGGAGATCATTGAAGCGCACCACGATCAGAAAGCAGAAGCCCCGTCGGGGACCGCGATCGCAACCGCCGAACGCATCGCTGCTGCTTCAGGTGAGAACTCGCGAACGGTCGACTCCGAAGACATCATCGAGGGAGCCTCCGGTGCGGATGTCGACGGCATCCATGTGCACTCGGTGCGACTGCCCGGTCTTGTTGCCCATCAGCGAGTGATCTTTGGCGGTGAAGGCGAAGTGTTGTCCATCGCCCATGACACAACGGATCGCCGATCGTTCATGCCTGGCATGCTGCTGGCCGTTCGCAGCATCGCTCAGCTGTCAGATCCCGTTTCGGTTGGACTCGAGCCGCTTCTCAAGATCTGACGTCTTCGCCTCGGAACCTTCAAGGGTCGAGGCTGTGAGCGCTAGTAGAGCGCTGCGGCCAGTTGCCGGCGATAGGTTGCTGTAAGTGGATGCTCGTTGCCCAGCACCCCAAAGATGTCGACCATTGCAAGGCGAGCTTCTTCTTTGGAGTCGTTCTTCTTGGACACGACCGACAGAAGGATGTCGAGCGCAGGCTCGAACTCGGAGCGAGCGGCCAATGCCCTCGCCAAATCAAGTTGAGCCTGGTCGTCGCCAGGGTTGGCGGCAGCGGCGGCCTCAAGATCGGTGACGTCGTCGCCGGCAGACTGTCGCAATCGGGCGGCCGACTGGAGGCGTTCCACATCGGCATCGGGGATGAGCTTGCCGAGCACGATCAATGCTTCCTCGATGTCCCCGTGGTCAATGAGAAGCGCCGCAAGGCTTGTCCCGGCGTCCTGATGGTCGCTCTGTTGCGCCAGCACTTCGCGGAGAATCGATTCAGCGCCGGCAGAGTCGCCGGTCACGAGCGCGGTCCTCGCTTCGTCAACCATGAGGTCGAGTTCCGTCGGCAGTACCGTCTCGAGGAAGGCTTGGATCTGGGCTTCGGGAAGCGCGCCGGTGAACCGATTGATCTCTTTGCCGTCCTTGATAGCGACGACGGTCGGAATTGACTGGACGAGGAACTGTGTCGATAGCTCCTGGTTTGCGTCGACGTCGACCTTTGCGAGTTCAAAAGCGCCAGCGGAGTCTTCCGTCATCCGTTCGAGAAGCGGCGACAGGGTTTTGCACGGTCCACACCACTCGGCCCAAAAGTCCACGAGCACGGGGACTTCACGTGATCGATTGAGGACCTCCTGCTGGAAGTCCTCGGTTGTCACATCCTTGATGTACGGGCTTGTGTCTTCCATGGGAGCCAGACTATTGAGGGTCCCGTGGTAAGTTCTCGGTCATGCAACACCGCCCGGACGCCCCTTTTGGAAGGGTGCTGACCGCGATCGTGACGCCATTCGATGGCAACGGCGCCGTCGACTACGCCGCCTTCTGGAAACTCATCAATCACCTGTACCGACACGGCTCCGACGGCATTGTCGTTGCAGGAACAACCGGTGAATCAGCAACCCTGAGCAAGCCCGAAAAGGTCGCGCTCTTCCGGGCAGCCGTCGATGCGGCCAAAGGCTCAATGAGCGTGATTGCAGGCACAGGAACGTACGACACGGCTGCATCGATCGCCCTCACCGAGGCCGCTGCCGAGGCAGGTGTAGACGCCGCGATGGCGGTAACGCCCTATTACACAAAGCCTCCCCAAGAGGGCATCGCTGCACACATGCGAGCCATCGCTGAATCAACCGATCTACCGCTGATGGTTTACAACATCCCAGGCCGATCCGCCACGAGGATCGAGATCGACACGCTTGTTGATCTTGCTGGCCACCCATCCATCGTTGCCGTCAAGGATGCTGTGGACGATGTTGATTGGTCCGTCCGAGCGATTGAGGCTCTGCCTGAGGGTTTTGCTGTGTACTCGGGTAGTGACACGGTGACCAAGGATCTGGTCGCTGCCAACGCAGTTGGCGTTGTGTCGGTGACCTCCCACCTCGCCGGGCCCGAGATCTCGACGATGGTGGAAGCAACGCTGAAGGAAGATTGGGAACGCGCAAACTTGATCAACGATCTCCTCAAACCGCTGAACCAGTCGCTCTTTGAAGAGCCGAGCCCCATGCCGCTCAAGGGAGCACTCAACGAATTCTGGGACGACGTGGGTGAACCACGGCTTCCCCTCTTGCCTGCCAAGGAGAGCACCGTGCAGGCCGTCGGTCGGGCGCTTGAGCCCGTACTGGCGTTCCGCGGTACATGAGCGTCAAGGTCGGATTCCTGGGCGGCCTCGGCGAGGTCGGACGGAACTGCGCATCCATTGAGATAGACGGCGATGTCGCACTGCTCGACTGCGGGCTGATGTTTCCCGAAGAGGACATGCTCGGCGTCGATCTTGTTCTCCCCGACTTCAGCTCAGTTCTCGCGGAGGCGCACCGCCTCAAGTGCATCGTGCTCACACACGGTCACGAGGACCACATCGGGGCACTCGCATTCCTTTTTCGCGAGGTCAACGTGCCCGTGTACGGAACGCCGCTCACCGTTGAGTTTGCGAAAGCACGCCTTGAAGAACACGGTATCGAGCCTGACCTTCGCGCAGTGCAGCCCTACGAATGGGTCGACCACGACGCCTTCCGGTTCACCTTCATCCCGGTCTCGCATTCGATTCCCGATGCCGCAGGCGTCGCCTTCGACACTCCTGAGGGCATCGTGCTGCACACCGGCGATTTCAAGCTTGATCCCACACCGATCGATGGCGTCCCAACCGATCTCCGATCATTCGCCACAGTCGGCAAGCGCGGCGTGCGGCTCCTGCTCGCTGACTCAACAAACGCAGAGCGGCCTGGCTATGTGCCATCAGAGGTGACCGTTGGTGAACGACTCGATGAGATCGTGTCGCACGCCGATGGGCGGGTGATCGTTGCATGCTTCGCTTCACACGTGCACCGCGTTCAGCAAGCGGTAGATGCAGTTGTCCGGGATGGCCGCAAATTCGCCTTCATCGGTCGGTCGATGCTTCGCAACAGCGACATCGCAGCCGAGATGGGCGTGCTCAACATCCCCGAAGGTTCGCTCGTCGACCTTGATGAACTTGTGGACATGCCCGACGTCGACACCGCAATCATCTCGACGGGTTCTCAAGGCGAACCATTTGCAGCCCTCTCCCTTATGGCATCCGGCGAACACAAGCTCGTCTCGCTGAGCGAAGAAGACACCGTCATCATCTCTGCGACACCGATTCCGGGCAACGAAACACGGGTGTCGAGGGTCATCAACAACCTGTATCGAGCGGGTGTGCAGGTCTATCACGGCCGCAACACCCACGTGCACGTGAGCGGCCATGCAGCAGCCGAGGAGCTAAAAACGTTCTACAACGCAGTGCGACCGGACGCACTGGTTCCGGTTCACGGCGAATATCGCCACATGGTCGCAAACGCTGCCCTCGGCAAGGAAATGCGCATTCCCGAGGTTGAGATATGTGAGGACGGCGACGTGGTCGTCCTTGACAATGGCAAGCTGACTGTCGAGCGCGGTGCGATCCCAGCCGGGTACGTCTATGTCGACGGAACAGAGGTCGGTGAGGCCGACACGATCATTCGTGACAGGCGGCACCTTGCCGACGACGGCGTCATGATCGTCACCGTCGGTATCAACTTCTCGACCGGCGAGGTGCTGATCGGGCCAGATGTCGACTCGCACGGCGTGACAACCGATGACGATGACCTCCACACCATGGTGAAAGACAGGGTCACCGCATCGATCGCGACACTCGAGCTTCCGATCGATCCCGATACCCTTCGCAGAAGAGTTCGCAACTCTGCAACCAGGGCGGTTCGCAGCTCGGTCAAACGCCGTCCCGTGGTGCTCCCGGTCGTCGTCGAGGTGTAGGGGAGTCCCCCCCTCTCTATCCATCGAATTACACGTTTGTAACTCCTCGCGCGAGAGGGCGCGCGGAGGGTGGTTGGATGTAGCGCGCGGGTCGGGTACAGTTCGTGCCCCATGGCAACAAAGACCAAAAGCGGTCGGGCCACGGGGCGGAGTGCTGCAAAGCGCAAACAGAAGAAACCGACGCTGACCAAGCGGGCAACCCTTGCGCTAAGGGGAGTACCGACAAAGGTTGGCGATCACTTGGGGGACCACAAGGCCGACGTCTGGGGCGTCGCGCTCATCGCTGCTGGCTTCCTTCTCTTTCTCTCATTCTTTGAATTGTCGGGACCCATTGGTGGCTCCGCGGCAACGGTCCTGCAGTTCGTCGTAGGAATGTGGGCGTTCGTCGTTCCATTCGCCCTCGTCTTTGCCGGCCTCACCATGATTGGTGTCATCAACAAGGATCACCACGCCAGAACCGTGTCCGGTCTTGCGATCCTGTTCCTCGGGTCCGTCGCGCTGTTCCACCTGATGACCGGCAACGCACCGCTTGCAGCCGGAGAGTCTGTGGAAGAGAGCGGTGGCGCAGTCGGCTCGATCATCGCTTTCCCGCTTGAAAGACTCACCGGGTACTGGGGAGCGATGGTCATTCTCATTGCGGTCATCGGCGTGGGTGCCCTCCTCATAACCGGCGCATCACTCGGAGACGTCATTCGGAGCATCGCTGCATCGATCCGGTCGAGTTGGAAAATGATCGGAGACCTCACGCCCGAACGATCAGCCGACGACGCCACGACCGAGGTCATTGTTGACATTCGGGAGCCCGACGCAGCGGTTCAACCCGAACTCGCAGTGCCAGAATCCGTTGTTGAGCCCGAGCCGGCGAAGCCTGCCAAGGCAAAGAAGGCCGCAAAGCCAAAGCCAGCGCCGAGCACCGAGGGCTACACGCTCCCTCCTCTCGACATCCTCAAGCTTTCGACTGCACAAAACCACGATGGCAGAGGACTGAAGGAGACAGGAGAGGCACTCGAGGACTCACTTCGCCAACACGGCGTCGATGCCAAACTCGTCAGAATCGTCCCTGGACCCACTGTTACTCGATATGAGATCGAGCTTGCACCAGGGGTCAAGGTCAACAAGGTCACCAACCTCAGCAACGACATCGCGTACGCCCTCGCAGCTGCCGATGTCCGGATCCTTGCACCGATCCCGGGAAAGTCTGCGATCGGCGTCGAGGTACCAAACCGAAAGCGTCAGCTCGTGACGATTGGCGACGTCCTCACTTCGGACGAGGCCAGCAAAGATCACGACCCGATGCTTGTCAGCCTCGGGATGGATGTCTCCGGAACACCGCGACTTCTCAGGCTGACTGAGCTTCCTCACGTGTTGATCGCCGGAGCGACAGGTGCGGGAAAGTCTTCGTGCATCAACTCGCTGCTGACCTCGATCCTTGTACGGGCGACCCCCGAAGAAGTGCGTCTGATTCTTGTTGACCCGAAACGGGTAGAGCTCGGTCAGTACAACGATGCGCCTCACCTGCTGACACGTGTGATCACGAACCCGAAGAAGGCCGCCGACGCCCTCCAGTGGGCTGTCGGCGAGATGGACCGCCGCTACGACCTTCTTGCAGATGCAGGGGTACGCGATATCGACTCATACCGCGAGCAATACGACGCAGGCGCTCTCGACGAAGAAATGTTTGACCGCTTCCCGTACATCGTGGTGGTGGTCGATGAGCTCAACGACCTGATGATGGTTGCGGGTCGGGTTGTTGAGGACTCGATCGTGCGTATCGCCCAGATGGCACGTGCCGTCGGCATCCACCTTGTGCTCGCAACGCAGCGCCCATCCGTCAACGTGATCACCGGTGTGATTAAGGCCAACGTGCCGTCCCGGCTTGCGTTCTCAGTGGCAAGCCAGACGGACTCTCGAGTGATTATCGATCAGGCAGGTGCGGACAAACTTGTCGGTCTCGGCGACATGCTCGTTGTGACGGCGCGCGATCCGAAACCGGAACGCATGCAGGGTTCCTTTGTTTCTGAAGCTGAGATCCACGGTGTTGTGGACTGGGTCAGGGAACAGCGCGAGGCGCAGTACCGAGATGCTGAGGTATTCGAGACCGCAACCAAGGCACAGGCCGACGTCGAAGAGTTCGATGGAGAGGATCCCGAGATCATGCGGCAAGCGATTGAGCTTGTGGTCCGTTCCCAGTTGGGCTCGACATCGATGCTGCAACGCAAGCTCCGCATCGGATTCGCCCGGGCTGGCCGCGTCATGGACATTCTTGAAGCAAAGGGCGTCGTTGGGCCCTCGGAGGGATCGAAAGCCCGATCCGTGCTCATCAGCGAAGACGAACTCGAGTCAGTTCTCGGCTAGGACCCGCCATTCCCAGCCATAGAGGAGCGTCGTGCAAACGGCGCTCTTCGTCATTGTGGAACCAAGCGAGTGACTTGGCTATGAACCGTCCGCCATAAGCAGGTCCTTGTATTCGTCCCGAACGACCTTCTTGTCGAACTTCCCTGTTCCTGTCTTCGGGATTGACTCAATGAAGATGAACTCGTCGGGCATCCACCACGCAGCGATGCGCGGTGCGATGAAATCGGATAGCTCTTCGGAGGTGACCTCAATGTCGGGACGAGCGACGATGAATGCGACGGGCCGCTCCTGCCACTTTGGATGGGAGAGGCCAACCACAGTTGCCTCAGCAACCTTCGGATGCGCCATCAGTTCATTCTCCACATCCAGCGATGAAATCCACTCTCCGCCGGACTTGATGACATCTTTGGCTCTGTCGGTGATGCGGATGTACCCCTCTGGGGTGATCTTGCACACATCACCGGTACGCAGCCAGCCATCAACAAAGGAGAACTTGGACCGATCGTCCTTGTAATACTCCGCTGCGATCCAGGGTCCCCGAATGAGCAACTCGCCAAATGCCTCACCGTCATGTGGGAGAGCCTCATCGTTCTCGTCCACGATCTTCACCTGGAGCCCGGGAATCGGCCGCCCGGCGGTCTCCAGCACATCGAGCTGCGTTTCCCATGGCTTGTCCGACAACGCCGGCTTGATGGTTGCAGCAGACGCAACCGGATTCGTTTCCGTCATGCCCCAACCCTGCACAACCCGTACGCCGCGCTCACGCTCGAACCAGTCGATCATCGACCGAGGCACTGCGCTGCCTCCGCAGAAAAGCGCCCGCATGTGCGAAATGTCGATATCCGGATTCGCCTCGAGATGCTGCTGGATCCCAAGCCACACCGTTGGCACACCTGCAGAGAAAGTGACCCCTTCGTCGACGAACAGATCCGTGAGTGCCTTCCCCGACAGGTCAGGTCCGGGGTAGGTGATCTTGGAGCCTGCGGTCACGGCCATCCATGGGTATCCCCATGCTGATGCATGGAACATCGGGACGACCGGGAGCAGATTGTCGACGTCGTAGATGGGATTCGCCGCCATATTCGAAAGCGTATGGAGGTAGGTGGAGCGCTGGGTGTACGCAACGCCCTTCGGGTGACCGGTGGTCCCCGACGTGTAGCAGTACATCATCGGTGATCGCTCATCGAGCAATGGCCAGCTCTCCACGGGTGCGACGTCGGCAATGAGATCCTCGTACGCAATCGCACCTTCGATTCCTGAACCTTCGGCAGTGGCACCCATGACGACGATCGTCTCCACGGTGTCGAAGGTGTCAACGAGCGGAGCAAGCAGAGGGGCAAGATCGGGGTCGACAAAGATGACCTTGTCCTCGGCGTGGTTCACGATGTAGGTGACCTGGTCCTGGAACAACCTGATATTGATGGTGTGACAGATGCGGCCGGAGTTCGCCGTGGCCCAATAGAGCTCGTGATGGCGGATGTTGTTCCACGCAAAGGTGCCGATCGCATCACCCACAGACGTGCCGAGCTTCTGATCCAGGGCAGCAGCAAGCCGTCGAACCCTGTCGTCGGTTTCTAGATAGGTCGTGCGATGCAACGAAAGGTCGGACTCAACCGAAAGGATTTCCTGCTGTGGGTACTGCCACACAGCGTTGTCGTACAGCGTGCTCAAGAGCAGCGGGAAGTCATCTTGCATGTGCATTGTGGATCCTCCGATTCGTTCAGGCAGCATACGAGGACGGCCAAACCCTCGCCGAGATAGTGCATCGGCGAGGCGCCGACGTGCGTAGCCTCAACGTGATGTACGGCGCACAGTTCGACGACGCAGAAACCCGGTCGACCGTGGTTCTCAGCGAGCCAGTAGAAGCCATCGAGGCCAAGGCTCTCGACGACGTGCCTGATGCGCTCGAGGCTGTGGCATCGGCAGCGCGGCAAGGCCGCTGGGTTGCTGGGTACGTCACCTACGACGCGGCGCCAGCGTTCGACCGATCGCTCGAAGTCCCCGGACAGCCAGACGGTCCGTATGCGTGGTTCGGCGTCTTCGGTCGAGCCGACACTCTTTCAAGCACAACGCATGAACGCGCGCCGCAGGGCGCCTACTCGGTCTCTCGATGGTCACCTGCAATTGAACGGTCCGAGTATGAAGGGGCCTTCAAGGTCGTACGCGACCACATCCGAGACGGCGACACCTACCAGGTCAACCTCACATTTCCCTTGCGAGCAGCATTCAACGGTGATGCGGCTGCGTTATACGGCGACCTGATGCACAGCCAGCGAGCGAGATATGGCGCCCACATCTGGCACGACGAGACACACGTGATCAGCGCATCGCCCGAGAGATTCTTTCGAGTTGACGGCCGCCGCATAACGACACGCCCGATGAAGGGGACCCGCCCGAGAGGGAGATGGCTGGAAGAGGATGCTGCGCTTGCAGCCGAGCTCGCCGCGTCCGAGAAGGATCGCGCTGAGAACCTGATGATCGTGGATCTGATCCGAAACGACCTCGGTCGGATCGCAGAATTTGGATCGGTTGACGTCGAGGAGCTCTTCGCCATCGAGAAGTACCCGACCGTCTGGCAGATGACCTCGCAGATCTCTGCCGAGTTGTCGGACGCTATCGAGCTTGGCGACGTGTTCCATGCCCTGTTCCCCTGTGGATCGGTGACCGGAGCGCCGAAACCGAGATCAACCGAGATCATCTCGGAAGTCGAGCACCACGCACGCGGCCCATATTGCGGCGCAATCGGGCTGGTTCCGCCAGGTGACGGACTCGACGGAGCCACGTTCAACGTGGCGATTCGCACCGCCGTGCTGAACGCGGAAGAGGGGATAGCGAGCTATCACGTCGGCGGGGGCGTGATATGGGATTCGAGTGCAGATGACGAATACGACGAAGCCCTGACAAAGGCGCTCGTGCTGTCGTCCCGACCGTCGCCGGAGGGGGTATTCGAATCCATCCGATGGGACGGCGAATATGTGTGGCTCGATGAGCACCTCGCTCGTCTCAGGGCATCAGCCTCGTTCCTCGGTATCGACGTCGCTATTGATGCGATAGCGAGTGGCCTCACCGCTCTCGAGCAAGTGCTCACTGCGCCCACGAAGGTCAGGGTTACCGCATCTTCGGCGGGTCCGCGAATTGACACCGACCCTGCGCCTGCCCGCTTCCGGACAAAGCCAGGAGTCGATGCCGGGCCTGTCCACGTGGCGATCGATTTCGATCCCATTGAGAGAACCGACATCCGGTGGTATCACAAGACAACGGACCGAAGCCGCTACGTGATCCGGATGAAACGACACGCTGATGCCGACGAGGTACTTCTCACGAACGATCACGGCAACGTGACCGAGGGGACTTTCACAAACATTGCGGTCCTTCTCGATGGCGAATGGCTCACCCCACCGATCGAAGACGGACTTCTTCCCGGCGTCATGCGGGCTCAGTTGCTACGAGACGGAACGGTGGTGGAGGGGAGTATCAGCGCTGCCGAGCTGCCATCAAGCGATGCGATTGCGGTCTTCAACTCGGTCAGAGGATGGCGAAGTGCCGTGCTCGTCGCGTCATATGGGGTTACCGTAGGTGTCGATGGTTGATGACGACATCACTCGCCAGCTTGCTGACGTCCAAAAACGGCTGCTCGATCTGCCAGACGACGCGTTCGAAGAACGCTACGAGCTGCGAAGGCAGCAAGACGAGCTCCGCTCGATCGCCCGCTCGGGGGACAACCCGATGGACCGCGGGAGAAGCGATGAGGAACTCCTCGCCGAGCTCGCGAGTTTGCGGGACCGCATGAAGTACATCGAGAAGCAACGGATCGATCTCGTGCAACAGGCAGGGAGCGGCGGTGCCACCTCGAGCGAGATGGGCAACCTCGGTGGCGTCCAGATCAACAAGGGCATTGATGATGCGATGGGTCTCGGCGAAATCAAGAACCGGATCGGCATCCTGAAGGGGATCCTCCAGGACCGTGGGATTCCCGTCCCACCCGCTGAATAGGGACACGACCCGAGAAATCGGTGGCGCCGGGCTCGGCTACGCTCGCCATCCATGGGCGATTATCACGTTCACCTGCATCCGCACGGCCCCCACACCGGCGACGGACCACCACCCGGCCAGTATCCGATGGATCACATCGAGGCCTACGTCGAAGCCGCGCTCTCAAATGGTGCCACCGAGATCGCATTCACAGAGCACCTGTACCGGTGCGTGGAGTCTGGGCCTGTGCTCGGACCCTGGTGGGAGGGGAGCGGGCACGCACACCTGGCCGACAGGACGGAGGCATACGTCGCGTCCGAACGGGTGCTATCGCTTGACCGGTACGTTCAGGCAGTAGTCGCAGCAAAGGACCGCGGTCTTCCGGTACTCCTTGGTCTTGAGGTCGACTATTTCCCGGATACGGCACAGGCCGTATTGGAGTTTCTTTCCCCGTATCCGTGGGACATCCTCATCGCATCGACCCATTGGCTCGGCGCTTGGGGAGTCGACCTGCCGGAACAGATCGGCGAGTTCGACCGCGTCGGGCGAGAAGCTGCATATGACGAGTATTTCCGCGTCGAATCCGAGTTGGCGGCGTCCGGCCTTTTCGATGTGCTCGCCCATGCGGACGTCGTGAAGAAGCAAGGAATCTTCCTGCCACAGCCGCCGCTCGACATGTACGAGAACCTTGCCGTGGCGGCAGCCCGGGGCGGTACTGCCGTTGAGGTCTCAACGGCTGGTTTGTATCAACCCGCAGGCGAGATGTATCCCGCTGAGCCACTGCTCCAACGGTTCTTCAACCACGGTGTGCCAATCACACTTGCCTCTGATGCCCACGTGCCGGAGCACTGCGCACGTGGCAGGGACGCCGCCATGGACCTTGCACGATCGGTTGGCTACACCGAGAGGATTGCCTTCTCGAAACGTGTCGGAAAGATGGTGCCGCTCAGATAGCGGATTGGTTCGCTCGCCAGATGAGGATGGGGCTATCGGCCGTGTCCCGTGCCACAAGTAGACCGCCATCGATCTCAACGCTCTCGATCGCGTGTAGCAAAGCGAGATACCTCCGTTCCTGAGCCATCACTGGCTCTGGGCACATCATCATCGTCAGCGCCATCGCATCAGGAAGCTCGGTCAATTCGCCTGACGTGGTGAATCGATTGCACGATGCGGATCCTCCCACTCGATCCTCAGCGAATTCGAGAGTGGCCTCCACGTCAGGAAGCGCGTCCGTCAGGTTGCCATCGTCCCCGGCAAGCTGGGCAAGCACCCACACATGCTGTGTGATCGATGAGTCGGTCATGTCCGCAAAGGTAGGCGAACATCTGTCGGACGCCGACCGGCTCAGCACCCTCAGCCGCCTACCCTCGCAGTCATGCCCGCTCCCTCTATTTGGCTGACGACGCTCGGTTGCTCGAAAAACCAGGTCGACAGCGACAAGATCACCGCCGTACTTGGCGACGCCGGGTACACCGATGCCAGCGATCCGGCAACGGCAGATGTGGTGATGGTGAACACCTGCGGGTTCATCGACGCCGCCAGACGTGAGTCGATTGACACAATCCTGCAGCTGTCCGAGGAGAAGGCATCGGACGCCAAGCTTGTCGTGATGGGCTGTATGGCGCAACGGTACGAGCAGGAGCTCGTCGACGCATTGCCCGAGGCCGATGCCGTGATCGGGCTTGACCGCTACCCAGAGCTGGTTGGAGAGCTTGATGCAATGACGCATTGGGAGCCGATCACAATCTCCGGTGTGCGCCGTTCCAAGATGGACATCCTCAATGTCGTCGAGCGGCCGACATCGACAACTCCGTATGCATACGTCAAGGTGGCAGAGGGCTGCGACAAGACGTGCGCATTCTGTGCAATCCCACTGATTCGTGGCAAGCAGCGGTCGCGATCGGGCGAGAGCATCGTGGCAGAGGTATCGCACCTGGTGGGTGGAGGCGTCCAAGAGGTCGTGCTCGTTGCACAGGACCTTGCCGCGTATGGCCGAGACAACGGATCGGGATCAATCGAAGCTCTCGTCGAGCAGGTCGCAGATGTGGACGGGCTCGGCCGCCTCCGGCTCTACTACCTCTATCCGCGCGAGATCAGACCCGCACTCATCGAGCTGATGGCCACCCATCCGACCATCGCCAACTATTTCGATCTCTCGCTTCAGCATGCATCGCCGACGCTGCTGCGGTCGATGAAACGGCCGGGTAGCGGTGAAAAGCATCTCGATCTCATCCGATCAATCAGGGATGCGGCTCCCGATGCTGCGACAAGGTCAAGCTTCATCGTGGGATATCCGGGGGAGACGGAGGACGACATTGAGACCCTCGCCGACTTCCTTCGGGAAGCCAAGCTGAGCTGGGCCGGATTCTTTCCCTATAGCGCTGAGGAAGGAACGGTGGCCGCGACTTTGGATGGACAGGTTCCCTCGAACGAGATCAGCGAGCGACTCAGGCACCTCCACTCGATACAGGACGACCTCACTGCGGCCGCGAATGCAGCGGTCGTGGGATCGAGGATGCACGTGCTCGTCGATCAGGTCGAGGAAGGGCAGCCGGTGGGGAGGTCCTATCGCGAAGCGCCAGAGATCGACGGGATGATCCTGCTCGACAGTGGCGACACGGGTGCGTGGGTTGACGTCGAGATCGACGGTTCCTACGGATCGGACCTGTCGGGGACGGTTGTCTCGCAATGAATGTCGAAACACTCGCGATCGGTACCGAGCTGCTGCTCGGCCAGATCGTGAACTCGAACGCAGCTGAGATCGCATCGCGACTCGCTGATCACGGATTCACACATCGTCACCAGGCCGTGGTCGGAGACAATCCGGATCGTATGGCCGATGCGATTCGATCGGCTGCGGCCCGTTCTGATGTTCTGATCATGACCGGGGGCATCGGTCCAACGCAGGATGATGTCACTCGTGAGGTCGTCGCCGCTGTGGATGGCGTGGAACTCGAGTACGACGAGGACTACGCCGAACAACTGAAGTCCGACTGGGAAGCGCGAGGCCGCGAATTCCCAGAATCAAACCGTCGGCAGGCCTACAGACCAAGCGGTTCCGTGGTGATTCCGAACCCGAAGGGCAGCGCCCCGGGGTTCCGGCACCTGGTCGATGGGTGCTGGGTCGTTGCCCTACCGGGGGTGCCGCAAGAAATGCTATTCATGCTCGACAACGAGGTGATGCCGTTCCTTGTGGATCTGTCCGGTTCGGAACGAGGTGTGGTGGTAAGCAGAGTCCTTCGTTCGTGGGGAATGTCGGAGGCCGCCGTCGGCGAGACACTGGACGACCTGTTCCAGGCTTCAGACAACCCAACCGTTGCATTTCTTGCATCCTCTGGTGTCATCAAGATTCGGCTCACCGCACGGGCAGCATCTCAGGCGGGAGCGAGAGAACTGATTGCACCGTTGGAGGCCGAGGTCCGCAGCCGGTTGAGCGACTTCGTGTTTGGTGCTGACGAGGACACCGTTGAGACGATCATCCATGAGGCGCTTCGCGAGAAGGGCTGGACGATCGGGACCGCCGAGTCTGCGACAGCAGGGATAGTGGCCTCGCGGCTCACTTCGATTCCGGGCTCGAGCGAGACCTTTCGAGGATCGATCGGCGCCTATGCGCCAGACGTGAAGAAGTCGGTGCTTGGAGTGTCCGAAGAGACGATCGAAGAGTTCGGCGTTGTCTCAGAGGAGACCGCCCTTGAGATGGCTCGCGGTGCAAGGCGAGTGCTCAACGTCGACGTTGCCGTATCAGTGACGGGCTCTGCGGGACCGGATCCGCTCGAACAAAAGACGGGCACCATGTGCGTGGCTGTGGTGACGCCCATCGGCGAGAGAGCCCGTACCTTCCGGATGCCTGGTGACAGGGAGCGGGTGCGAACGTACACCGCAACTGCCGCGCTCCACCAGGTCCGGATCGCAATGACCACATGAGCGGAAACGCCTTCCTGGCCGTTCCCATCAGCGGTGAGGATTGCCATCTCTTGGCTGCAGGTTTGAGCGAGGCGTCATCGGGACACCGAGTACCGGGTCGCCGAGTGCCACCGGAAAACTGGCACATCACTGTTCGATTCATGGGCGAGGTGGACGATGTGACCGTCGACCGCGCGCTCGCCGAACTCGAACAGACGCTTGATGTTCCCATCAGCTCCGTGACCCTCACGGGTCTCGGCGCCTTTCCTGATCCTCGGAAGGCTGGCATCGTCTACGCCGGTGTCCGGGACCACGACAATGTGCTTTCTTCCCTTGCGGCACTGTCTGAGGAAGCGGTCCGTGAGGTGGGCCTTCCAGCAGAGGAGCGACCGTTCGTACCGCATGTGACATTGTCTCGGCTTCGTCCACGCGTCAATGTCGAGCCGCTCATTGCATCGTTCGGGGACTTCTCCGTTCGGATCCCCGTCGACCGCGTCGTGTTGTTCCGATCGGAACGCACCACCGGAGGACTGCGGTATCGAGAGATCGATGATCTCACCCTGTCCTGATCGAGTCAGCATCCGTCGTACACTCTCGCCATGACTGACGACCCACGAACCGTGACACTCCGACTTGTCGACGACGACAACGTCAAGGCCGTGATCGACCTCTCCGTTGCCGATGACCAAGACGACTTCGTTGCGCCCAACGTTGTATCCCTGGCGCAAGCATTCGCCACCACGAAGGTGTGGGTGCGGGCGGTGTACGCAGATGATGAGCCTGTCGGCTTTGTCATGCTGTCCGACGACGACGAGAAACCCAGGTACTACCTGTGGCGCTTCATGATCGACCAGCGGTATCAGCGCTCGGGATACGGCCGGCACGCGATGGCATTGGTCCACGAGTACGTGCAGACGCGGCCGGGCGGCGACCGGATCTACTTGTCCTACGTGCCATCCGACGGTGGACCAGAGGGCTTCTACAAGTCGCTGGGCTACGAGGACACCGGCGATGTCCACGATGGCGAGCATGTTGCGATGCTGGAGTTCGGGTAGCCGAACGTCCCGGTTACCCAAATGCCACCAATCGAACACATGTTCGTCTAGTCTCCTATCCAGTCCGGACACGGCGCAACACCGATCGTGTCACAGGCACGAGATACCGTGACGGACACTGAGACGAAAGGGAATGCAATGGCTGCAGACGCATCCAGCGAGCGTGAGAAGAACCTCGAGATGGCGATGTCGCAGATCGAGCGACAATTCGGCAAGGGCGCAATCATGCGTCTTGGCACCGATGAGATCCGCAAGATCGAAGCGATTCCAACGGGGGCGCTTTCACTTGACCTTGCGCTTGGCATAGGTGGTCTGCCGAGAGGCCGGATCGTTGAAATCTATGGACCAGAGTCATCCGGTAAGACATCTCTTGCCCTCCACGTTGTTGCCGAGGCGCAACGAAACGGTGGCACGGCTGCATTCATCGACGCTGAGCATGCCCTCGATCCGATCTATGCCAAGGCGATCGGGGTGGACATCGACGAGCTCCTGATCTCACAGCCCGATACCGGGGAACAGGCGCTTGAGATCGCCGATATGTTGATCCGATCCGGTGCTCTCGATGTCGTTGTGATCGACTCCGTTGCAGCACTGGTCCCTCGTGCCGAGCTCGAAGGCGATATGGGCGATACACACGTTGGTCTTCAGGCACGGCTGATGTCCCAAGCGCTGCGAAAGCTTGCTGGAACAATCAACCGGTCAGATACGACCGCTGTGTTCATCAACCAGATCAGAGAGAAGATCGGTGTGATGTTCGGTTCGCCCGAGACGACACCAGGTGGTCGTGCGCTGAAGTTCTACTCGAGCGTCCGTATCGATATCCGTCGTATCGAGGCGATCAAGGTCGGCACCGAGAACATCGGAAACAGGGTCCGGACGAAGATTGTCAAGAACAAGGTCGCTCCGCCATTCCGTCTTGCTGAGTTCGACATCATGTTTGGTGAGGGCATCTCTCGAGAGGGAAGCCTTCTTGATGTCGCCGTTGAGCAGGGAATCGTCCGCAAAGCTGGTGCATGGTTCACCTACGAAGACGAGCAGCTCGGTCAGGGCAGGGAGAAGGCGAAAGACTTCCTCAGGCAGAACCCAGAGCTCGCAATGCAGCTTCAGGACCAGGTACTCAGAGCGGTTGGGGTTATCGCCGATGAGGAGGCGGAGGACACCGAGGGTGCTGGCGAAGAGGCTGACGCCGAGGTCGCAGACGAGAAGTAGTCGGGGCCGCGATTGCATTGAATTTCGCGCTTCCGAATAGAGCGTGGTGATGTACCATCGAAGGACATTCACACACATAGCTACTGAAACCGAATCCGAAGACGTGACAGCATCGACACAACCAGAGGTGGACCCGGGGTAACCCGTCGAACAACCTGCGTGTCGTGTGAGTGCCGAGTCCTAATGGGCTCGGCACGTGCGTTTCACGAGACGGTCTGAAACGAGGACAGGATGGATCAGGTGTTGAGCCTGCTTCTTCCCGGCATACTGATCGCAGGCGTATTCCTGCTGGGATTGGTCGTCGGCAGACGGATCGTCAAGCAACCGCCCGCACCAGAAGAGGTGCTTGCGGATGCCCGCATCGAAGCCCAGCGCATCCTTGCGAGGGCAGAAGAGGAAGCCAGAGCCCTTGCGGATACCTACCGGGACCGCGAAGAGGCCACAATCGAACACCGTCGCGTTGAGATGGGATCCATGGAGGATCGCATTGATCAGCGAGCAGCCACCCTCGAACAACGGTCGTCGAATCTGACCCAGCGTGAGGAAATGGTCATAGAACGCGAACGCGCTGCGTCGGACGCAACGGCAGAGGCCGCTCGTGTCCAGGAGGATGCGCGGCTTGAGCTCGAAGCGCTCGCCGGATTCGACTCCAAGGCTGCCAAGGAAGAGCTTCTTCAGAAGGTCGAGGATGAGGCCCGCAGGGATGCAATGGTCCTCGTACGCGACCTTGAGACGAAGGCCAGAGAAGAGGCCGAGCGTCGATCGAGACGAATCCTTGCAACGGCTATCCAGCGCATGGCCTCAGATGTTGTGTCTGAAACAACGATTTCGTCTGTGGCCCTTCCTTCGGACGACATGAAAGGCCGAATCATTGGCAGGGACGGACGCAACATTCGTACGTTCGAAGCGGTGACAGGCGTCGATCTGATTGTCGATGACACCCCGGAGTCTGTCGCCGTGTCCACGTTTGACCCAGTTCGGCGAGAAGTCGCGAGGCGTGCTCTGGAACGGTTGGTCGAGGACGGACGAATTCACCCGACATCAATTGAAGAGGCGTACGAGAAGGCCCGTGACGAGGTCGAGCAGTCGATTCGGGACGCAGGGGAGTGGGCAATGCTTGAAGTCGGCATTACCCGCCTTCACCCGGAGCTCACAACACTTGTCGGCCGATTGCGGTACCGAACCAGCTACGGCCAGAACGTCCTTGATCACCTTGTGGAATCAGCACACATTGCAGGAATGCTTGCCGCTGAACTCGGTGTCGACGATGCGGAAGCAAAACGCTCCGCATTCCTTCACGACATCGGTAAGGCAGTCAGCCACGAAGTGGGTGGATCCCATGCACTCATAGGTGCAGAGATCGCCCGACGCTTTGGAGAAGATGCTGCGATCGTCCACGCAATAGAAGCGCACCACAACGAGGTGGAGCCGAGAACGTTGACAGCTGTCATCGTGCAGGCAGCAGACGCTGTTTCGGCTGCAAGGCCCGGGGCTCGTCGGGAGGCTCTTGAGTCGTACGTACGGCGCCTTGAGCGGCTTGAAGAGATCGCCCAGGGGTTTGATGGTGTGGAGAAGGTGTTTGCTCTCCAAGCTGGCCGCGAGGTCCGCGTTGTCGTAGATCCAGGATCGCTCGATGACATGGGTTCCAAGGATCTCGCTCGACGGATTGCCAGAAAGCTGGAGGATGACCTTCAATACCCGGGTCAGATTGAAGTCACCGTGATCCGTGAGTATCGGGCGAAAGACTTCGCACGCTAGAAGGCGGAGACATGACGCAAGTCGTTGACCTGGGCATGCCGGGTGTCAAAGAAACACGCACGCCGACGCGAGTCGGGCAGCGCTACTTCGTGCGCACCTTCGGCTGCCAAATGAACGAACACGACTCCGAACGCATTGCCGGCCTGCTTGAGTCGGATGGAATGGTGAAGACCGACTCAGCCGACGACGCTGATCTGATCGTGCTGAACACGTGCACGATTCGGGAGAACGCGGATATCAAGCTCTATGGGTTCCTTGGCTCCCTGAAGCGACAGAAGACCGACAATCCCGATCTGCGAATCGCCGTTGGTGGATGCTCCGCTCAAAAGGAACGCGATCTGATCCAGGAGCGCGCTGGTTGGGTGGACGTGGTCTTTGGAACCCACAACGTGCATCGAGTCGTCGATCTCCTCGACCACGCTGATGAGTGGGGCCCGATCACCGAGATCTGGGACGAAACCAAGTCGGTGTCAGACATCCCATCGGGTTTGCCTGTACACAGAGAGTCACAACATTCAGCATGGGTGACGATCACCGTGGGCTGTAACAATTCCTGCACGTTTTGCATCGTTCCAATCGTGCGAGGTGCAGAGATCTCACGGCGGCCCGGCGACATCATGCGAGAAGTGGAGTCGCTTGCAGCATCGGGCGTGAAGGAGATCACCTTCCTCGGGCAGAACGTGAACTCGTACGGGCGCGATCTTGATCTGAACGGACGCAAGCCGCTCTTTGCCGACCTCCTCCGTCGGGCCGGGACGGTTGAAGGCATCGAGAGGATTCGATACACAAGCCCGCACCCAAAGGACTTCCGAGAGGATGTCGCATATGCAATGGCAGAGACACCATCGGTATGCGAGCAAATTCACTTTCCACTCCAATCGGGGTCGGACCGCATCCTCGCTGCGATGCATCGCGGCTACACCGGCGATCGGTTCCTGGCCCGATTGGAGATGATGCGGGGCATCGTTCCTGATCTTGCGAGTTCCACCGATGTCATCGTCGGATTTCCCGGCGAGACCGAGGCGGACTTTCAGGACACGCTTGACGTCATGGGGAAGGCACAGTTCGACAACGCATTCATGTTCCAGTTCTCCGCACGTCCGGGCACGCCGGCAGCAACCATGGACAACCAGGTTGACCCCGAAGTCATCCAGGGCCGATTCGATCGGCTGGTTGCACTCCAGAATGACATCACCTTTACCCGCAACAAGGGCAGGGTCGGAATGACCGAGCGGGTGATGATCGAGGGGCCATCGAAACGCGATGATCAGGTTGCGACAAGCAGGAGCCGCGGCAACCGAATCATTCACGTGCCGGGAACCTTCGAGCCAGGGACCTTCTTTGAGGCGCGTGTCACGAGGGCGGCGCCTCACTACCTCCTCGGGGAGAGAGTCTCCTGAGCATCGTTGCGATCGTCGGTCACACTGCGTCCGGCAAGTCGGCGATCGCTGAGACGCTGGCTGAACGGCACAACGCGGCGATCGTCTCGGTCGACTCAATGCAGGTGTACCGAGGAATGGATATCGGGACTGCAAAACCCGACCTCGCGACGCAAGAGCGGATTCCCCATGCCATGGTCGATGTCGTCGACCCTTCTGAGGCCTACAACGCCAAGCAGTTCCAGGAATCCGGCAGAGCCTCGATCGATGCACTGCTCGGGAGTCACGGAAAGGTGATCATTGTTGGGGGGTCGGGGCTCCACTTCCGATCCCTGGTTGATCCGATGACGTTCGCACCCACCGATCCTGATGTTCGGGCAGATATCGAGTCACTCGACAAAGCAGAGCGAGTCGACGTGCTGCTCACGATCGATCCCGATGCGGCTTCGGTCGTGGACGTTTCCAATCCCAGACGGGTGATTCGTGCGATCGAGGTTCATCGCATCACGGGCCAAACACCAACCGAGCGTGCGGCCAGGCCCGAGGCCCTCGCCCTGAAGCGGTACCAATCACACCTCCCCTTTACAGGCTTTGGGCTTGACGCCGGCGAGGACTCCGACGACCGGATCAGGACGAGGTTCGACGGCATGCTCGAGCTGGGCCTGTACGAAGAGGTTGAGTCGCTGCTCCCATCAATGGGGGATACGGCCAGACATGCGGTCGGTTATCGCGAGCTCATCGAGGTTCTTGAAGAACGAATCTCTATCGATGCAGCCCGCAACGAAGCGCTTCGGTCGACGGCCGCACTTGTGAAGCGGCAAAGGACGTTCTTCAACCGTGATCCTCGGATAACGTGGCTTCCGTGGCACCATGACGTCGATACCAGGATCGTCGCGAGCGTGGATGCGATCGAGGAGGCAGCGCGATGGACTTCGTGAAAGTACAAGGTCTCAGCAACGACTTCATCGTGTTCGATGGGGACTTTGTTCCGAACTCAGCTGACACCCAGAGATGGTGCGATCGGCGGACCGGAGTTGGCGCCGACGGTGTGCTCGTGATCGCCCCGATCGATCACTCACGTATGCGTATGCGGTATTGGAACGCTGATGGGGGAGAGGCGGAGATGTGTGGCAACGGCCTCCGCTGCGTCGCACGTCTTGGCTACGAGCGAGGTTGGGTGCGCGGTCGTGAGTTCATCGTGAACACAGCTGCCGGGGACCATCCGGTGACCGTGAAAGATGAGAGCGTTGTTGCCTACGTCGGCGAACCAGTTCGGTTTCGCACCGACACGTTGAGCGTGGCGAGCTACGACGTCTACCCGTTTGCAGTGGGGAACCCTCATGCCGTGATGCTCGTCGACGATGTCGACAGCATCGACGTCGCTGAGATCGGACCGATCATCGAGAATGATCCGCTTTTCCCAAATCGAACGAACGTTGAATTTGTTGAGGTTCTTGAGGATGGTGGCGTCAAAGCGCGCATCTGGGAGCGTGGCGTTGGAGAAACGCCTGCGTCAGGTACAGGTGCGACGGCCGCCGCCTACATCGCACACACCGTTGCCGATGTGGCAGCGCCAGTTGATGTGCACCTGAAGGGCGGCGTGCTCACCATCTCGTTCGATGAAGAGGGTGCCTGGATGGAGGGACCCGCCGAGATCGTGTTCGAGGGTTCGGTTGAGGTGACCTCAGCCGAGCCTGCGAAGGACAGCGACGATGACTCCTAGGATCTCGACGCCCTCCGCGAACACCATGGGCTCGTAGACGTCGTTCTCCGGTACCAACGTGACGGCAGTGTCTGTGCGCATGAATGTCTTCACGGTTGCTTCTTCGCCTTCGACGAGTGCTGCGACGATCTGCCCGTTTCGGGCTGTCGGCTGCTTCTGCACAACGACGTAGTCGCCGTCGTAGATGCCGACGTTGATCATCGAGTCACCGCGAATCCGAAGCATGAAGACAGGATCGGTGCCCACAAGCTCGGTTGGGAGGGGATAGACCTCTTCGATGTCCTCCTCAGCAAGAATCGGACTGCCTGCGGCGATGTGGCCAACAAGAGGGACGTCCCTGATCGCGGCACGTGAGATCGGGATTGCGCCGTCGTCCTGTACGACCTCGATCGCACGCGGTTTCGTCGGGTCCCTTCGGATGAATCCCTCGTCGGCGAGGGTTGAAAGGTGGCTGTGAACGGTTGACGGCGAACTGAGCCCGACTGCGTCACCGATCTCGCGCACGGACGGCGGATAGCCCCGGCTTGCAACGGTGGAACGGATCAGCTCCAGGATCTCTCGTTGGCGTTCGGTAAGTGTGCTCGGGTCTGGCACATGGCCCTCCTCGTTGTCACCAACACGATAGCGGGAACATACGTTCGCACCAAACATATGTTCGACTTGACAACCGAACATGCGTTCGATACATTGCCATCAACACACCGAACACCTGTTCGGTCGGGTAGCGATCACAGACGGCGCCCATGCCGGCAGAACGTGTCACACCCGACGGATACCGTCGGTGGAGCTGAACTCCTCCGGGTAGGGCCCGGGCAACAGGAACAGCAACTGGGTAGCTGAGGTATGAGGAGAAGGACGCATGACCATCACGAACAGCGCACGAATTCGAGCGCTTTCCATCATCTCCATCACGGTGGTGGTGCTGCTCCTGCTCCTCGCCTCGGCGTCCCACGCAACGGGCACGGTGACGGACACCTTTGACTACAGGGTTAAGCCGGGCGACACGCTGTGGAACATTGCGCAAGAGCACGGTCCCGAAGGGCTCGATGTCCGCAACGCCGTCACGACGATCGAACGCATCAACGGCTTGTCAGGATCCGTCCTTCAGGCTGGACAGGTCATCGAGATTCCGGTCGTAGATCACAGCTGAGCTGATCGCCAGCACCGTCCGAGGACCGCGCTGCAACGAGACGTCTCCTACGATGCCGGAATGCGATGCCCATTGTGCACCACAGACGACACCCGAGTCGTTGACAGCCGTCCTGCGGAAGAGGGACGTGCGATCAGGCGACGTCGATCCTGTCCCAGATGCGGTCACCGATTCACCACCTTTGAACGAGCATCCGTCGTCGTTGTGATCAAGCGGGATGGCAGACGCCAGCCATTTGACGCAACCAAGGTCCGTCTTGGTGTTGAGATCACCCTTGCAGACCGACCAGTCGCCCAGGACGCCCTTGATGATCTCGTCGCAACAGTCGAGAGGGCGGCGTATACGTCTCAGGGGTCGATCCATGCGGACGACATCGGCAGAGTCGTGCTCGATGGCCTCAGGGACCTCGACGAGGTTGGCTACCTGCGGTTTGCGTCGGTGTACAAAGAGTTCCAGACCGCATCAGACTTCGAAAAGGAAGCTGCGTATCTTGATGCGCCAACGCCCGACGACGACGGTTCTGCGTCTACGTCCCTTGGCTGAGATCCTGTAGATACACGTCGAACTGGCCTGCCAACTCGACGATCACGAGATCCGCATCTGCTCGGAACTCAAGCAGCGCTGACTGATTCGAGTCGTTGAGTGCAGTGCGCATAGCTTCCAGTTCTGCGACCAGTTCTGTGGCAGCCTCGACGTTTTCTCCCGTAAGGGAACTGAGGTAGTCGTCCTGCCAGTCGGCATACCACTGGAGCGTCTCGATCGCATCCTGCCGCACCGACTCGAACGACGGGTGTTCCGGAAGATCGGCGACGATACCTGCATCCGATGCCAGCGACGATGCAAGCTGGACGCTGATTTCGTTGACCTCCTGGGTCGTCGCGGCGACCGGCAGTGGACCGGTATCGAGGAGCAACGGAATGGAAGTCCGATAGATATAGGCGTTGCCCAGGCTTGTAGCGAGGTCAGACGATGCCGCTCCAAGGATTGCACCGGTGTCCTGCAACGGAACGAGAGCATCGACTGGTCCCGAGGGGACGAGAGGCGGCACGGAAGGAAGAGGCTCCGCGGTTGCGGTCTCAAGGGCAAAGGCTCGAGTATCAAGTTCTGCAATAACAGGGACCGATCCGGCAACCTGTTGCGTACTTGTCGATGGATCGGTGATGACGTCAAGGCCCTCTTGGGCGGTCGGGAGATACTGACGAACACCGATCGCGGCATCCGCATATCCCTGACGCGTTTCGGCTGCAGCGCTCTCCACCGTCTTCGGGAGAAACCACGCAGCCGCTGCGATAGCAACGATGACTGCAAGCAAACCAACCACGACCGGCCACCGGAAGTTGCGACGAGACCGGAGCGCAGGTGAAAGTTCCGTGTCGTCCATCTCGTCCGCATCCGGCATTGCTTCCGCCGGTGGAGGCGCCTCAAGGTCGTTGAGATCGAGCGTATGGGGAGGTGGGGCTGCCGGTGGAGGTGGCGGCGGTGCAGCCACCGGAGCAAACGATGACGTGGAAGTCCCGGGATCCCCGTCGAAGGACATGACCTCAACCTTGGTCTTGGGGCTTGAAACCGCGGCGGCTGCGACGACCTTGTCACCGACTTCCGTGTTTTCAGCCTCAAGTTCGGCAAGGGTTTCGGATGGCTTCTGCTGCTTCGGTGCAGCCCCTACAGCCTCCAGAAACCAGCTCCCGTCGTTGCCGCGGGACTCGTTGCTTGTGCTCTTGGACATCTGGCCGCCACTCCGTGGGAGAATCCGGTCATGAAGATACCGGTACTTCCGTCAACTGCGATGTATCAACCGCCCCAATTCGCCCACACTGGCGATGCGGGAGCTGATCTAACAGCGGCCATCGACCTCGTCCTTGAGCCGGGCCATCGCTCGCTCATACCCACAGGGTTATCGATCGCCATCCCCGATGGATATGCGGGTCTTGTGCTGCCACGTAGCGGCCTCGCCGTGAAGCATGGGGTCACTGTCGTCAACTCGCCCGGGCTCATTGACTCCGGGTATCGCGGCGAGGTCAAGGTCGGGCTGATCAACCATGGCGACGAGCCGTTCGCGATCACGCGGGGAGACCGAATCGCTCAGCTCCTGGTCACTGCGGTACCAGAGGTCGAGTTTGTGTTGGTCGAGACGCTCGACGAAACGGAACGCGGCGATGGCGGGTTCGGATCAACCGGCGTCGACAGCTGACATCTCGTCAGCGCGGTCCGTGATGACTTGATTGAACTCGGCGCCCAGAATCACGACGATCGCCGTGAGCCAGAACCACAGAAGCAGCACGACTGCTGCGCCCAATGTGCCATAGGTCTCGTTGTAGCGACCGAAGGACGACACGTACACAGAAAACCCGACGGAGGTAAGCACCCACAGCGACGTTGCAATAACGGCACCAGGGATGACGTGCCCCCAGGATGGAGGTCGAATGGGTGGTGCAAACCGATAGAGCAACGCAACAGATCCGGCGAACCCGAACCCGATCAGAAGCCAACGAAAGTTGCTGAAGGTCGCGATGGAGTCTGTCGGATCGATTCCATCAAGCCAGACCGGCACGGCTGCTATCAGGGCGAGCGATGCGATCATGGCGATGATGACAACCACCGTCAGGCTCATCGCAGCTGCCCGGCCTTCAAGGACCGACTTGTCCTCGCCCTGGTCATAGGCAATCTTCACCGATCGAACCACCGCTCGAAGCGCGTTGGAGACCGTCCACAGAAGGACGACGATGGACACGACGAAGCCGATGCTGAGATGCGCATCGGATGTCTCCGCAACAGCCCGCATCTGTGCATCGAGCGCCCTCGCGGTAGCGCCGGGTAGCACGTCCAGGAGACCGTCAATCTGGCGTTCGGCCTCAGAGAGGTCGGTGAAGAAGCCGTAGAGAGTGAGCGAGATCACGATTCCGGGGAGAATCGCAAGCACCGAGTAGAAGGCGACACCCGCTGCGACGATGACTGCATTGTCTTTCGCCATCTCGAGGCGCACGTCGTTGGCGACGTGCAGCCACTCTCTCAGTAGCGCCGGAATGGGCAGGTCGTCGATGTGCATCGCATGGAAACGTAGCCACGTTCGAAGGTGTCGTGTACCTTGGAAGGGTGACGACACAGGTGCACGAATCGCATTGGGACCCGCCAACATGGTCGTTTGACGGATCGGCGTATCGATTCGAGAACTACATGATCGAGCACGTCGCGGATGACGATGGTGGTTGGATTCTTACCGTGGGCGCCCACTGGCCGGCGGTGTACGCCGGGTCTGTCGATGGCAGATATGAGCGACTCGGTGCAGCGAAGGCCTGGATGCGGATCCATCGAATGCGAGTCATCAGGCGGGCCAAGATCATTCGCCACGCGTTCCTGTCGGCTATCGGGATTGGGACCGCGCTGATTGGATTCCAGATCGTCGGCGATGAGGTCTCGCGCCTGACCATCCCGGCCATTGCGCTCGTGTTGGGAGGGATCATGCTCTTTATGAGAGAGATGCTTGGCCTCATCAATCACCTTGCGGGCGATACCGATTTCTTCGAGATGTACCCGCAGACCCGCGTCGATGCAGCACTCATGCGACAGCTCGAGCGGCTTGCCCCGCCGCCAAGGCCGGCCGAGACTGACCAACCTTTGATACGGATCGTGGACCCCTTCTGAGGCGTTTGGGCAGGGCTAGAAAGAAACACCTCGTGGTACCATCTCGCCCAGTGCGGACGTAGCTCAGCTGGTAGAGCGCAACCTTGCCAAGGTTGAGGTCGCCGGTTCGAACCCGGTCGTCCGCTCGGCGAAGGCGGTCTCCGTGACCGCCTTTCGTATTGGCGACGTGGCCGAGTGGCTAGGCAGGGGACTGCAAATCCCCGTACTCGGGTTCGAATCCCGGCGTCGCCTCGACCGTGGCGGTTTCCGGAGGCCACTCGCTATCTTCGGGTCTCCGTTTACGGACAACGGGCGCTTAGCTCAGCGGCAGAGCACTGCCTCGACACGGCAGGGGTCACTGGTTCAAATCCAGTAGCGCCCACAAGATGAATCCTCAGCCCCGGCTGGGGATTCTCTGCATCTGTGGGCATCGTGTGCAATCTGGTTGCAGAGCCAGGTGTCGGTAGGGTGTCACCCATGGAACCCCGAGACGACGTCGAGCCGACCCTGCCGCGTCGTGCCATGGTCACTATCCGTGAGGCCGACGATGAAATCTTCACGGCGGTCGCCGAATACCACAATCCACCGCTTGATAGTGTGCTCCCCGGCCTGTCGGTTGCGGCCTCGTACTCGCGCATTTGGATCGGGATTTCGGCCGCCCTGCTCGTCTTTGGCGGACGGAAGGAGCGGATTGCGGCGGGAGAAGGAATGGCGGCGGTCGCAATCACATCGCTGCTCGCAAACCTTGTTCTGAAGAAG
The DNA here is from genome assembly GCA_051011415.1 of Acidimicrobiia bacterium. Taxonomy (GTDB): domain Bacteria; phylum Actinomycetota; class Acidimicrobiia; order Spongiisociales; family UBA5794; genus SZUA-442. Next base: position 30,273 of record JBPCTY010000075.1, read on the forward strand.
GCGATTCCTAGGGAGCGACCAAAGAATCCGGTACCGAGCAAGCGTGAGCTGCCTGATCCCGAGTCGTCATC
>JBPCTY010000076.1:0-33167 GCA_051011415.1 Acidimicrobiia bacterium
GGGCCGTTCGCGAAGTATTCAGCCGCGCTCAGGCTGTTGCACCGGCCATCATCTTCTTCGACGAGATCGATGCGCTTGCGCCGGTTCGAGGCTCATCAACGAACAATGTGACGGACAGCGTCGTTGCTGCACTTCTGACAGAGCTGGACGGGGTTGGTGACCGAGGAGACGTCTTCGTCGTGGGAGCAACCAACCGCAAGGACCTCATCGACCCTGCCCTGCTGCGACCGGGAAGGCTCGAGGTCCACCTCCACCTTGATCTGCCGGAGCCAGAGGCGAGAATGGCGTTTCTTGAGATGACCTCGGTGCCCCTCGACACATCCGTCGATCTCGACGGCCTCGTCAAGGCGACAGAGCGAATGTCATTTGCCGACCTCGAGGGCACGCTGCGTCGGGCTGCGATCGCATCGATGCGGGAGGATCCGCATTCTGGTGTCGTCACCGACGACCACCTCGCAAGCGCTCTTGCGGAGCGTAACTAGACACCCAAGTCGACCACGCTATGACACTTGTCGACCACACTGCGTAGCGGTACGGTATTCGCACGACTCCGACGATACAGATCTCAGCACGCCTGTTCGAGATGAACTTCGAGCTGCGGAGAAGTGAGAGCCACTACGGGCACGACTGCCACGAGTGGGATACATGGGATAACCGCTTGGCTGGGCAGCCTGGCGGGAGGGGCGCACGGCGCTCGCCGAAAAAGGGTAAGGAAGGCAACATGCCGAATACTTGGTTCTCCGCACGTGGAATCTCCCGACGACTGATGATCGCCGCCTTAGCGGCCGCTCTTGTGTTCACGACCCTGGCGCTCGCGCCTACTGGACCGCAGGCACAAGCGGCTACAAACCACACCTTTGAGTACGTACTGGTCTTCCAGAACGGACAGACGCACTCCGGAGTGACGAATGATGGCACGGCAAACACTGCGTTCGTACCAGACGTGGGTGGGACCGATGTTCCCTCGACGGAGAGCGGCATGGGTATCCATATGTCCTGCTCCGATACGTTCAACCTCGGGCTTGACCCGACGGATCCCCTCTACGGATTCTCCGATGCAGGCGAACAACCGATCGTCGCGGTCGACACAGCATGGCGCATTGCCGACTACGCGTTCCGACGTGTTGGCTCGAACGGGGGCCGCTGCGGCAACCAGGATCTCTTTCGACCGACCATCGGCGTAGACAAGTCCACCTCTTCGTCAGAAATTGCTGCCCCTGGCGGAACGGTTAGCTTCGACGTCAAAGTGACCAACACCGGCACGGAAGCAGTCACGATTGACAGTCTCACGGACCAAGTCACCGGCGAAGCGACGAGCCACGACATCACTTCTGTCTCTGACCCGGTAACGGCGACCACATGCACTGTTCCGCAGACGATCAACCCTGGAGATGACTACGACTGTGTCTTCTCGATCGACGTGCTTGGTGCACCAGGCGATGTTGTTGAAGACACCGTCACAGCCTCTGGAGCAGGCAGTGTGTCGGCGATTGAGGTTTCAGACGATGATCCGGCGTCTGTCACTGTCACCGGGGACACACCGCGAGGACCGACACTCACCCTCCGGAAAACGGTCATGAACGACCATGGCGGCGACCTTGATCAGAGCTCCTTCACTCCAATGGTGAATGATCAAGCAGTCAGCTGGGACTCAGCAGTCAGCCTTGAGGCAGGCGAACACACGGCAAGCGAGACCAGCACTAGCGGTTACGCGGCGTCGGCTTGGGGCGGCGACTGCGCGGCAGACGGCAGCGTCACCCTCTCGCCGGGCGACGAAAAAGTGTGCACTATCACCAATTCAGACGTCGCTCCAACACTCACGTTGGTGAAGAAGGTCGTCAACGACAACAGTGGCGGGGCCTCGGCTACCGACTGGACACTAACTGCGACGGGTCTGGGTGGCTTCTCAGGCCTGGCGGCAGGAGACGCTCAAGAAGCCCAGGTTGGTCCGTTCGATGTTCAGGCAGGAATCGTGTACGTACTCAGCGAGGACGGCCCTGCTGGCTACGACGCCAGCGACTGGGTGTGCGACGGGGCAACCCCAGAAGCAAGTGGATTCGTCCTAGAACTCGCCCAAGATGCTATCTGCACAATCACAAACAACGACGTCGCTCGGCCTGCATTGGACGTCACGAAGACTGTTGACCAGTCGACAGTGATCGCAAGAGACACAGTCGAGTTCACCATCACGGTCCGTAACGTTGGGGACGTCGCATTGGCCGGTCTGTCCATAGAAGATGTGATGGAGTACGACGGAGCCGAGACCGACTTGAATCACTGCGAGAACCTAGACACTGAGACACTTGCACCGGGCGAGTCGACCCAAACAACGTGCGAGGTTGAGCTCGATTCAACGACACATGGCGAACGCGTTTTGAACAAGGTCGCAGTGTGGGCATGGCCCCCTGAAGGCCCAGTTATCAAGGTCACGGATGAGGTTCCGGTGGCGATTGTTCCCCCGCAAGCCGTGGTCGGTGGTCAGGCATGTATCTCGCAACCGATTCCAGGGTACGGATTCAGCCTCGATCAGCCGCTCGTGCATTGGGAAAGCACCGGATGGGGCCCAACGTTCGATCCTTCATCAGACACGTTGACCCTGCGGATGTGGATGAATACACAGGATCCCGCGACGGATGCTGCAGCTATTGAGTATCAGGTGCCATGGACGTCCGATCTTCTCGGGACTGAGCCGTTCGCCTCGGCCGCTGGCGCACCGCCAGCAGGATTCATCGTCTTCGAAGGCGGCGAAGGATTCCTGTACTGGCCCGGCTATGACGACAGTGGCTGGACAGGACCTGAGAACGGGCTTGAGGGCATCGTGTACCCAGGAGACGAGTGGCGTCCGATGCGCTCACAGTTCATGCTGAATCCTGAGACGACGGTGGCGACCACGGAGTATCCGGCATCAACCGAGGACTGTGCCCCCGGAGGCGCTCTGGACATTGAGAAGCTCGCCGGACCTCTCGGCACCACGGCTGGGGATCCAGCGTTCGTGGACATCTACAACCGTGGTTCCGATGAGACAGCTGTCACGTGGCAGATTCGTCTCAAGAACCTGACGGATTATGCCCTGTTCGATGTACTACTGGCCGACGTCGCATCGCCGAGCTGTGAAGCGGCGTTCGATGCGGCGGTCCAGAAGAACGACACGGTTAACTTCATGGACCCACAGGAGGAACTCGTCTTCACCTGCGACGACGAGGTCGGAGCGCTCACGGCGAAGATCAACATCGTCGAAGCAACGGCAACCGATGCTTGGGGTAGCCCGGTGAAGCCTGTCACGGACGACGCTGCCACTCAGGCAGTTCTCGCTTCCGCACAGATCGGTGACACGGTCTGGGCCGACGAGAACGAGAACGGCGTCCAGGACAACGGCGAAAAGGGCATCAGCGGTGCAACCGTGAGGCTGACCCTGACAGACAACTCGGTCGTCGAAACGACAACCAATGCGAACGGGTTGTATCTCTTCTCCGCACTACCGGCTGGGACCTACCGAGTAGAGGTCATCCTCAGCTCGATCCCTCAGCCTGACGAGGGAGATCTGAAGCTGACGACGGTTGGGGCATTCACAGTGCCGCTCGTTGATGGACAGACCTTCCTGGATGCAGACTTCGGGGTGGCCGCAACGCTTCCCGTCACAGGTCTGCAGTCCGACCAGATCGCGATTGTCGGTTTGGTGCTCTTCGTTACCGGGTTGGTAGCGGTGCTCGCAACACGACGCCGCAACGATCAGGGGCCAGAGGAGCTAGCTGCGTAAGGGGACAACGCAAGCTACTGAGGAGGGGCACGCGTGGCGTGCCCCTCTTCTCGTTGCAGCTGCACAACAGTGACGGCGGCCCCATACTCTGATATCAAAGGATCCGATCGGAGTCGTGGTGACTGCTCCTCGCTATCGCTGGCAACCGACATCTGCAGACATCGCAGCACGACATGGGCTTCATGTGTCCCAGGTCGTGCGGTTCGACCACAACACTTCACCATTTCCAACAGACTGGGCTCCCCCGCTGGTCACGCCGGCGGCACGCGGACTCAACGAGTACCCAGGGGCGTCCTATGCGCCTCTGCGGCATGCCGCAGCCGACTACGCAGGTGTTGAAGCAGACTGGATCGTTCCGGGTGCGGGGATCGATGAACTCATCCTGCTCATCGCAAGAGCATTCCTTGGCCCACAATCGCGCGCAAGCGCGGCAACACCCACCTACCCGCTCTACGAGATTGCGGCTCGCCAAGTGGGAGCGGAGTTCGTTGGCGTCTCCCACCTTGAGCCAGCATTCGGGTTTCCGCTCGATGCGCTGACCGAGGCCGCAGAGACCTCTGACATCACGTGGCTGTGCGTGCCAAGCAATCCGATTGGGCATCGCATGACCAACGCCGAGATCGAGGCGTGTGCAAGAGCAGCCAAGGGACTTGTGGTGATTGATGCGGCATATGCCGAGTTTTCGGGCGATCAGTGGTCGTCGTTTGTGGCTGAGCACCCGCATGTCATCGTGCTCCACACCCTGAGCAAGGCATTTGGCCTCGCGGCCATCCGCGTCGGATATGCGATTGCGCATCCGGCGCTGGTTGACCGGATCGATGCGGTCCGCCCACCCGGCAGCATTTCAACGCTGTCGGCAGTGCTTGCCGAGGAGGTGCTTTCCGGACCACAGCGGATGCAACGACACGTTGCTCGGATCATCAAGGAACGGGCACGCTTCGCCTCCGCGCTCGGATCGATCGGCGTCGCAGTCGTGCCTCGGTCGCACACAAACTTCCTACTGAGCGAGTTCGGTTCGGCGGCTCACCAGCATGCGGCGGAGCTTGCCCGGTCAGGTTTGGTCGTACGCACCTTCGAGCGTGGTGGACCGCTTGACGCCTTCCTGCGATTCACGGTCCGATCGCCCGAAGAGAACGACAGGCTGATCAATGCGATCCACGGCCTGCCAGTCGCTGGCTGACCTACCCTCAGGCGATGCGTCGCATCGCCTGGATATTCGCCCTGGTTGCCGTCGTGAACGTGGCGTGCAGTTCTGCACCCTCGGGACCGCTGCCGCCTGCGCCGACTCCGGTTTCGTATGAGGAACTGTCGGCGTCAATCGCTGCTAGCGGAGTGCCGACCGTCGTCAACGTATGGGCCTCTTGGTGCAGCCCGTGTCGCAGTGAGGCCCCACTGGTGTCGGCCGCTTCCCTCCAGCATGATCATGTGCAGTTCATTGGGCTCAACGTCAGGGACAACGAGCAGGATGCCAGAGAGTTCATCGCGACGTACCTGGCCGACGCCGACATGGTTCATGTCAGCGACCGCTCCGGTCGTATTCCGATCGACATGGGAGGATCGGCAGGCGTCCCTGTGACCTTCTTCTACCGGGCGAACGGGGAACTCGCAGAAGTACACCTCGGCATCATCGACGAGCCCGCCCTTGCACGTTTGCTGGACGAGATCGACCGCTGATGGAGTTCTCACTCCTCGGTGCGGCAGCTGTTGCAGTCTTCTGCTTCTGGGCGATGCTCCGCTTCGAAGCCAAACGAGGCAATGCTGCGGGCTGTGCAGTCAACCTTTGGGATGCCGGACTGCTGTCAGGCATGTTTGGAATCCTCATTGGCCGACTCGTGGCGATGATGATCGCTGGTATCAATCCCATCACAAGCCCGTTTCAGATCATCCTCATCCGTAGCGGGGTCTCGACCGTTGCCGCATCCGTCGCCGCACTTGGGCTGTTCCTGTTTCTTTCTCGACGAGACATCATCGCCGCAGCAGACGGAATCGCACCTGCTGCCCTTGCCGGACTCGCTGGCTGGCATGCTGGTTGCGTTACGACAGGCGGCTGTCTTGGCACGGAGTCAGACCTGCCATGGGCCTGGGCACTCGACGGAAGCACTGTGACCCGTCATCCAGTCGAGCTCTATGCGGCGCTGGCAATGGGTCTTGTCGCAATAGCCCTGGCCCTGTGGAAGCAGCGCGGCCGACCACCGGCCGGGATGCCCGCAGGTGTCGCGCTGGCAGTTGCGTCCGGAGTACGTCTCGCAACGGAACCATTGCGCATCTCGCTTGGCGGTGGCCCTTTTGTGTTCTACGGCGCAGGCGTTGTCGCCGGTTGCGGAATCACGATCTGGGCTTTGCTTCGATCTCGACGGTTAGGCGAGGCTGACGAGCCTGTCGAGCCGTTCTCTTAGGAACTCTGGAGACGTCACACCGAACCACATGTCCACGACGACTCCCCTGGCGATCAGCACCGTCGCAGGCTGGCCGGGCACCCCGTAGAGATCCCAGACGTTCTGCTCCTCATCAAGGCCCCAGGCAATGTTGTCGCTGAACAGCGAAGCAGCGGCATCGGCGGTGGCATCCATGGTTCCTTTCGCTGCAACAGCGAGGAACGCTACGTCATCCTGGTAGTCAGCAGCGACCGAATCGACAACGGGCAACTCCCGTTGGCAACTGTGTCACCACTCGGCCCAGAAGACCATGAAGACTGGCTTCGTTTCCTGAGAGAGCACGAACTCGGTTGCACGGTCCTGTCCTAGTGCAAGCGTGAAGTCGGCAGCAGCTGGTCCCTCGGGAAGTGGTCGCTCATCGACGGTGGTTGACGAGGAGGAGTCCGTGTTTGGCTCCTCGGCATCATCGGACACAACAGACGATGAGGTTGTCGCCTCGGGATCGCTGGGGGCACTCGGAGTCGTGGTCGCAGCTGGTTCATCGGTTGCAGCGGGGGCGCTGCATGCGGCGACGAAGAGCGACATGGCAACCGCTGCGGTGATCAGAACTCTCTTCATGGCTGCAAAGGTAGGACCAGCGCCCGTTTACGTCTATGACTCTGTCAGTTGTTTGCTCATCGTTAATGAACGCTCGAGTGCGCCTTGGGCAGCGCCAGAATCGATCGAGGTCGCCGCAGCCTGCACTGCTTCGGCGAAACCTTCCGCGAGACCGGCCAGGACAATGGCTGGCGCAGCGTTGATGACCGCTGCATCGCGCTTCGGCCCAGGATCACCCGACAGGATCGCCATCGTGATCTCGACGTTGCGGACTACGTCCCCACCGGACAGATCCTCGATCTCTGCCCGTGCAACGCCAAAGTCTTCGGGAGTGAATTCGGCTTCCGTGATCTCTCCGTCGACAAGGCGGAATATTCGCGACGGTCCTGTCGTGGAGAGTTCGTCGAGGCCCTGGTCACCGATGTACACGAATGCCCGATCAAGCCCACGGGCCGCAAGTGTGTCGATCATCAGTCCCGCCATTCGCCCATCCGAAGCACCGATGCTCATTCGTGCACCCGCCGGGTTGCACAGCGGGCCGAGAAAGTTGAAAACGGTTCGCACCCCGAGCGACTTGCGTGCTGGCACTACGTGGCGCATCGCGGGATGGAATCTCGGTGCGAAGAAGAACCCAAAGCCTGATGTCTCCACCATCTGGGCGACGTCTGACGGGCCGAGTTCAAGGTTGTACCCGAGCGCTTCGAGAAGATCAGCAGAACCGGTCGGAGACGAGGCAGCCCTGTTTCCGTGTTTTGCAACCTTCACCCCTGCGCCGGCAGCGATAAAGGCGGCCGTCGTCGAGATATTGAACGTCCCAAAACCGTCGCCACCCGTACCGACGATATCGACCGCATCCGGGATCGGAACCGTCACAGCTTCCGACATCATTCCATCGACAAGTCCCGCAAGCTCGTCAGCCGACTCTTCCTTGGTCCGCAAAGCAATCATGAAGGCAGCAATCTGTGCGTCAGATGCCCGCCCCTGCATGATCTCTGTCATCGCTTCCTGTGCCTGACTTCTCGTCAGGTCGTCGCGGCGGACAACGGTGTTCAGCGTGTCTGGCCAAGAGAATTCGTTCATGTAACGACAATACCGCTGCAGCGGATCTGGGCAATCTGAGCGTCAGGCGCGATCGGTAACATGAGCTGCCCCGAGCGAGGACTGAGATGCCAGAGACCGCTATACGCGCAACGGACCTCACGAAGACATACGGCTCAGGCGAGGCCGAGGTGCACGCTCTGAAGGACGTGACGTTTGAGATTCCGAAGGGCGAGTTCGTTGTTCTGCAGGGTGCGTCGGGGAGCGGAAAGACAACACTCCTCAACCAGGTTGGTGCACTCGAGCCGCCAACGTCAGGGAGCGTCGAATCCAATGGGTTTGAGCTGAACGGCCTCGACGACAACGGTCGCACGGACTACAGACTCAAGTCGGTCGGTTTCGTGTTCCAGTTCTACAACCTCGTCCCATCCCTCACTGCGTACGAGAATGTCGCACTGATCGCCGAACTAACGGGAAGCGACGTCCGGGAACGTACCGAAGATGTCCTGAGTTCGGTCGGCCTTGGTGATCGTATGGACCACTTTCCTGGACAGCTGTCCGGTGGTGAGCAGCAGCGGGTGTCCATCGCAAGGGGGCTCGTAAAGAATCCACCCCTGATGCTTTGTGACGAGCCGACCGGTGCGCTTGATACCGACACCGGTACCCAGGTCCTCAGCCTGCTTCGCGAGATCACCGATTCTGGAGAGCGGACGATCTTGGTCGTCACGCACAACAGTCAGATATCAGAGATCGCCAACCGCGTCATTGAGCTGAGGGATGGGGCTGTGGTTGGCCAGGTACGCAACGACGATCCGAAGCGGCCTGTGGACGTCAGCTGGTGAGCACTCTCCGCCTCAAGCGGCGAAGGGACGTCGCACGCCAGAAATGGCAGTTCATCGCCGTCGTAGTCACGGTGATCCTGGGTGTGATGCTCTTCGCCGGAACCTACAACGCCTATCTCAACCTGGGGACGTCGCTAGAAGGCTCGTATGAACGCCTTGCGATGGCCGACATGGTTGTGAGGGGTGCGGAAGACGGATTCGTCGACACAGCCAATGCAACCGCCGGAGTCGAGGTAGCAATCGAGCGTCGACAGATCGATCCTCCCATGGAAGTGGGAGACAAATCGCTCGTTGGCCGCGTCCTTGGGATGCCGATGGATGAGCAACCTGCGGTGAACATGATCGACATCGATGAGGGCTCCTACCTGTTCTCAGGCGACCCGATGGGAGTTGTCGTGGAGACTCACATGGCGTCGGACTTCGATCTCATGGTCGGCTCGACCTTCGACATCGCAGGCGTGACTGTCACGGTGCGAGGGATCGCCACCTCTCCCGAGTACCTGTGGCCGGCCAAGGACAAGCAGAACATATTCACGCCACCAGGAACGTTCGGCGTCGTGTTCGCCGACGAGGCGCTGCTCGAAGACCTCACGGGTCCCGTGGTGCAGGACCAGGTCCTCGTTCTCTACACCGACGATGCGGACAGGGCAACGGTCGACAGTTCGATCACATCATCTGCCAACGCAGCGGATGCCGACGATGTCGAGCCGCTTGAGGAGCAGCCGTCGAACGAGACGATCAACCTCGAAATCTCTGGTTTGCAGACGATGGCGATCGCCTTCCCTCTTCTCTTTCTCACGGCGGCCGGGATGGCGATCTACGTCGTCATCACCCGTCTCGTATACAGCCAACGCGGTGTCATTGGCACGCTCCGCGCATCCGGATTCTCGAGTCGCACCCTGGCAAGGCACTACCGGTCATACGGCGTGGGTGTCGGTCTGATCGGTGCAGCAATCGGCTCAGTGTTCGGAGGTCTGCTTGCGAGGGGCATGACCGCGATCTATGTCAAGGTCTTCAACATTCCAGATCTCGTTGCTGCAGTCCACATCCCGACCGTGTTACTCGCACTCTTGTTCGGTGCCGTTGCTGGTGCAATCGCCTCTGTCCCACCCGCACGAGCGGTTGCACGCATGGCACCAGCCGAGGCAATGCGAGGAAATACGCCTGCATCTGGCGGGAAGCGTTCGATCTTCGAAACACTGGTCCCTCCGCTACGAGGCGCTCCCGTGCGGTGGCGGATGACGCTGCGTGGCATCGGCCGGAACAAACCGAGAAGCTTGGCTCTGGTGCTCGGCGTCGTGCTCGCACTCGTCTTGATTATGGCGTCCTGGGGCATGATGGACACGATGCTGCTTGCGATGGACAGACAGTTCAATGAGGTTGCCATCGAGGATGCTTCGACAGTGTTCAGCGTCCCAGTCGGAGATGCCGAAGTGGACAGCATCACTGCGGTGAACGGCGTTGCAGTGAGCGAACCAGTGATCGGGCTCAGCGCAGTCCTGTCCCGCGGTCCCAACAGCTACACCACATTGCTCGAGGGGTATCAACCAAACACGCAGGTCCATGGGTTCCCGAACGGTCTCCCTTCGACAGGCACCCTGGTCGGGCAATCCCTTGAGGGTCTACTCGGAGTCTCAGTTGGCGATCCAATAACGATTGAGTTCCCCGATATCGAGACAACGGTGCAAACCAGCATCGCGGGGTTTGTCGACGAGCTCGGGACTCTTGCATACATGGAGGCAACTGCGCTCAAAGAGCTGATCGAAACAGCAAGCCCGCAGGTGACAGCAGAGGTGCTCTCTGCTCCAACGTTCACGTCTGTCAAGTCGGTGTTCGATGACACCGCAGTGAATGAAGCTGTGATCGAACGAATCGGGGCGGTCGACAACGTCGCCGCTGTGATCGATGCCTCGCAGATGAGAGATCTGATCAACGAGTTCCAGGTGTTCTTCTACGTGTTCATCGGCATGATGATCATCTTCGGCGGTGCCATGGCCTTTGCGCTGATCTTCAACATCGTTTCGGTCAACGTGGCCGAACGCTCCAGCGAGTTTGCGTCGATGCGTGCAAATGGGCTGACGTATCGAAAAGTCGCAAACATGATCAACGGCGAAGTCTTCCTTCTCGTCGGCATCGGGCTCATCCCAGGACTCATTGCCGGATACCTCGCTGCAGTCGCGTTCGTGAACTCATTTGCAAGCGATCAGTTCCCCATCACCGCTGAACTCCGACCAGCGACCTACATCGGTGCCACGGTTGCGATGTTCGTTGTTGCAGGGCTGTCCTTGATTCCGGCCCTGCGAGCGGTCAAGCGGATCAACGTCGGTGAGATCGTCAGGGAACGCTCGGTCTAGTCGCTGGAGTTCAGCCAGCGAGCCGGAGCGTTCGACGTTGCTTCTCTGTGGTTCCGCCCCAGATACCAAAGCGCTCGTTGGTTGCAAGTGCGTGGTCAAGACAGTCCTGCTGCACCGGGCAAATCCCACACACGGCAAGAGCTGCACGCTCTTCGGCCTTGTTCTGCGGAAAGAACGACATACTGACTTCGTCTTTGCACGCTGCAAATGTCGCCCACGGCTTCTCGTCGATGATTGGCGCTGCCAGGATTTCTAGTGAAATGGTGTCTTCCATCGCTTCCATGACGGCTGACTCCTTCTTGGTTGGTTGTGCGTCTTTGACGCTCACAAGCCACCGCGGGTTCCCGCGTTCGCATCTGCTCGGGACGCACACGCCAACTAGGCTTATGTGGTCGTTCTTGGGGAGGAACCCTGCTCTACTTCGCATACACCGCGCGGATCGAACCCGACCACATGTCTCAGGTTTCGCCGGGAGCATCGTTCGAGTTCATCGCACACCTCGCGGGTTGGGGGCTGCAATTCCCGATCAATGGCAACGGCTGGGGCGGCGCCCTTCCAACGGCAGTCCCAGCTGAAGGTGCGACTGTCTGGGGTGCGGTCCTCACCGTCCCGGACTTCGAGGCCGAGTCGCTGAATGCGGTTGAGGCCGCCGAGGGTCGGGATCTTCGTTCGGTCGAGGTCATCGACCGAACGGGGAAGCGCCACTCGGTGATGACGCATCTCGCTGACGCCGCCGGCGCAAGTGGCGTCGAACCATCGGCGGAGTATGTGAACGTCATGCTCTCAGGCTCGCGTCACTGGTCGCTCCCTGCGGGATGGATCGTGGGTCTTGAGGACCATATCGGTTCGGACTTCTGACCAGTGGTGAGAGAGCTGAACTGGTCAGGCATCCTGTTTGGGTCCGGAGCCGGCCTCATCCTGGGCCTTGGCCTCTATGCGGTGGCAGGTGCCATCAACAGCGGAACTCTCGTCCAGGTGCTCATCCAGTTCCTCGCGTTCTTCGTTGCGGGCATGGTCGCCGGCCGGTTCTCACTGGTCGGCGCAGTGTGGGCTGGCGGATTTGCGGCGCTGTTTCTGTATTTCGGCCTGGCCTTCGTCTCGGTAGCTGGTGGATCAGGGGTGAACCTCGTGGCAACGTTGTTCTTCGGCATCGTCGCTCTGCTCCTGGGATCGGCTGGTGCAGTGCTGGTTTCGGTGCTCAGGACTTCAACGACGGATTGACCAGGGTCGCTCGTCCCGGTTACCTTCCTCATGCGAGCCGGCGAGACGATCGCGGCTGCTTCGGCAGTCGAGGAAAGTCCGGACTCCACAGGGCATGACGCTGGGTAACTCCCAGGCGGGGCAACCCGACGGCAAGTGCAGCAGAGAGCAGACCGCCGATGGCACGGATCCTTCGGATACGTCGCACAGGTAAGGCTGAAAGGGTGGGGTAAGAGCCCACCAGCATCTCAGGCGACTGGGGTGGCTAGGCAAACCCCGTCAGGAGCAAGACCGCGCAGGGATAGGACGGCCCGTCCGCTACGTCCCGGGTAGGTCGCTTGAGACCGTTCGGTAACGGCGGTCCCAGATAGATGATCGTCCAAGACAGGATCCGGCTTATTGCCGGCTCGCAACGAGAGAAGGGGCCCAACACGGGCCCCTCTTCTCGTTGGATATCTTGAGTCGTCAGTCGCTCGAAGGCTCAAGCGTTACGAGCTTGTAGAACGCCCACCCGAAGAAAGAACCAACAAATGGCGCAGTCAGGTAGATCCAGATCGACGTCCACTCGCCTCCTGCGACCGCAGAACCCAGAGTTCGGCCTGGATTCACCGATGCGCCGGTGATAGGCACGAGCGCAAGGTGTATCGCGATCAGCGTCAACGAGATTGCCACGAGTGCTGTCGCACCGAACTGCTCCGATGCGGTGACCTTGAGAATGACGGCAACGAATATGGCGGTGAACAAGGCCTCGAGAAGGAAGGCATCCATGTCGGAGACCCCTTGGCCCGGAAGTGTCGCGGTCGTCGCAACGAATTCGGTCGAGACCGCATATGCGAGCAGCGCTCCGGCGACGATGAATCCGAGTATCTGCACAACCGCATACGCAAAGAGCGTCATGAGGTCGATTCGCTTGTCAATGAACGCGCCCAGGCTTACCGCAGGGTTGAAGTGTCCGCCTGACACTTCACCGAACGCATACAGACCTGCAAGGAGGGCGAATCCGAACCCGAACGCAATGATCAACAACGGTGTGCCCTGCACGCCGTTCGCACCTGGGGCGACATTTGCGGAAAAGATCGCAAATCCACCCATTCCCAACAGCACGAAGCTGCCAAGAAACTCTGCAGCAAGTTTCCTCGAAAACAATGGCATACGGCCTTCCTCCACTCAATGGCTCCGTCTGTGTACTCAGACTCTCGCGCACCGGAGTTGGTTTCCCAAGGACTCCCAGCTTCTGATCTGAGCGCCTGAACAATCGGAGGTCCAGTCAGCTGACTACACACTCCGATCTAGGCTCTGAATGACGAAACCGGGAGACACATGACACAATTTGCCTACTTCTGCGGCCACGAGCAGTTCCAGCCCGAGACCCTTGTGCGCCACGCAAAGCGGGCAGAGGATGCAGGATTCGACATGGTGCTCGTGTCAGAGCACTTCCATCCCTGGGTCGATGATCTCGGTGCATCCGGATTTGCGTTCTCCACGATCGGTGCAATGGCGCAGGCCACAGAATCGATCACGTTCACAACGGGCGTGACCACTCCACTGTGGAGGTTCCACCCCGCCATTGTTGCGCAGGCTGCTGCAACGCTTGACCGTCTGAGCAACGGGCGATTCAACCTTGGCGTTGGAACCGGCGAGAACCTCAACGAAGGTCCGCTCGGATACGAGTTCCCGAAATACGCAGAACGTGCCGCACGCATGAGCGAAGCGCTCGACATCATGCGACAGCTCCTCGATGGCGAGAAGCTCAGCTACGAGGGCGAGTTCTACACGACAGACAGAGCAAAGCTGTACTCGCCTCCAATCGCTCCGGTCCCACTGTTCATGGCTGCAGGTGGACCGAAGTCATCTGCCTTGGCGGCCAGAAAGGCCGAGGGCATCATCACATCAGTCAAGGATCCGGCGGTCACGTTTGAGCGGGTCATCGAACCAGCCCGGGTTGCAGCTGAAGAGGCCGGCCGCGACATGCCGACGATCCTCGCTTCGCGATGGTCGATCCGGGCGTCGAACGACGAAGAGGCGTGGAAGACCTTGGGTGCGTGGCGAGGACTACGAGCACCTGGGAGACTCGAAGCAGTCGATCCAATGGATCTCCGCATTCGTGCCGACGAGATGCCACGCGAGGAGATTCTCAGCCGATACAGCCGTGTTGAGTCAGCCGCTGACTACGTCGAAACGTACCGACCACTGATCACAGACGTCCACGCGGACATCGTTGCGATTCAAACGACAGCAGTCGACCAAGAGTCGACCATTGACATGCTTGGTGCAGACGTGCTGCCAGCACTCCGAGAGCTCGACTGATCAGGCGTCGATCAGACCGACCAGCGCAAGCCCGACACGACTGAACTCGTCGCCGTACGCGCCATCAGCGATAGCAGCCCAGATGCCCGGTGCCACCACATCGGCGAAGGCTGCGGTGATTGCATCGCCTTCCTCCGTCTCTGAAAGCCCTTGGTACATCGCAGAAAGCAGCGTGCCAAAGCCGTCGCCAAGCGTCGCGATCAGATCGACTTGCCACGAGCCGTCATCCTGCATTCTCGTGTAAACGATCGATTCGGAGCTTGCACCACCAGAGATCGGCACACGAGCAAAGTCGTTGCCTTCGGCCGTAAACACCGTGCTCTCCCCCACAGTGAGTGAAGAAATGGGTCGCGATGCGAAGTCGCTGAAACCTTCCCCAAACGAGGCCCAGTACCCCGCTTGCACGGCAAGCGGAACACCATCGGCGAGGTAGGAGGCTGTCGTTGCCTCGTCCAGATCGTTCTCGATGCTCAGGATGATCGCCAGCGACCCAGGGTGGACGGACTGCGACGCCGACTCGACATCTCCACCGTCAATGGCCTCAAACCACGCGACAACAGCGCGCTCTGGATTGTCATGCGACGGCTCTGATGAGCCGGATGAACATGCAGCCGCGACGAGCGCGACGACGAGAATGAGAATGGTGTTGCGGATCACGGTGAAACCTTACCGATGGGTGTCGATAACCGGGCAGGACTAGCGTGACGCCAATGAAGTCGTGGTGGGTCAAAGCGCCCCTGATCGGTCTGGTCTCCGGATTCGTCGCAGGGTTGCTCGGAATCGGTGGCGGGGTCATCAAGGTCCCCGGCCTCGTGCTCGTGCTCGGAATGTCCCAGTACATAGCTGCCGGCACGTCAGCCGCGACAAACGTTCTGTCAGCCGCAACCGCGGTCGCTGCATTTGGCGCACGAGGTTCAGTCGACTGGACAACTGCCGGCATCGTGTTCATCGGTGCCGCTGCGGGAGCGCTCATTGGTGCGCACTACATAGACCGCATTCCCGAGCACCTGCTGGCCGGCACATTCTCGCTCGTGATGATCATCGCCGCAGTTCGGATGTTCTTCTAATGGTCGAACTCGCAGCCTTCATTCTCCTGGGACTCTTCGCCGGGTTCCTCGCCTCGACCCTCGGAATTGGGGGCGGAATCATCTTCGTCCCCGCTCTCGTCGCCATCTTCGGATTCACCCAACTCGAGGCGCAGGGAACCTCGCTCGCCATCATTGTCGGGACTGCAATCGTTGCGACTATTGGGCACGCCAGAAAGAAGCGTGTCGACTGGAAGGCGGCTGCAGCGGTTGGTGTCGGGAGCATCGTTGGAGCCTTCGGAGGAGCCCAACTTGCGTATGAACTCGACGAACAGCTACTCACCCGGATATTTGCTGTCCTGCTACTAATTCTTGCGGTCCGCATGGCGCATCATGCGTGGTCGGTAAGGCCTTCAGCCGCGCTCGATGGGGGCGTCGACGACGCCTGACGACGCAAGCCTTCGCCTGGCATCGATGTCACGAAGACCAGACGTCTTCCACAGCACCGCGAGATAGGCGAAGCCCGCCAGCTCCCCCGCCCACATCAATGGGTCTCGAACAAGATCTCCTACATAGGCGCCGTAGGTTGCGAACTCTGTTGCGGAAAACTCTGTGCCGAGGAACGGCCACCACAGGGTCTCTGGGTGTTGCCACATCGCATCGAGAGCAACGTGGATCAGCAGACCGACTGCCAGCAGCATCCATCGCTTCCGTCGTGGGCCGCGTCGCGTCAATATGAGAACTGCGACCATTGCGATCGCACCGAATAGGATCGAGTGCGCTGCAAGCCGAGGCGTCTGGAAGGTTGACCACATAGCCACGCCAATCGGCAGATCGATCAAATCGGGAAGGATCGCCCCCAGCGCCAGAAACCGCAGGTCCATCGCAGGATCCCTGAACGCATACCGGATAAAGGCGGTCGTACCACCGATATGCCAGAAGAACATCGCTCAGACGACGAGCACTGCCCGGCAGTGAATGCAGCGAGGAGGGTCCTCTTTGGTCACCCGTGCGACCTCAGCTGCAGACAACTGGAGGTGGCAAGCCCCGCATACGCCGTCTTCAAGTCTTCCGACGACCCGGCCCTTGCGTCGCTCACGGAGATCGTCGTAGATGTCCATGAGATACTCGTCAACGAGCTCCGCTGCGATGGACTTTCGTTCTTCCTTGACCGCGAGCTCTTTGTCGATGACACGCCATTGGTCCTGGATGAGGCTCGCGAGGCGGTCCTTCTCAGCCGAAGCTGATGCCAGGTCCTCGGTGAGCACCTCAACCTGGGCTTCAACCGTCTCTTTCTGCTCCATGAGTGTGAGAACGTCGTCCTCGTAGGATGACACCTTCTTGTAGAGCAACTCAACCTCACGACGCATGTAGTCGGCGTCCCGTGCGCTCAGACCTCCGGCGTACAGGCGATTCTGCTCGGAGGCCGCCTTCTCCGCCGCAATTTCGAGTTCGCCGTTTGTGCGAGAGAGGGATTGGTCAGTGGTCTTGAGGACTGCTTGAGCTGAAGTGAGCTCAGCCTGCAGCCGGTCGACCTCGGCATGTGCAACTCGGTAGTCCTCGAGTTCGGGGAGTGATGAACGGTCATCGAGCAATTTGTCGATCTGAAGATCGATGTCGTGCAGGTCGAGCAGATCCGCAATGCTCTTCAGCTGTTCCACTCAGCCCTCCCGCAGCCATGGCGTCGGGTCGTCCCCAACGAACACCGTTTCCGGTGCGAATTCGCAGACCGCAGCGTACAGCGCCTGGATACCTGCCAGTTCAGTCGTCGTGTGACCGATGTCGATCACCATCAGACCAAGGTCGGCTGCGTCTCTGGCACGGTGGTGACTCACGTCCCCGGTGATCAGCACATCAGCCAAGTCGATCGCCTCGGTGATGAAACTCGCTCCCGAACCTGGAAGCACAGCGACTGCTGCAATCTCGGCTGGCCCACCGGTGGCCCGGACGTTGCTACCGGTTGCCGTGGCCACGAGGTCAACGAAGTCGCCCGCTGAAACCGGGGTATCAACCTCGGCGAGGCGCCCTATCGCCTTGACCGGGTCGCCATCTTCGGCACCCCACCGTGCGGTCGTGGTAAGACCGAGAGACTCAAGAAAGAAGTCGCCAGTTCCCGGGTTCGCAGCATCCAGAGCAGTGTGAACGACAATCAGGCTGACGCCTTCCTCGGCGAGCCGCACCGCCCTGCCTTCCGCAGTGGGACCTTCCACAAAGCTTGTGGTCGGTGTGAATAGCAACGGGTGATACGAGACAAGAGCGTCAAGCCCAGCATCAATCGCGGCGGCTACTGCATGCTCGTTGGGTTCGTGACATACCCCGATTGCTGACGACGGCCGATCAAGTCCACCGATCTGGAGACCAACGGGATCCCATGCAGCTGCGTTCGCAAGGGGAAATCTGTCGTCGAGATTTGAGATGATGTCGCGAACGAGCACAACCTGATGGTACCGGGCTAACCAAGTCCTATGGAAGGCGTCGGCTCTCCGTGATCAGGCCCGCCGCACATCAAGGACGGCAGCGGAACCCTCTCGCGCGAATCCCATCTTGGAGAAGTAGGCGGATTGCTTGTCATGCACCTGTGGAACCACCAGACGCTGATATCCCAGGCCCCTGAACCGAGCACCGTCGTCGCCGTACAACGATGATCCAGATTTGAGGTCGCGAAACGGCGGAGCGACGTAATCGACGATGACTTCAAGCGTTCCGTCGCCGCCATCGGCACCGAGAAACACACCGGCCGCTGTGGCATCCCGAAGCATCACGAGGCGCACGTCCGCTTCGGAGACGTCTGACGATGATGCCAAGTAGGTCGTCATGTCTGCACCGAAGACATTCACGAACGCCTCAAGAAACGGGTCATCGCTGGCAACACGTATGACCGTGAGCTCCTCTCGCGTCCTGACCTCTTTCCAGAGGTAGTACACGTCGAGAACGGCGATGATCGCGTTCGTGATGATGACCGGGATCGAGCCGATCAGGAATCCGTACGCAGTGAATACCAGCGCTCCCGCAAGGTTCAACACGCGCAGCCGAATGATTGAGCTCATCGCCAGCGAGATGACGACCAGCGCTGACCCGATGTACCCGATCAATTCGTAGATCGCTTCAGCGGACATGGAACTCCCGATGTGGAATCTCGTGCTCGGTGAGCGGTCCGCACGGGACCGGTACCATCAACACCATGGATGAAATCGTAGAGATTGCACGGTACGGAACGGTGTTCAGCGCAGAGATTGCTGTCGCCCACCTTGAGTCGCTCGGAATTCGGGCGTCGTTGTCGACGGACAATGCGGGAGGGGCGATCCCGTCTCTCACAGGTCTGTCAAGTGGTGCGAAGGTGATCGTCAGGTCAGAGGACGCAGAGCGCGCCAAAACCGCACTCGAGGACCTCGAGGCGGAAGGCGATGAGAGCTAAGAGCCCGAACCGGCTCGTTCGACGCTCGAAGCGATCGAGTCGTATTCCTCGTTGAGGGCTGTCCCTGCAAGCGCAACAGCAACGAATGCAACCATTGCGATCAAGGCGACCATGAGGACATACTCGACCATGCTGGCACCCCGTTCGCTCGCGCGAAATGTCTGGAATGCTGCATATATCTGTGTTGGAAGTGATGTGACCCGATTCATCATGGTTCCGATCATACGAATCTATCCCGTATTCACCTATGGGTCGCGAGACCCATTGCGAACACGCTATGTAGTCAGTCGGCAACTTCTGGCACCCTCTTGAGAGTTCCGGGTCCGGCGGCAGCGGGGGCGCCAGGGCCACTTGTGCGAAACCCTCTACGCTGGGCCGTATGACACACGCTGCTCCCCCACCGCCGGATCCCCACGACTTCCTCACGCTGGGCAAAGAGCTTTCCGGCCAGGAACGACTTGTTCAGGACACAACCCGTGGTTGGGTTGTGAACGAGGTGATGCCGCACGTCCAGGACTGGTACGAGGCCGGAGGGCTTCCCGCATCGCTTGCCAAGGAGATGGGCGCACTCGGGTTGCTCGGGATGCACCTCGATGGCTACGGGTGCGCTGGAACATCGGCGGTCGAATACGGCCTCGCAGCGATGGAACTCGAAGCTGGCGACTCCGGTATTCGATCCTTCATGAGCGTTCAAGGCTCCCTCGCCATGTTTCCGATCTGGGCGTTTGGATCCGAGGACCAGAAGCAGCAGTGGCTTCCGGCTATGGCGTCTGGCGATGTCATCGGGTGCTTTGGGCTTACCGAACCCGATGCCGGTTCTGATGCTGCGGCGATGCGCACCTCGGCCAGGCAGGATGCGGGAGGCGACTGGGTGCTCAACGGCACAAAGATGTGGATCACCAACGGGAACATTGCGGATGTTGCGGTCATCTGGGCGCGGAGCGATGATGCCACCATCAGGGGCTTCATCGTCCCAACCGACTCCGATGGCTTCACCGCAAACACGGTCACGGGAAAGATGTCGCTGCGTGCCTCAAACACAGCTGAGCTCGTGCTCACCGACGTTCGGCTCCCGGCTGATGCCCTCCTTCCCAATGTGTCGAGCATGCGAGGACCATTGTCCTGTCTGTCGGAGGCTCGGTTCGGGATCGCATTTGGGGTAATGGGTGCCGCACGCTCGTGTTACGAATCCGCCCTCACATATGCGCTGGACAGAGAAGCTTTCGGGGGGCCGATCGCTCGGCATCAGCTCACTCAACAGCGGCTCGTCGAGATGATGGTGCGTACGCAACGGGGCAGCCTCTTGGCGCTTCACCTCGGTCGCTTGAAGGATCGAGACGAGCTCACACCACAACAGGTGTCGTTCGGCAAGATGGACAACACCCGTAACGCCATGTGGGTCGCACGAGAGGCTCGATCACTTCATGGCGCAAACGGCATCACTCTTGAGTATCCGCCGATCCGCCACATGATGAATCTGGAGTCGGTGTACACGTACGAGGGAACGAACGAGATTCACCAGCTGATACTCGGACAGGCGATCACCGGCCTGAGCGCCTTCGAGTGAAACCGCCGACCCGGGCACTTCACGAGCTCGTCGGCCGCTGGGTGGGAGATGGTGTCGGCTTCTTCCCCACCATCGACGACTTTTCGTATCGGGAAACGCTGGTGATCGAAGCGGCACACCAAGACGCAGCGCTGCTTCGGTATTCCCAGACGACTTGGAAACAGGTCGGCGACATCGAAGCGCCCTCCCACGTCGAGACGGGATTCATAGGAATCACGGAGGAGGGCTTGGTCGAGATGTTCAATGCACAAGGCGTCGACCGCATCGCTGCGTTGAGTGGTTCGTTGACGACGTTGCCCGATACAACTGGATCAGGAGAAGCCGGACCGCAGAGTTTGGTCATGCATTTGACCAGCGACCTGCTCGCAAAGGACGACCGCATGGTGTCGAGCTGGCGGACATGGACGTTGACAGAAGACACCCTCAGCTACGAGATGGGCATGCGCACCACCGCGGTGAGCGAGGAGATTCCACACCTACGCGCCACACTCCATCGCACCTAGAAGAATGCGCGCATGGGTCTGATCCTTCGAATACGCTTGTCCCATGCGGGTGGAAGGCGCATCAGACTCTGAACCTGTCTTTGAGTCGTCGATTCGGGAGAATCGGCGCCTCATGGAGCAGATGGCGGATCGCGAACGTTGGGACGTCGATCCCAAGTGGATGCGCGGGACAAAGGTCGCGCTACACGTGCTCATGTACATGATCACCTTCGCCGTGGTCGCGTTTGCCCTTTTCACGATCGGTTCTGGCCTCCTCGGATCCTGACCTACCAATCGGGTCATCGGCGCTGAGACGTGTGTCTACCCTTGTCGCCATGACGACGTATTCGCAAAACGACCAAAGGGTCGCTCTCAACGCTGACGTCGTCGGGTACAGCAGGCTCATGGCCGACGATCATGAGGCCACGTCAAGGGCGATGACCGACCTACGAGTGATTGTTGAGTCCGAGATCACATCCCATGGAGGCGTTCTCGCAAACTTTGTTGGCGACAACTTCATGGCCATTTTCGACGAACCGAAGACTGCCCTACAGGCGTCCATCGCGATTTCCACTGATGTCGAAGATCGAAACACGACTCACGGCGTCACGAACCCTGTTCGATTCCGAATGGGTATTGACCTTGGATCGGTCGCATCGGCCCATGGCGACTTCGAGGGAGAGGCACTCAACATCGCAAGCCGCATCCAGTCTGAAGCGATGCCGGGTGGGGTGAGCGTGTCGGGACGCGTCTATCGGGCGCTCGACGAACCCGCGCTGAGGTTCAGGGGTACAGGCGAGCACCGGCTGAAGAACATTCCCGAGCCGGTGGAGATATTTCAGTTCGTAGGCCTTCCAACGGATGCATCTGTTGAGGGACAACCTGGTGTCCTATCGCTCGAGGCACCGACCATCGCTGTGCTGCCGATTCACACCGAAAGCGCTGACGACGACGTCACAGCGCTCGCTGGCATCATCAGAGGCGATCTCGTCCATCGCCTATCGACCAATCGGGAAATCGTTCTGGTGGATGTTGAGCGGGGACCCGACGGCGGCAATAGCGAGGTTCCTGCCAGATACATGGTTGAGACTGGTGTATATCAATACGGCACCCATCTCAGGGTGTTTGCGACTCTCTTCGATGTCACGACGATGAACGTGGTCAAGTCGCACAAGTGGGCATCTACCGCCGACGCGGTGTTGGAGTTGTCCGAAGAGATTGCGGAGGACGTCGCCAGATCAATCGAGATCGAGCTCGTCGTCGGTGTGCCGGCAGGTTTGTACGCGGAGCTTGGGGACCCGCAGGCCATCGAGCATGTCTACCTCGGGTGGTACTTCCTGCGTTCTGACACAAGAGAAGGTTGGGTTACGGCGCTGGAACACTTTGAGGCGGTTGCCCAGTCGCATCCGGATCAACCATTTGGCCATGTGCTCTCTGGTTACGCAAACTGGATAGGTGTTGCAAACGGCTGGGTCTCTGACCCACTCGAGACGCTCGAGCTTGCGAGGGAGCAGGCACACCGAGGTGGCCTGGCCGGTGACCCGACAGGCATGGCCAAGGCCGTCGATGCGGCCGCCCTGATGTCGCTCGGCCGGATCGACGAAGCCGTAGAGTCGATGGATCAGGTGGAGCAGATACGCCCCACATGCGATGTGACGTATGCCCTCGAAGGCAGCTTGCGGCGATACCTCGGCCAGTGGGAAGAGGCCGTGGATCTCCTCGACGTCGCCATGCGGCTCACGGGAATCAACAAGCCGTGGTACCCGACTGTGAAAGCCTGCTCTCTTTACATCGGCAACAGGCTTGAGCAGGCTGCCGCCGTCGCCGAGGGCGTACTCGAGTACCAGCCGAACAATCTTGAAGCACTCCTCGTGCTCGCTTCGGCGCAGCACGAACTCGGCCTGGAGCGTCGTGCGCAGGCCACAGCGGACGAAGTGCGGAAGCGATTCCCGTCGACAGACGTCGCCGCGTGGCTGGAACGGAGCCCGTACCAGGACGACGAGATCATCGCTCGCTGGAGCGAGGCGCTATCCGACCTCGGTCTGATCTAGGCGGGCTGCACGCACTACACCCGGTTCGGCTCGATTGATACGCTGTAGTCACCCGTCGACAGGAGAAATGCCGTGCCGCTCTTCATGGACCGACACGATGTTCCTGGGGCCACAGCTGAGGAAACGGCTCGGAATCACACAGCTGACCTTGAGATCGCCAGTCAATTCGATGTGAACTTCTTCTCCTACTGGCACGATGCAGAACGTGGGGTCGTGATCTGCCTGGCAAAGGCTCCGGATCCTGAGGCGATGAACGCCGCACACGACGCTTCCCACGGCGGAGTGTCCACGGAGATCATTGAGGTCTCCGAGGAGGACGTCGTTCGATTTCTGGGTCAGGTGAAGGACCCAGCGGATGCCACCGAGTCGACCAGCGCCTTTCGGGCAATCTGCTTCACCGACATCGTTGGGTCGACGTCGCTGCTCGACCAACTCGGACAGCAGGGGTACGTGGGCCTTCTACGAGAGCACGACCTCATCGTGAGGAACGCACTCCTGAAGTGGAACGGTCGTGAGGTAAAGCACACTGGCGACGGCTTCATGACCGCGTTCGACGATGTCCGCGGGTCGCTGGATTGGGCACTCGAGGTCAGAGAACGGTTCGACACTCACGAGGTCCTGCAGATCCGGGTCGG
Organism: Acidimicrobiia bacterium; assembly: GCA_051011415.1. Lineage (GTDB taxonomy): Bacteria > Actinomycetota > Acidimicrobiia > Spongiisociales > UBA5794 > SZUA-442. The sequence continues at coordinate 23,646 of JBPCTY010000076.1, forward strand.
GATGGATGCGGGTGAGCCGGTTGACCGCGATGCCGATCTGTTCGGTGCGGCTGTAACCACCGCCGCCCGATTGTGCTCGATTGCCGAACCCCAGCACATCGAAACCTCCAGAACCGTGCGCGACTCTGGGATCGCTGCTGGATTCCGCTTCGGTAGTGCGGTCAGCAGAAGCCTCAAAGGGTTCTCCACGGCGATCGACACATTCGAGCTTCTGAGCTCCTAGCCAGGGAGCGTTTCGATCCTGGCCGTGCGACGCCGCTTGGCGGGCGGCCGGCTACTCCTCTTCTGAGAGGAGTTTGTTGACCCGCTGTTCTTCCCAACGCGGCCCGAACAGTCCGTCCGGTCGAGACATGCGAACGACGAGACCGTGGATGGTCAGTCCTAGCCCCCACCCGAGCAGCGCCCAGATCGACCACCATGCCCACCACTCGCCAGCGATACCGGCAGAAATGTTGGTAACGACGTTCACGATGATGATGATGACCATTGATCCGGCGAACACGCTGGCGTGGATATAGAACGCACGGAGCTGGTGCACGTACTCACGGGCTTCTTCTCTTCTTCGGTCGTCCGTCATGATTGGGTGGCCCCTGTGTTCGTCGCTGGCGTGTGTCACCCAACAGGATGGACCGATATCAGATCGTTCACGTCCTGACTCGCGCGGACCACCGTCGCGCACTGACGAACTGGCTCTCCGACCTCTAGGAGGATTCTGGCGATGCCGCTTGCGGTTCCTCCGCCAGGGCCTTGATGCCACGGAGGACCGCCGTCATGTGCTCACGATGGACGGCATCACGACGCTCGATGAACTCCTCCTCGCGGTCAGGATGCCTGTCGATTATCGCTGCCAGACCGCTTGGCCCGGGTCCGACAACTCGCCGGTAGGTGAGGTGCGTGCCGCTCCGTCGAGGTTCCAGGATGAATGTCCACGTCGCTCCCGGTAGCTCTGGGTCGTCCACTGCCCACCCGAACCGGCGCAACGGGTCGTAGGCGGCGATGTAGTTCGTTGTTTCCCACTCCCGGTCACCCATGCGGTTGCGTCCAAGGAATCGCGCACCCAATCCGGGCTGGTCGTCGATCCACTCACCTTCCAAGAACTCGTCCTGGAACCTCGCCGAAAGGTTGATGTCCGTGATGAGTCTCCACACGTCTGAGGGAGGTGCGTCAATATCAATGTCGACCACGACCGTCGGGCCGTCTGCCATTCGTGTCACTGCTGTCCACCCTTGCTGCTCGTACGTCGCGTCACGGCAAAGAGCTCCAGCGATTCTTGGAGCCCTCGCAGATCAACCATGCCAAGACTCTCCGCGGCAACGCCATCAGGGAGCTCGACGGCCGAGATGACTGGTTCTGAGGCCAAAAACTGATGCTGATACTCCTTGCAGGCCTGCTCAATGCGGGCGGCTGCGTTCAGCGTGTCACCAAGGAATGCGATCTCATGCTTGATCGTTCCGATTTCGCCAGCAACGACAGGGCCGAGGTGAAGACCTGCCCAGAAGGTTGGCATCACACCGAAATCTTCTTCGTACTCGGCTTGAGCTGCATCAAGTGTGTCAGAGACAGCGAACACCATCTCGACACATCGCGCATCGTGCAAGCCCTCAGCTGCAATCCAGGTAAAGATCACCTCGTCACCAACGTAGCGATGCACCTCGCCGCGATACCGCGAGACAGTTGCTGTGACGTCGCTGATGAACCGCTTCAAGAAGGCGTGATAACGAATGTTGCCAAGACGCTCGGCTATCTGGGTCGAATCGCGCAGGTCGATCAGGAGAAACACTCGGTCCTCCTCCCTCGGTCGGTGGTATCGGCCGACAATCAACCGGACCAGCACCCTGCGACCGAGCAACCGATTCACCTGTCCTATGAAGTTGAAGAGCAGAGCTGCGAGGAAGCTCAGTGCGACCGAGATGGCAAATGTCTGATCCACGACCTCGTCCCAGGACAACCCGGCGACAGTGATCAACGGAAGGCTGATGCCGAGCACGATGATCGCAAGCCACACCAAGCTTCGAGAAACGATCACCACGACAAAAGGAGCCTCCCGCCAACCTCTCGGGATGAGTCCAAGTTCCCAGCTCACATCGAAGCCGACTATTCCCCCTGTGATGAGAAAACCGATCAGTGCGCCCGCAACCAACGAGACGCCAATGCCGCCGAGAATCCAACCAAGCACCAGCCCGATCGCCATTCCAATGGGCACCATCACCGCGAGAATCCGCAGCAGCGTGCTCCACTTCTCAGAATTGGTCATCGCTTGCCTCTGCCGACTACTTCAGAGAGCCAGCGTAGAACCGCCGTCACCCGGCTGCCGACTGAACGGCCCAAGCGGAGCGGGACCAAAGAGCGCAGCGCACACAAGACAAAAGACCCTCGCAGGGCAAGGGTCTCGTCTGCAGCGCACACAAGCCAAAAGACCCTTGCAGGGCAAGAGTCTCGTCTCAGGAAGAATCAGAGCCTCCGTGGCGACTGAACGGCCCAAGCGGAGCGGGGCCAGGAGCGCTTCTAGCGCCCACGAATACTGCCACGGCCTCCGGCCGGGCATCTATTCGTGGGCGCTACTGGACTCGAACCAGTGACTTCCGCCTTGTAAGGGCGGCGCTCTAGCCAACTGAGCTAAGCGCCCGAGAGAGGGCACGGTAGCGCTCACCCGCCCGTATCAAGGTTTCCGTTCGGTAGAGGGGTGGTTCAGACAGCAGCTACCGTGTGCCATCAGGGAGACCACGTTTGGATGATCTCCGTGGCCGCGCCCCGGTTGACAAACACCACCACATCCCAGCACCCGTCGACGGGGCAGAACATTCCAGGATGCGGCGCTCGGTACCAGGACGAATACGGCTGGACCACATGTCCTCCGTCGTCAGCGATGGCAAATGCCCTCGCTCCAGAACCGATCGGGACCTGCCGAATTCTCTCGTTGTTGTTGACAATGGTGAACGCCCACTCTTCAGCGTCCGCTGGTGGTGGCCCCTTGCAATAGAGGTCGAACGCAATGGACTCAGCCGATGCCTTTGCAATGAGGCCGTACCACACGCCATCAGGGAGGTTCGCAGTGCCCGGTGAGCACCCTGAACCAAAGAACCCTCCCGCATCCGGGTCGTGCCATGCCGAATACGCCTGCATGGTTCCCCAGTCGTCAACGATCACGCTCGCTTCGTAGGTTGGCTGCGTGGGCGTCGCTCCTTTGCAGTTCCAGAAGACGTAGGCGACGCCGTGGAGGATCGCGACGTGCGAAGGTGAATCCAGTTCAGCCAGTTGGACCTCGTAGACGCGACCGCTCGGTCGCACACCGTTGAGCGGACCCCATGTGATGGTCCACTCATCGGCTCGCTTGATCGATGCGCGCTCGGCGGTATAGGCCGGGAGGGTCTTCTCGCCGGGCGCGCACCGAGGGAGATCCGGGTATAGATGTGCAGCGAGGTAGGCCTCGATCTCGTCCTGGCTCACGGATACGGCCTGGGACCACCCCGCGTAGAGGCTCACGATGAGCTGGACATCATCGTCAAACTCGGCATCTTCGCTGGACACAGCGGTCGTGGGCGGAGACGACGTCGACACCGGAATAGTGGTGGTTGTCGTCGTCGCCGTCGTCGTTGGGGCTTGGGTGGTCGAGGATGGGACTGGTGTTGAAGCCGTGGCAGATGGCGGACTGCGCTGGGCACCCGTGTCATCCGGCGCTGGGACGGCGGAGCAGCTCGCTGCCAGCAGGGCAAGCACGCCAACACAGCCTACGAACCGGGCACCTGCACTCACAGGAATCCCTTCTACACACCCATCTTCTCACCACGAGAGCCGAAAGAGAAGGTCGGACTCTCGTGGTTCCGACATAGCAGTTCTGGTCATAGTCTCGGTGGGGCATGACGAGTCGAATCCTTCCCGTTCTGGTTGGCCTTGCACTGTTCTGCGCGTGCACTTCCGCCGACGAGTCGTCTGCTCCGACCACCAATGGTGCCGACGGCACCCCGCCGTCGGAGGCTGCGGTTGAGGCGAATGAGGCAATGCAGGCCCTTCCTGACGGTTATGCCGACTGCGGCACGGTGAGCCTGTCGAGCGGTTGGCCCACAACCACGGCGTACTTCGCTGAAGTGCGTGGACAGTGCATTGCCGAAGCGGTCATAACCGGCAATCCATCCCAGCAAGCGTTCTCCGGGCGCGACAACGAAGGCGGCATTGTCGGAACCATCGTCCGCGTCAACGGACCCGGAGACATCGTGGTGGTCGACTATCGCATCGATGTCACGGGTACGGTCGCGTCCAGTGAATCCAGGTGCGCAAAGCTCGATTCGACTGGCGTTGGCCCGCCCACCTGTACGGGGTCGTAGCCCTCAACCGACCGACAGTGTCGTTCCTGGCTTGGTGGAACGAAGCTGGCCCGATCGCTGCACGAACGTGACACCGTCAACAACTGAGTTGGTATTGGTGCACCCGCCCGCAGCATGATGCTGATAGTCGGCTCGCATGCGCTTGATGGCTCGCATATCGCCCTTTTCGGTCACCACTGTGGCGTTCGACCATCTCGCCTCGAACCGTGGGGCATCGCACGGGGCGAACGACTCGACCCACACGACGGGTGCCCGCAGGTATGTGCCTGGGTTGTAGAGCTCTCGCACCACGACCGACTCGCCCGAGATGAGGTCGGTGCACGTCCCGCGCCAGCGATGCATGTCTGCGTCGTCTTCCGTTGTTCGGTCGACCGTGAGCTGATACGGCCGACCTGGCGTCCACAGATAGTCGCGGGTGTTCGGGTCGTCGTCGACGGAGGGCAGCGGTGAATCAGTCCCCTCCAAGATGGCACCGCTGGGGTCGTAGCCACCCCAGTTGATCGCTGAGCGGTCGGGGAATGTGGGATGGTGCTGCAGTCCGAGGTGCGGCCCTCCCCCGCCGGGCTTCACGAACGCAACCTGCATGGCGAAGAACACGAGCCGATCGAGGTCGGGCTGGCGAGACACATCAAGCGTCACGCTCGCTGACGTGAACCGCTCTCCGTAGGGGACGTCCCACCACAGATGGAATGACGATGCGCCGTTTGCACTCGTCGGTGCCCCACTGACGCGCTCTCGCAATCCCGGAGACATGAGGTTTCTGACCCATTCCCGCATGGGATGACCCTAGCCCCCGACATACTGTCGGCGTGGTGACTCCGTAGTCTCGTCATATGGCAGTCGTGAAGAACCGCGCCCTGCGAGTCCTGCTACTCGCCCTCGGATTCGCGTTCCTCGGCCTCGCCTTCATTGGCATCGCCGTTCCAGGGCTTCCAACGACAGGGCCCGTTCTCCTCGCAGCGTTCCTCTTCTCCAAGTCGTCAGAGCGATTCGACAACTGGCTCGTCACCAACCGCCTCTTTGGGACGATCGTGCAGGACTGGCGAGCCGGCAGGGGGTTCTCCGTACGAGGCAAGACCATCGCCATTGTGGCGATCGCCATCTCGTTCGGCATCACGACGATCTTTTTCGTGGACAACATCTACCTGCGGGTGGCGTTGTGGCTGCTCGCTATCGGGATCGCCATCTACATCCTCACCAGGCCAACGAAGCGGGCAGATAGCTCTGATGCCGTATCGGCGGAGCAGGCACCGGCCTAGCCGTTCATCTGCTCCTCGCCGACCGTCGGCAGATTCTCGGGCATCAAGGGATTCGGGCGATTGGCGTGGTAGGTGGCCAACCGATCACGATCGCACACCGAGCACAACGTGACCTTGCGCGTGCCCACGACAGACAGCTGTGTTCCCCGTGACCGCTCCACGATGGCCAGCGGGACCGTTTGCAGGTCCTCGGATCCGCAGCGCTCGCAGACGTGTTCGGGTGTTCGCTTCCACTGGTGGCCACAGTGGCCGCACGTGAGAGTGATTCCATCCTCGCTGCGGTCACCTGTCAGGTCTGTCGACTCACCACACTCAGGACAGGCAATGTCGAGCGACATCAGCTCGGGTCAAAGGCCTGAAGAATTGCCTTGGCGACTGCCCACGGGCGCCCGAAGTCCACGAAGGCTGCGCCCGCGATCCGTTCGTCGCCCTCATCGCGAGCCGTTGCTACCACGAGCTCACCCTCATCGGTAGTGAGGTCGTTGACCTCAACTGATCGAACATCGGTGATGCCGATCATGGAGCACACGGCTTCGATCACTGCTGCATCGATGGACCCATCAGGGCCAACCGGCACGGTTCGTACGGTGCCTGCACCGTTTTCGACCTCCACTGCCACGCCCTCGAGCGATTCGATGATCCCTACTCGCTGGAGCGCATTGCCCGGCGTTGTATCGGTGGTGTCGTGGAAATGGGATGGAGCCTTGTCGTCTCCGCCAAGCAGATCAGGGAGACCTCTTCCGAGGCCCTTCCGCCGCTTGAGCGCGCCGTCTCCTGGTGTGTCGTCCACGCGAGGCACGTCGGCGCCGAGCAGCGCATTGATGCGCTCCCGTACCTCGTCCGCCTCGCGTGATCCATCAAGCCACACGCGAGCAATTGGGGTCTCGCCGTCATCGAGCGTCACCTGCGCTGATGCGACACCTGGGATCGCCAGGAGTTCATCCTTGAGTTCGTACACCGCCACCAAGCCCTTCCGTGCGGCAACCCTACCCGGATTGGCGCGCTCAGCCTTCCACTGTCGAGCGAGCCTCCACCATGATGCATGCGTCAATGAGTGTCGGAACGCCGAGCTCTGCGGCCCGCTCCCTCACGGCTCGATCAGCAGCACCTGGTTGGATCCAGATTGCCACGTCTGGGATGACCGCAGCGGCCTCGAGCACCCGAAGCGTGCGAACCGGTGGGACGACGATGTTCACGATGTCCGGTCGCTCCGGCAGATCGGCGAGCGATCGATAGCAACGGTCTCCGTCAACCGTGTCACGGGCAGGATTCACACCGACGACCCGGTAGCCCTTGCGCTTGAGGTCGCGGTAGATGATGCTCCCGTACTTGTGCCCGGCGTCCGTTGCCCCAACGATCGCTATCAGCGGATCAGGAAGCAAGAGTTTCGCAGATACAGGGTCGCCCATGCCTTCTCCAACCGGTTCGGTGTGCGCCTATTCCGACTCGTCCGCGGCACCAGGATTCGAGAACACCGTGCGCACGGTCTGCATCATGATCTGGAGATCGAGCTTCGTCGACCGCTCCTCGACATACTGGTCGTCCCACTCGGTCCGCTCATCGATGCTGATCTCATCGCGACCGTGAACCTGGGCCAGACCGGTCACTCCGGGCTTGACGGTGAACCTGGCGTTGTCCAGACCGATGAGCTCGGCTTCGTCGCGAACCAACGGCCGCGGACCGACCAGCGACATCGAACCCTTCAACACGTTCCACATGTTGGGAAGCTCATCGATGGACCACTTTCTGAGCTTCGCACCAACCCTCGTGACACGCGGATCCTCATCGATCCGAATGGTGTAGTCAGCATCGGAGCCAGATTCCTTGAGTCGTTCGAGGTGTTCGCGGAACACCTCTTCGTCATGGTCGATGACCATTGTCCGCAGCTTCACCATCCAGAAGTCTGCGCCATCCCTCCCTACGCGCTGCTGCCGGAACAGCGCGGGGCCGGTCGAGTCGATCCGGACCGCGACGGCGGCTATCAAAAGGACGGGAAGCAGCAGGATCATGGCGACGAGGCTGCCTGCGATGTCGATTGACCGCTTGACCACGATGTAGCCATGTGAGGTCGCCGTTTCGTCCGGGTCGTGGACCAGTGCCGCTACTACGAGCGCTCCGAGGGCCACGAACTCTCCGACGAGGAAGGCGACAACCACGTGATACACCGGGTCCTCGATGGGTATGAGGATGACGATGCCAGCGCCGATGAGCGCACACGCCCAGGCGATGAGCAACCGGATCGACTGTCCCCGTGCGACAAGGATCTGTCCGATGAACAATGCACCGGCCGCCAGCACCACACCGGCGCCTGCGATCGCAGCGACCAATGGATCAGGGGCAAACCCGTCGCCGAAAGCGACCGACACGAGGAGCGGTCCGACCAGACCACCGATGAGCGCTCCGAAGACCGAGAGGATCAATGAGGCGATCGCAATTCCGCGTGCCCACGCTCGGAGTTCCCTCCGCTCCCCCCGCACAGCCATCTCGGTGAACGGAGGAAGGATCCTGGCAATGAGGTTGTAGCCGAGGGTCAATGGGGCCCGTGCAATCAGGAGGGTCGCATAGGTCACCGAGAACTGCGCAGCTGTCGCTCCGAGCCGTGAGGCAACGAGTGGCCCAGCAAGGAGCAGGGCTTGCGAGGCAGCAGCCGACAGCACCAGGCCTGCGAGGAGACCGCGTTCGGTCTCGTCGTTGGTGTCATCGTCCGCGAGGCGCGACTGGCCCTCGGGCACCTTCCACGGACGCCACAGGAATATCACCAGCGGGCCGAGTATGTGGGCCCACGCAAAGCCTGCGATCGAGGGGACCACGATCGCAACGCCAAGTGCAATCGCCAAGCGGAACATGGATGCTGCTGCCGAGGAGTAGCCATATGCCCGGAACCTGCGGAAGCCGGCGAGGTAGCCACGGCCCACGGCGAAGAAGAAGTGGCCGATCACGGTGAGCACCACGTACAGCGCAAACTGGCTTCGCGACGTGAAGTAGTCGTCGCCTGCCACGGACACAACGATGATGCCTGCGATTGTCGCCGACACGACCAGCGCGATGGCACGCAGCGGCACCACCCAACCCCGGTCGCCGATCGTCAGCTTCCTGATCACGTACTGCTCGATCGGCATGAGGACGATCACGAACGCCAGGAAGTGGGCGGTGAGCAGGACCCCGATTGGGGCAAAGCCCTCCTCACCCAGTGCTCGGCCGCCAATGAACTGGTAGGCGTAGCCGCCGAGCCCCGCAACGAGGCTTCCCAGGACGATGTCGAGCGTCCCGTCGCTGCGCAGATATGCGTAGCGACCGCTGCTCTCCTGCTTCGGGTCTGGGTCTTGTGGAGGCGGTTCGGAGTGGTCCAAGGTATTCCGGGTCGACGCGGGAGAGGTTACCCAACCAATCCCCGCAGACATGGTCATCGGAGGCGTCGCAGGTCCACCCACTATCGGGGGTCTGCAGATACCATGCCGGCGATGTCAACCCCTGACGCCCAACCTTCGAATTCGAGACCGTGGATCGCCGCGCTGGCGTCTGCGATTGTCCCTGGCATAGGCCAGTTCATCGCCGGGGACAAGCGTCGCGGATTCCAGTTGATGGCGGTCAACGCCGTGATCCTCATCGTGATGTTCCTGTTCTTCAGGGACAAGGTGACCGTGTTGTCACACTGGGTAAGCCCGAACTCGCTCGCCATCATGATGGTCGGCAACATCGCTCTCCTCGGCTATCGCATCTGGGCTGCTGACGACGCCTACCGGCTCACCAAGGGCAAGCAGCCACGCACGGCGAACCGCAACACTGCCGTGGTGCTCGGATCGGCGGCAGCCATCTCAGCCGTGCTTCTGCTCCCCCACGTGGTGTTTGGCTACTACGACGTCGTGCAGTACGACCTGCTGACCTCCGTGTTCACCGCAGACAGTTCAACAGACACCACTGTCTCCACAGCGGCGGCACCC
>JBPCTY010000077.1:0-2609 GCA_051011415.1 Acidimicrobiia bacterium
TTGAGGAAGCTCATCACGATCAAGCTTTTCATGCTCACGTCAGCGTCGGACATGAACGCTTGAAGCCAGTACGATCCCCACTTCAAGAAAAAGGCGACGAGGGTTAGCGCGCCCAATAATAGGGCTACCAATGCGACGAACGCCAATTGCCCTAAGTCAGGCAATCGTGCGGCCATCATTAAATACGCCACCGCTGCCTCCTGTGTTTGGGAAGACTCTTATCAGCTCACCGAGCGAACCAGTGCTCTCGATACAGCCACCAACCTTCGCGGCCATACTTAGGGTAAGGTTCCGCATTCTTGTCAGCTAAGCGATGCTGACTTGCTTCCAAGATCTTGAACTCTTCGCATTGAGCGAGAAGTGCTGACAAACGCCTGTGACCGGTGGGTCAGTCGTCAGCTTTTATTATCTGACTTCCAAGGGCCAGATCGCGAGCGATTGAGTGAAATGCCATTGTCGCCATAAATCAGGCCAGAGATACAAATTTTGCACCTGCACGCATTTTAAGGCCAGTTGCCAAGGAGGCAATGGGAAATCGCAATTCTCTTCTCTGATCCGACAGCGTTGTGTCGCTTGGCCTATCAGTCAGCGTCGACCTCTGCTAGGTTCACTGCATCAATCCAACTTAGTGGGACACTCGTTGAATTCCGGCCAATTCTGGTCGGCACGATCCCGTCGCCTCCTCTGAGTCAACTCGAGGAGCGGCCAATGCCCGAACCCACACTCTCTGTAGTTCCGCGTGCGCCTTACGTTAAGTACCCCCGCAGAACGACCGTGGATGCAACGCAGCTAGGAACGAGGGGTGAACAGAAACGAGTCGCCACCGCAGTTGTCTATTGCGAAGGAAACTTCGGCGCCATCGACGGCAAGACCGCCAATGGGCTAGTCCGTCACTCGGAAAAGTACCGAATCCTCTCGGTCATCGACAGCGAGCAGGCAGGTCTCGATGCCGGCGTGGTGCTTGGCGAGAAGCCAAAGTCGATCCCCATCTGTCGCGACCTCGCCGATGCACTGGCGCACGTTGGAGTGCTGCCCGATTACTTCATCTTTGGGATGGCCCCTGCGAGTGGAATGTTGTCGTCACACGAGCGCGGCCTCGTTCTCGAAGCGATCGCTCTTGGGATGAACATTGTGAACGGTCTCCATGAGTTTTTGAATGACGACCCGGTGTTCCGGGCGGCTTGCGCAGCGACGAACGTTAAGATTCTCGACGTCCGTAGGCCCCGCCCCAAGAGTGACTTGCGACTGTTCAGCGGTCGCATCGCCGAGGTCACCTGCCCGCGCATCGCCGTGCTCGGCACCGACTGCGCCATCGGGAAACGCACGACCGCCACGATCCTTACCCGCGCCCTCAATGATCGTGGCGTGAAAACGGTGATGATCGGTACGGGCCAAACTTGCTTGATTCAGGGATCTCGCTACGGTGTCTCGCTGGATGCTGTCCCGTCGCAGTTCTGTGCCGGTGAATTGGAAGCCACGATCGTCGAAGCGTTCGAAGCCGAGAATCCCGACGCGATCATCATCGAAGGACAGGGCTCGCTGAGCCATCCTGCGTTTTCGACATCGAGCTTCATCCTCCGAGGCAGCTGCCCAGAAGGAGTCGTGCTGCAACACGCACCAGGACGGATCCATCGCTGCGATTTCGAACAGATGGCGATGCCATTGCCGGATACGGAAATCGATCTTATCCAGACCTTCGCTGACACGAAGGTCATTGGCCTGACGATCAACCATGAGAACATGACCGAGGCCGAGGTCACCGCCGCCATCACGCTGTATGAGTGTGAACTCGGCATTCCCGTCACGGATGCGCTGACTCGGTCCCACGAGCGCCTGGTGGAGATGGTTCTTTCGGCGTTCCCCCGATTGAACTTAACTGCGTGTGCAGGATGACAGCGCCGCGAGTGGAGATCGATCTCGACAAGATCTGCCACAACGCGCGCATACTGGTCCAGCGACTGGCCGATCGTGGCATCTCGGTCACGGCCGTCACGAAGGCGACACTTGGATCACGCGAGATCGCTGGCGCGCTGCTCCAGGCGGGCGTGGATGATTTAGGCGACTCTCGCATCGAGAACATCGAAGCGATGCGTCGTGCAGACGTACCGTCGTCGATGACACTCATTCGCTCGCCGATGCTTAGTCAGGCCGGCCGGGTCGTCACGCACGCCGACGTAAGCTTCAACACCGAGTTGGACGTCGTCAGCAAGATCTCGTCCTTCGCGCAGAAAGCGAGGCGGACGCACGGGCTCGTGCTCATGGTCGAGCTTGGAGACCTCCGTGAGGGCATCATGCCCGACGACCTCGAGAACGCTGTGCGCAAGACGCTTCGCTTGCCGTACATCTCGCTGAAAGGTATCGCCACCAACCTCGCCTGCCGTAGCGGAGTGTCACCCGACGCCAGGAACATGGCCGAGCTTTCCGCACTCGCGGACTCCATCGAGGCGACATTCGGCCTGACACTCGAAATAGTGTCAGGCGGGAACTCCGCCAACCTCCCCTGGGCGCTCAGCGGCGCAGACACCGGACGAATCAACGATCTCCGCTTGGGCGAATCAATCCTGCTCGGTCGCGAGCCACTTCATCGCCAACCGATCAACGGGCTACAC
>JBPCTY010000078.1:0-13857 GCA_051011415.1 Acidimicrobiia bacterium
TACGAACCGACCGAGACAAGTCGTCCGCTGCGAGAAGGTTCGGACCGAATCATCAGGGAGATGAGGCGACCTGCACGCCAGGCTCCCGACGAACGGGCGGCGCAATGAGAGCCGCGTACCGCGGATACAGCCCTGAGGATCTTGACGCGCAGTACGACCAGAAGGCGCTTGTGCACGACTTCGATCGATACCTGGGCATGTGGAAGACAGAAGCTGACCGGGTCGAAGCGACCACCCACATCGATCGAATGCCATACGGCGAGGGGGCAGACGAATACGTAGAGGTCCTCCATTCCAAAGAACCCTCGACCGGTGTGCACATCCACTTTCACGGTGGCGGATGGAACTCACTCACCAGCGAGGATGCGTGGCACGTTGCTCCACCCTGGATCGACGCCGGATGGGACTTCGTGTCCGTCAACTACTCGCTTCTTCCAACCGTCACGCTTGAAGCGCAGGTCGCTCAGGCACAAGCAGCCGTCCAAGCCGTCGTTTCCGAGGTCGTCGGAAGCAAACGGTTGCTGATCTCAGGACACTCTGCCGGCGCTCACCTTGCAGCATCCGTTGCGTTGCTGGGTCCGCCGCTTGCTGTTCCTTTCCGGCTCGTGCTGGCAAGCGGCGTGTACGAGCTCGAACCAGTACGGCTTACGTCTCGCAACGCATACATGGGTCTGAACCAGTTCACCGCTGCACGGTTGAGCCCAATCCAGGTGCCGAGTCCAGACATCGATGCGATCGTTCTGTGGTCGGCAAGCGAGTCAGATGAGCTCCGCCGCCAGAGCAGGGAGTTTGCGGATGCAGTAGGAGCGAGAGCGATCGTCACCGATGCTCCTGGTCACTTTGACACGTGGGACCGGATCAGGCCCGATCTCGTTGTCTAGCCCTCGTCTTCAGGAATTGCCGAGCGGAGGGCATTGCCCAGTTGCTCGTTGCCGGTGAACGAGATGATGGGACTCGCCGTGAGCATCGAGCCTGCTGCAGTCTGAATAATCCACTGGATGCCCAAGGATGTCTCGATTCTCCCGACGACTTCCACAGTGGTCTTCCAACCGATCGGCACGGAGTCGCCTGGTATCCGTGAGTCGAGGTCCAGGTGGTAGTCGAGCGCCGTCGTTGGCTCACGCTCGGGAATGTTCTCGCCGATGGCATCAGCCATGTCGTCAAGGCCCCATGCTCGGAGCAATTCGTCTGCGTCCTCCCGACCGAGGATCGAGGCAACTGCAAACGCGCTGCTCCCGGTTGGCAAGGTCGTCCCTTGCATGTAGGCGAGCACGGAGGATGGAGACACCTCGGCGTTGGTCCGCCGTGAGACCTCGGGTGCAGACCACCCGCGCCGCCGCATCATTCGAGCCAGTACGTCGCCGCCTGCGATGGCTCTCGTTGCCCTGGTCCGGTCTTCTTCCATGCGGCCAGTGTACGCGTCTGGTTGCGCGACAACGCTGCCGTCCCATTTATGGTCGCGCTATGCCGATCACTCTCTCAGCTGGTGCATTCTCGACCCCGACCGCAAGGGCGGAACATGGCGCTTGATCCCTTCTTGCTCGAGGCGGTTCCGGTGGAGCGTCCATGGGGTGGACGGCGTCTCGCAGACTACGGAACGGCGCTGCCCGCAGATCTGGCGATAGGGGAGAGCTGGGAGGTGGCGGATCTTCCGCAAAGTGTTGCACCGCATGTGGCTGATCCAAACAGCCGAGTCGCAGCAGGGCCACACGTTGGAGTAACTCTCCATGAATTGATTGCGTCGCACCGTGGCGACCTTCTCTGTGAGGTTGCGCCGACCTCCGATGGAAGGTTTCCTCTGTTGGTCAAGCTCCTCGACGCTCGCGAGAATTTGAGTGTGCAAGTGCACCCGCCGCAGTCCTATGTCGGCGACCATCCGGGGACCCGATTCAAGACAGAATCCTGGTACGTCGTCGAGGCTGAACCTGGCGCAATCCTCTATCTCGATCTGAACCGCGAAACCCAGATCGAAGATGTCGCCGAAGCCTTCGACTCAAACGCCGTGGTCGACCTTCTTACGGCAGTCCCTGCGATCGCAGGCTCCTTTCATCATGTCCCTGCTGGCCTCGTGCACGCCATCGGCGCCGGCGTCGTGATAGCGGAGGTGCAGACACCGAGTGACACCACCTTCCGGTTGTACGACTGGGCATCGGAATATGAGAGAGAACCGCGGGATATCCACAAGGACGAGTCGCTTCAGAGCATCGCCCTGCAGCCGGAAGCTGCATATGACCTCGGGCCGATGTCTGGTGAGGAGTCGAGAACCCTTACCGACAACGACTACTACTGGATCCGGGAACACGTTGGGCTGAGAGAGCAGATGGGCTTCGGCACGGAACCAGGTCCGCGGGTCGTGTGCGTGACATCTGGCACTGCACTGGTAGGGGATCTGGAAGTGAGGCAAGGCATGACAGCGATCGTGCCTGCCTGTGCAGTCCTCAGTTCCCGCATCGATCTTCACATCGGCTCTCGGGTGTTGGAGATCGGGTTGCCTGCGTAGTGACCGCTCTCGTGGGAGAGTTGGCGCCACAGATGCCCGGCATTGCCCATCAACGGAGGTACAAGATGAGTCCGAAAAGGCTTTCGTGACTTCTGAATTGCCGGCCGGTGTCGTTTCGTTCCTCTTTACCGACATCGAAGGAAGCACTGCTGCATGGGATGCCGATCCCGAAGCGATGCGGGCCGCTCTCGAGCAGCACGACTCCATCCTGCTTGGCATCGTGTCGGACCATGCCGGGATGCCGGTCAAAGCAAGGGGAGAGGGCGATAGCTGGTTTGTGGTCTTCACCTCGGCGTCTGATGCCGTCGAGGCTGCCGGAGTTGCCCAAAGGGCGCTTGCAGATGCCGAGTGGCCAACCACCGATCCCATCTCTGTGCGTATGGCTGTCCACACCGGGTCTGCGGATCTGAGAGACGGCGACTACTACGGACCTACCGTCAACCGAGCGGCCCGGCTGCGCGGCATTGCGCACGGCGGCCAGACCGTCGTTTCCGGATCAACCTATGAGCTTGTGCAAGACCGGCTTCCTGGCACGATGGCGCTGAAGGACCTCGGCGAGCACTCGTTGCGGGACCTTGAACGGCCTGAGCGCGTCTACCAGCTTGATGTTGAGGGACTCAGGGATACGTTCGCACCACTTCGGTCCGTATCTGGCATTGCCAATAACCTGCCGACGCAGTTGACCGAGTTCATCGGACGCG
This sequence comes from Acidimicrobiia bacterium, assembly GCA_051011415.1. Taxonomy (GTDB): domain Bacteria; phylum Actinomycetota; class Acidimicrobiia; order Spongiisociales; family UBA5794; genus SZUA-442. Next base: position 3,202 of record JBPCTY010000078.1, read on the forward strand.
ACGCGGAACTCGCTGCGGCTGAGAAGAGCCTTGAAACAACAAGGTTCTTGACCATCCTTGCTGCCGGCGGCACGGGAAAGAGCAGGCTTGCGATCGAAGTCGCTACGAACGTTGCACCGGAGTTTCCCGATGGCGTGTTCTTTGTACCGCTCGCTGACATCGCGACTGGGTCAGACATTCTCCAAGCGACCGCAGAGGCAATCGGCCTGAGCCTTTCCTCAGATGATGACCCGAAGGAGCAGATTCTTCGGTACCTGGCTGCGAAGCGGCAGCTGCTGATGTTCGACAACTTTGAGCATGTGAAGTTGGAAGCTGCGCTTGTTACTGACATCCTTACGGCTGCCCCGAACATCACCGTTATCGCCACATCTCGTACCCGCTTGGGTCTCACCGGGGAGACGGTGATGAGTCTCTCAGGTCTCTCCACCTCATGGTCTTCTCCCGAGGACGCGCGGAGCGTCGAGGCCGTGCAGCTGTTCGTGACCACCGCGCAGCGGGTCGACGCCTCATTCGAGCTGACCGACGAGGCTCTTCCCTCGCTCAAACGTGTGCTCGACGTGACCGGCGGGGTTCCGCTTGCGATCTTGTTGGCAGCTGCGTGGGTAGACATGCTGCCGATGTCAGAGATTGCAGATGAGATCGAAAAGAGCCTCGACTTTCTTGAAACCGAGGCAGGCGATGTGCCAGACCGGCATCGCAGCGTCCGAGCGGTGTTCGACTACACGTGGGAGACCCTCGACGATTCGGAGCGGTCGGCGTTCACGGCACTTTCTGTCTTCAGGGGCGGGTTCAATCGGGCTGCAGCTCAAGCTGTGGCTGGTGCCTCGCTCCGCACGCTTTCGACCCTCTCGAACAAGTCGCTCTTGACCTCGGATAGGGAGACGGGTCGGTATGCACTGCATGAGCTGCTTCGTCAGTATGCGGAGGCTGAGCTGGAAGCTGATCCTGAACGGTGTAGAGCGACTCTCGACGCACACGCTGCCTACTTCACTGATGTGCTCGTCGAAGCACTTCCACTGGTCTCCTCGGCGGACCAACCGAAGTTCTTGGAGATCATCTCTGGTGACATCGAGAACGTGCGAACCGCTTGGCGTCGACATCTGGAGAACCGTGATGCGGTGCAAGCCCAACCGTTCGGCGTGGCGCTGTACTACGTGTACGAGTTGCGAGGCTGGTACCGCGCTGCGGTCGAGCACTATCAGGAGGTCATGGACGCCTTTGCAGCCTCCACCGACGACGATGGAGTGGTCGCAAGGGAGATAGCGGTCGCCGTTCAGGCGTGGTTCCTTGTCTTGCTCGGTCAGGTTGAGGCAGGCGCTGAGCAAGCCGAAGGCGCTCTTGCGGCGTTGCCGGATGACGTGGACCCCGTCGCCAGGATGGTGGCTCTTCAAGCGTCCGCGATCGGTTCGGCATACCTCGGTAAGTCGGCGGAGATGCGAGAGATGCTTGAGCGCTACCAACCGGGCTATGCAGACCTCGAAGTGCGTCTGTGGACGGCAGGGATGAACAACTGGGTGTCGTTCGCTCGCATCCTCGACGGCGACTTCGCAGCGGCAGAAGAGGGTCTCGATTGGGCGCTGTCGGTGTACGACAACCTGGGCGAGCACTACTACATGACTTGGGCTCTGTGGCTGAAGGCGCTCATGGCCGACTACGAAGGCAGGCCGGCAGATGCGATTGTCCTTCTCGAGCGTCAGGTGGAGCGCTGCATCGAAGTCGACTACCGCCGCGGCTTGGTCACCGGATTCGGTGGCCTCGGGACGGCACAACAGGCCGTGGGTGAACCCGAGGCGGCCTTGACCTCGTTCGTCGAGGCCCTGCGAATCACGGAGCAGATGGGTATGCGAACCGACATGCTTGGCTTGCTTGTCCGCATCGCCGAGACACACTCGATGCTCGGAGACCAAGCGAGAGCCGCTGCCTACCTCAACATTGTGATGGATGATCCTGTCAGCCTCACGGGAAACCCGTTCATCTTGAACATGTCAATTGCCACAGCGGCAGAGGAAGCCTCAGCTGCGATCGAGATCTCAGCCGCTGAGGCAGAGACATTCGCCTCGTTTGACGCCGCAGTCAACGACGTGCTCGGTCGGTCGGGATGAAGCTCAATGTCAGATCCGCCCTGGCGGCGGTTGCGGGAGGGGTTGCTGGCTGGGTGATCTGGCGCGGGTTCGGTCGTGAGTGGTTGCCGAAGCACGCGGTCGAGCAGAAGCGTCCACTTCGCTACACCGGTCGCACGGTGCTTGTCGACGAGATCGAGATGTTCTTTCGAGACATCGGCGACCCGGCCAAGCCACCGATTGTGTTGATCCATGGTGCCGGGTACGACGGCGAGTCGACCTTCTACAAAGTGATTCCGCAGCTCACTGCGCATTACAGGGTGGTGGTCGTGGATCTGCGGTCCCACGGCAAGTCAGATCGTGTGAGAGGGCGGGTGACGGTCGACGCGCTGGCCCACGATGTGGCAGGTGTGATGGACGTCCTGGATCTCGGGCCGTCCACGGTATTTGGGTACTCGCTTGGAGGCATGGTGGCGCAGGTTCTGGCGGCACAGCGACCCGATCTGGTCGATCAGCTCCATCTGGGAGCCACTACAGCGCTGGCCTTTGGTTCGTCGAGGATTCCGATGCGGAGCGGCATCTGGTTTGCGCGAGGATTCACACGCATCTCGACAGCCGAGCAGATCGCGATCAACTTCCGATACTTGCGAAGAACTGGGGCCGTCGAACCGCCGCACGAACGATGGTTGTGGAGTGCGATGAATGCACGGGACACGAGTCTCTATTGGGAGACAGTGCGAGCGCTCTATCGCTTTGATGGCCGAAACGCAGCAGCTGGGATCGAGGCACCAACGTGTGTCTTTGTCACGGTTCGCGACCAGGTGATCCGACCGGCTGGGCAACAAGATCTCGCAAGCCGGATTCCCGATGCGACAATCGTCGAAATCGATGCGGGACACGAAGCGATCATGACCAATCCGGAAGAGTTCGTTGCTGCGCTCGTCGGCAACGCGGCTCGAGACCAAGAATTCCCGGTCGTGCCATGAACCGGCCTGCGAACGTCCACATCGATGATTGCGGGAGTCGATTCTGATGGCTTGGTTCGGCGTCGCCCTCGGTCTGCTCTTCACATTCACGGGGGTTGTGTGGCTGTTTCAGGGGCTAGGAGCGACCTTCGTCCCCCAGAGCTTCATGACAAATTCCATCACTTGGATCATCATCGGATCGGTAACCGCTGCAATCGGGGTAGTGCTCACATGGCGCAGTGTCATGTTGCTTCGTCAGAAAGGGCAGAAGTCGGACTGAGGCCTGCTCCGGTTTGACGGCCAGTGGTTGCTAGGCAATCTCTCCTGCTGCGAGCAGCGCCAATTGGCGTGAGATGCCGGCTTCAGCATGGTCTGCGAGTTCTGTGAACTTCGACCCGAGGAACGGTTCGGCAACCCTGAAGATGCCTTTCAGCTTGATGTCGGCGGTATAGGTAACCGCTGTTCCGCCGTCGGGCGTCTCAACGAACTCGAGCGTGTCGACCGCTTTTGTCGTGGATCCGTCACCCACCAGTGTGATGAGGTTTGGTGCATGGAATGCCGTGACTTCATAGATCATTGGGAGCTTGCGGTCTCCCCAGAGGACCATAACGTCGTAGATCTGGCCGAGACTCGGTCCAGAGTCGTCCCTTGCGACCGAGGATTCCTGCCCCGGGTCCCAGGCCGGCCCGTTGGAAAAGTCCGCGAGATAGGCGAATACCAGGTCGATGTCGGCTTCGGTCGTGATCGTGCGTTGGAGAGTTGGCATGGTGTTTGCGCCTTCAATGGTTGATGTCGGTGGTCATTGTCTATTCGAGGTACGGGGCTGCATCGGATGCAATCTGCTGGAGAAACTCTCCACGCTTGGCATCTGCCTGTCGTGTCTTATCGGTGCGGTGAGTCTTGCGAGGCTCACGGTCATGCACGAACTTACCGCTGAGGTCCGCTGCGTCGTCGGAGGCGACCATCCAAACGATTGAATCAGCTCCCTGCGCCTCGTTGCGCAGGAACGGGCTGGTGAACCTACGGAATGTGGGGAGGGCATCTCGCACGCCCGCGGTATCGACCCAGCCTGGATGCGTCGAGTTCACGGTGACGCCCTTTGCTGCCCATTCGTCAGCCCAGACTTCGGCGAGTACGACTTCGGCTCGCTTGGTCCTTGCGTATGCGTTGGTCCCGTTGTACTCGCCCTGACTTGACTGAAGATTCGAGACGGTGAGCCCTTGGCTGTACATGCCACCCGAGGACACCATTACAACGGTTGACGGGGCAGATTCTTCAAGCACCGGAAGCAGGAGCTGAGTGAGAACATACTGTCCGAGCAGGTTCGTGGCATAGGTGATCTCCCAGCCTTCGTCGGTCACCGTACGTTCGTGGATCATGATGCCAACGTTGTTGACGAGACCGTGGAGCGGAAACCCAGCGTCGATGTAGTCGGTCGCCAACTGCGAGATCGCCGTAATAGAGGAGAGGTCAGCCCGGTGGGGGATCATCAACTCTCCGTTGGCCGCGACCAGTGCATCGAGCTTTTCCTGAGATCTCCCGACGGCATGGACAACTGCACCGTTCGCGACCAGCCTCTCGGCTGCGCTTCTTCCGATGCCACCAGTCGCGCCGGTGATCATGATGTGCTTGCCGGAAACCTCGGGGAATGGCTCGTCGACATTTATGCCGCGAGCTCCCACACCAAGCTTGGTGTAGCCGGCGAGTGTCGTATCTAGAGCAGAGTCGAGTATTCCCATTGCTTTCTATTGTGTCCTTGTCGGTTCACCTACTGTACGGACCCAATCCGCAGGGGGGATGAGTCATCCGAGTGCGTTGAGCTCTACGTAGTAGCACGAGAACATCAACCCACCTTCTGAGAGGTTTAGGAAAATGCGGATCGCGGTAATCGGATCGGGTGTCGCCGGTATCGGCGCCTCTTGGGCGCTGAGCGCCGGCCATCATGTAACCCTGTTCGAAGCAGGCGAGCGGGTCGGTGGGCACAGCAGAACGCTTGAGATCGATATCGACGGCCACCTCGTGAACGTCGATACCGGGTTCATCGTCTACAACGAACGCAACTATCCGAATCTCGTTCGGTTCCTGGACACCCTCGGTGTCGAAACAGAAGACAGCGACATGTCGTTTGCGGTTTCGACTGACGATGGTGCGGTCGAGTACGGAGGTCGACTAGGCGCCATGTTCTCGTCGCCACGGGCGGTCGCAGATCGTCGGATCTGGGGCATCGTTGCGGGCATCCGGCGCTTTCGGTCCGAGAAGGCACGGCTTGACGATGGGCTGGTCCCGTCGGACATCTCGATCGCTGACTACCTGGAGTCTCGCGGGTACCCGGAGGCGTTCGGGGATTACTACCTCCTGCCACTCGCATCCGCCGTTTGGTCTGGAACCAGGAACAACGCCAGGGACATGCCCGCACGGACATTTCTCGGCTTTCTTGACAATCATGGCCTGATCCGGCTTACCGACCGACCGCAGTGGCGGACGGTCACGGGAGGGTCTCAGACCTATGTCCGACGGGCGATCAAGGAGATCACCGCGGTTCACGCTGTACGCGGAGTTTCGTCGGTTCGCCGGACACCACTCGGTGTCGAAGTCACCGATGTGCACGGCACGACCGAGACCTTCGACCAAGTCGTCTTTGCGACTCACGCCGACGTAACGCTCGACATCCTCGGAGAGACTGCGACTTCCGAGGAAGCGAAGATCCTGTCGGCCTTTCGGTACGACCGAAACGAGGTTGTGCTTCACACTGACAGCTCAGCGATGCCGAGACGGCGAAACGTATGGTCAGCCTGGAACGGAATCGAGCGATCTGAAGACAACGGGTCGAGGCCGGTATCGGTCAGCTACTGGATGAATCTTCTCCAGAACATCGATACGCCCAGCGACCTCATCGTCACGTTGAACCCTGGATCGAGCATCGATCCAACGAAGGTCATCGACCGGTGGATCACCATGCACCCGCAATTCGACGTACACACGGACGCCGCGCAGAAGGCAGTGCCGAGTATCCAGGGTCTCGACCGGATCTGGTATGCCGGTGCTCATCTCGGGTACGGGTTTCACGAGGACGGTCTCCAGAGCGGTTTGACCGTGGCGGCTGCGCTTGGAGCCCCTGCCCCGTGGCACAACGAGGTCGTTCCCGCATCGACGGCGGCTATCCACGCCACTCCCTCGCAGAGCAGGATTCTTGCATGACGTCCTCGGCCATCTACGACTCAGTGGTGAAGCATCGGCGGTTCCAGCCGATGGGACACGAGCTGAAATATGGTGTGTGGTCGATGCTCGTGGATCTCGATGAGCTACCGCAGCTTGCAAAGGACATCCCGGTGTTCTCGCACAATCGGTGGAATCTCGTGTCGTTCCACAACCGCGATCACGGTGGCCGCGATGGCGGCGATCTCAGATCGTGGTTCGAAGGCCACCTCCGCACTGCGGACGTCGATCTGGAAGGTGGAAGCATCCAGATGCTCGTCTTTCCAAGGATTCTTGGGTACACCTTCAACCCCATCACTGTGTGGTTCGGATATCACCGAGACGGTGATCTGAGAGCCGTGATGTACGAAGTCCACAACACCTTTGGTCACGGACACAGCCACCTGGCGATACTTCCGCCGGGTTCCACTGATCTGGTACCAAAGCATCGCTTCCAAAAGACGCTCCACGTGTCTCCCTTCTTCGACCAGATCGGCTCCTACCGGGTGTCGATCGCCCCACCAGACGACACGTACTCGATCGTGATCGAGTACCTGGACGAAGACGAGTCCCGCTTGTTGACCGCTTCCCAACGTGGAGAACGTGTCGAGCTGTCGACTGGAAGCCTGCTGAAACAGTTTTTCACCAGCCCGCTCCTGACCCTCAAAGTCGTTGCCGGTATCCACTGGGAGGCGATCAAGCTTCTTCGCAAGGGTGCGAAGTATCGACCGGTGCCTGAAAGCCCAGACACCGAGATCGAGGTGACCCATGTCGGTGAGGACTGGCGACACCAAGCAGCTGCGTGAGATAGAGCAATCAGCAAGCGCCGGTCTCAAGCGTGCCCGGCTATCAAGACATTGGACGCTGGTTGCCCGGGTCTCTGAGGTCCCAGGACCATTGTCCGAGGATCAGTATTCGACGGTTATCGGCATGGCTTTGTAGCGATCGCTGTTGGTACCGAGGGCCGCGAATCTTCTCGAGCATCTCAGGGCATCTTGAAAGTGGAAGAGGGGCGTCGGCCTATCTCGGATATGATCGATCAGAGCCGGAGGGGTCGTCTCTCCCTGCGGTCAGTCGGGCGGGAGCCCACACGTCCATGCAATTGAGGAACGGAACGACTGTCTGGCTGAGGTCACACCGATGAACCCGCCCTGACGACGCGGGAACGTCCCGTTGCGGAGGAACAACGGGACGCTGTGAGGTGTCATGCGAGTACGAGAGTCGCCATGATCCCGTGTTGACTTGGTGCCGCTACCCCTCGCCGTTGGGAGCGACTGTCGGGAGAGTCGCTGAGAATCGTTCGAGGTTGGACCGCCAGATTCGACGTAGAACTGGCTTTGCGAGGGTTGCGGTGATCCCGCCGCCGAGATACCACGGAAACGAGAGTTGTTCGTTCCAGGTGAATCGAGTTCCGTGGTCGGTCGGTGCGAGATGAAACGCACCTTCGCCAGACACGATGCCGCGATGGGTCACGGCAATCGTTGTTGGGGGAGTCCACTCTTCCACCACGATGCGGTCAACGGTGGTGAGCGGACCGACCCGAGTCAGCACGTCCATGGTGGTGCCGACACCTGAGCGCTGTTCGTCGGCGAATGTGATCGATTCGGCATCCGTCATCCACTCTGCGTGTCGCTCAAGATGGCTGACTGCTTCCCAGACTTCGTCGAGACTTGTGGGAAGGTCAATTGAAACTTCGATGCTGCTCATGACAGGTATACGCAGCTGTGGGCCATCCCGGATGCCGCAGTGGGACGAAGCGTGAACCTATTGAAGGCGCGTGAGGTCGAACCGCCAGACGTCATTGTCCTGAGGCCAGGGTGACGCGACTTCGCGGTCGCCCCCGAACGTCCAGAGTTGGTCGTCGAGGATCTCGAGCAGGAAGTCGCTCTTCCCTTGGCGGGCTGGATCTGATCCCGCACCCCACACATCATCGGTGACCAGGTGCCACTGCTCGACAGGGTCCGACGGGTTCCAGATCCACATGTCGTGGGCGAGCCCCTGCCTGGTGCGATGTCCGTCGTTGATGTGGCCGCCGATGCAGATGATCCGACCCTTGTACCCGATGCACTGTTGGCCGGTTCGGGGCTCCCATGGAGCGTGCCCGATCATGTCCCACGTCTTGCCGAGGTCCGGAGACGCCCAGACATCGTTGCGCCTGCCCTCCCAGTTGGGACGGAACACGGGGCGGTCGTGGTCCCCTCCCATGAAGTAGATCACTCCGTCAACTTCAACGACCTGCATACCTGCTCGCCCCATGTCGAGGGGAAGCTCTGCCCTGAGATCCCAGGTCTCGCCCGCATCGTGGCTGACCCACAGTTCGGGATAGAAGATGCGACGCCACGAGTTTCGACCACCAGCGAACAAGTAGATGGACCCATCGATCACGATTGAGTGGTGCCCTGCCCGCCGTTCCCAGGGGGCGGATGCGCACGCCTGCGTCCAGGTCCGTCCTTGATCCGATGATCGCCACACGTCGTTGTAGAACCGAGCCAAGCTTTGACCACCGGTGAGCACCAGATCTCCACCGACGACATCGACCTCTGGGTACGCACGCTTGCCCCAGCCCGCTTTCGTAGACATTCGCTCCCAGGCGATGCCATTGGCGCTTCGCCACGTATCGCTGTGGATCGTGGTGGCACCGGCGCGGCCTGCGATGACGTAGAAGTATCCATCGAGAACGCCGCCCCGCGGCATGGCGCGCACCTTCCACGGCGATGACGGTGCCACGCATTCCCACTTGAGTCCTGTGTCATCCATCTATCGAATGACAATGGCACAACGGGAGGACCAACAGTTGCGTCCGATCCAAGCGTCCGAGTGATTCGTGGTTGACCGCTGTCGTACTCCGGACCCCGTGTGGCAATCGTGGTATCCATCGGTTGGCCCAGCGGACACATCGACTGGGTGGTGGATGCTGCGTCAGGGTGGGTCTGCAGCGAGCTTCTCGCTCGGACCGGCTCGAGTTGAGGTGTCCGTCTGTCGGTAGCATCGCGGGGATGCTGGACCCTTCACCCGGACTACCGAGGCAATGGTCGCTCCGAGCGATATGGCTCTGGGCAATCGCTCTCGCCCTGCCACTGATTGCCGTGCCGATCGCCGATGCGGCCGAGCCGACCGACACCGTCGGCGTGGTGGATGCCGAATCGGGACGGTGGTTCCTTCGCAACCCTGACTCGGGAGCAACCACGAGCTTCTACTTTGGAAATCCTGGGGATGTGCCCTTCGCTGGCGACTGGGATTGCGATGGCGTCGATACGCCAGGGCTCTATCGGCCCGCGGACGGGTACGTGTACCTCCGGAACTCGAACACGCAGGGGATTGCCGACATCGACTTCTATTTCGGTGACCCGGGCGATTTGCCATTGCCGGGAGATTTCAATGGCGATGGCTGCGACACCGTCTCGCTGTATCGCCCGTCGAATGGTCGGTTCTATGTGATCAACAGGCTCGGATCGGGAGCGACGGGGTTGGGGTCAGCCGATTCGTCCTTCACCTTTGGGGACAAGGGCGATGCGCCGTTCGTCGGCGACTTCAACGGCGACGGTATCGACACGATGGGCCTCCATCGCCAGTCATCTGGGCTCGTGTTCCTTCGTTACACGAATACCACGGGGACCGCTGATGCCCAGTTTGTCTATGGCAACCCGGGCGATCGCATTGTGGCGGGGAAGTGGTCTGGCCATGAATCAGCTGGCAACGACGTTGTTGGCACTTTTCGCCCGGCGACCGCGAGCTTCTACCTGAACGATGCGAACCGTGCGGGAGTCGCGAGGACGAAGATTCCGTATGGCAAGCCCGGTTTCGCGCCGGTCGCCGGGGACTTTGGCGATCTTCCCGACAGTGGATTCTCGCCACCACCGTACATTCCTGGCGTCACGGTTCTTGGACGTGAAGCGTGGGGGGCTGCGCCTGCGAATACCGCCTTGATGTCCACCCACATGATGACAAGTCTCACCGTCCATCACGCCGGTGACCAAGAGTCATCAACCGGGCCGCCGAGGTTCCGAACGTGGCAGCACTGGCATACCGATCGTGGCTGGGGTGACCTTGCGTATCACTACATCATTGGTGTCGATGGAACGGTGTATCAGGCCCGAGACACTCGATACAAGGGTGACACCGGCACGAACTATGACACTGCAGGGCACTTCCTCGTCGTCGTCGAAGGTAACTTCGAGATCGAGCACCCCACTGCCGCCCAACTCGACTCGCTCGTGCGGGTTCTCGCGTGGGCGGCCGAAGAATTCGACGTCTCCCCGAGCACGATCGGCGGTCATCGCGACTATGCAGCAACTGCATGTCCCGGTGAGAACCTCCACCCGTACATCGAGAGCGGCGGTCTGGAAGCTGACGTGCGAAGTGCCATGGTGGGCAGCTAGACGATGTCTGCCTCGATGTGGTCGAACGAGAACCCAGTGTCTTCGAGGGCACCGGAG
>JBPCTY010000079.1:0-6692 GCA_051011415.1 Acidimicrobiia bacterium
AGACGCTCGCACATGCTCCGCGACCCTCGCTCGCCGAGCCGCTTGCGCCGTATGAGGAGGGCGTGTTCATAGTCCGACACGAGCGGAGCCAGGGCGGCGTCGCTACCGCTGGGCTCGCAAGGGTCGAGGCGGAGTGGTTCGCGGCGCAGCCGGTGTCCTCGTCCGGCAAAGCGATCAACTCGATCCTGCAACGACTCCCCAAGGGCATGATCGGTGCCCTCGGCCCACTTGTACCCGCCGGTGTCAAGCGCCGGATCAGGGCAGAAAGCGATTGGGATCGCCTCGAGGAGGACCGACGGTGGGAGGATCGCTGGGCAGCGGCTCAGGAACAACTGGCGTCCACACCTCCGCCCGAGTCGCCGAAGACGATGTTCGTAGTTCCTTGCTACAACCAGGGAGCATTTGTTCGGCAGGCGCTGATCTCCGTTGTCGGGCAGACGGACCCTGATTGGGGGGTGATCATCGTTGACGACGGATCTGATGACGATGAAACCATCGCCATCCTCGATGCGATCGATCTTCCGGGTGTCACGGTGTATCGGCAAGAGAACAAGGGCCTCTCGGCTGCTCGGAATGCCGGAATCAGTGCGACCAGCTCGAAATACATCGTGCCGCTCGATGCGGACGATCTTGTCGATCCCGGCTTTCTCGCTGCACTTGTTGGCCGGCTCGAGGCAGATCCCGGCGTTGGCTATGCCCATTGCTGGGCAAGGCTGTTTGGCGACCTGGACGCCGTATGGGCCACGAGACCTGTGAACCCCTATCAGCTTCTCTTGTCCAACTCCGTCGTCGGCTGTGTCCTGATGAGGCGGGATGCGTGGGAACTTGTTGGGGGATATGACGAGTCGATGAAGAATGGAAACGAGGATTGGGATCTGTGGATTCGGATGGGTGCGGCGCGTCTGGACGGTGTTCAGGTGCCGCAACCTCTGTTCTGGTACCGGAAGCACGGCGTCTCAATGTCGGTCGAAACAGAGTCCAACTATGAAGATGCATTGACCGATCTGGCTGCAAGGCTTCCCGGGATCTACGCGCGGCCGGTGATGCAGAGCATCAAGAATGAGGCGTATCCGCTCCTGTCCATCCTCGTAGAGGGGAGCCTTGACCCGTGGGTGGTCGATGATGTTCAGCCGATCGAGATCCTGGACGGTGACATCGCGACTGCTGCTGGTTCCGTGAGAGCCAAGTATGTGGTGGCGCTATCTGCTGACGCTCGGATTGACCTCGAGACACTGCTCTCGATGTGCAACGTGCTTGAGCAGAATCCAGAGCTTGGGCAGATTTCGACGACGTCAGACGAGCCGGTGGCGATCGTTCGGTCGTGGTCGTTGGATGATCCCACCGCGCCTTCGGCGCAGATCGAATTTCCGTCCGCTGCTACATCGTCCATCCGGCTGGGGATTGGCCAACTTGCCACCGATCAGGCAGCGTTCCCGACCGAGATCGAAGGTATCCGGGTCATTCGTCAGCGGCCAGAGGAAACTGGCATCCTCCCGGATTGGATACCGTGATGCGTCAGTTTGTGATGCGAGTAAAGCAGCTCATTCGACCGCTGATCCCAGATGCATGGATGGCCTACCTCCGCCGAAACGACCACTCGCGTGGCGTGCGGCACAATGTCGACATCCTCGTCAGCTCCTCACACGACGCTCAGCGATGGATGAAGATGACGCCGGACACATACCGGGTGGTGCACGGGGCGGCAACAACCTACGACCTTGGCAGCGATGCAGTGATGTGGGGGGACCCCACGCACACCGTCGCCGGGTTTGCGACGAATGTCGATGTGATTGTCCATGGCGATACGAGAGTCCCAGCGATGGAGCGAATGCGCGTCGTCGAGCCAACCGTGGATCCCACCTCGCTTGCAATGCGGCGGTCCGTGTTCGCTGCCCTGCCGATTGACGAGTCCACACCAATGTTTGACGTACTCGCGATCGCTGCGGATGCGGGATACCGGATCGGGCTTGTCCCGAGCATTTCACGTGAAGCAGAAGTGCCTTGTCGATCTGCTTTCGTCGGAAAGGTCGTTGTGGTGCTTGCGGCGGTACCGCTCCATGACGTGGGCGGTGGGAGTCGCGGGGCTCAGATCGCATTCGAGTTCGTTCGCCGTGGGTATCACGTGGTGTATTCGTATCGCTACCCATCGAGTGAGGCGGTCGATCTGGGCCTGCGATACATCCACGCCAATCTCGAGGAATACCACATCGAGGCCTTGGATCTTGAATGCCTGGTCGAGCGAGCGGTTGATGGTGGACTCGTAGTGGTCGAAGCACCGATGCGTGAGTTCCTCGATCCTGTAGAGCAGCTTGGGGATGAGGGTTTCGACGTCCTGTACGACGTTATTGATGACTGGTCTGATCGATCCCTCGGAGGCGACTGGTATGACGAAGCGGTCGAGAAGCGAATAGTGGCCCGTTCTGCCGCTTGTACTGCGTCTGCGGATTCGCTTATCGAGCATCTGCGAGGGCTTGGTGCATCCGCAACGCTTGTTCCGAACGCGGTGAATACGACCATCTTCACCGGCCTGCCCGCTCCTCGACCCGCTGACATGCCGGAAGGGACGGTGCTCGGATATCACGGATCTCTTTACGGGGAATGGTTCGATTGGGAGGCCCTCAGCGCCGTTGCGACCGAGTTTCCAGATGCAACGGTGTTCGTGATTGGCGACCATCGCAACGTGAACAGGAACGTCCCAAGCAATGTCATGTTCGCCGGTCTTCGCCCCCAGAACGAGTTGTACGGCTACGTGGCCAATATGGATGTGGGTCTGATTCCGTTTGAGGTATCACCTGTGACGCACGCGGTGTCGCCGCTGAAGGTGTACGAGTACCTTGCGGCGGGAACGCCCGTCGCTTCTTCTCCGCTGCAGCCGTTGGAGGGTCTGAAGGGCGTGTCGGTTGCTGCGTACCTTCCCGATGCGGTTCTGCTCGCCATGGAGGGTCGGAACCCCGACCCGTCGATAGCATTGGCCGAACACAGCTGGGGCTCTCGTCTTGCGACACTTGTTGGTGCCGTCGGGTGGACGCTCAATGACACCGCCGAAGAGGGTGTCAAGATCGAGACCAGGAAGACTGTTCACTATGACAAGCAGGATCGGTTCGTACGCGGCTAGAGCCCTCGGGACGCTCGCCCTCGCGGCGCTTGGCTGGATTCTTTTTGTGGGTTCGCCTGCGGGTGCTGGTGTGGGTTCTGACGGGTTTGGTGTTGTTGATTCAACGACTGGCGTCTGGTACTTGAGGGATTCTGGAACAGGTGCGACGACGTCGTTCTATTTTGGTGATCCTGGTGACTCCCCGTTTGTTGGTGATTGGGATTGTGATGGGGTGGATACGCCGGGTCTGTTCAGGCGATCTGACGGGTTTGTGTATCTGAGGAACTCGAACACGCAGGGCACTGCGGATCTGGAGTTCTTCTTTGGGAACCCTGGCGACTATCCGTTGGTCGGCGATTTCAACGGTGACGGGTGTGACACGGTGTCGATCTATCGCCCTGCAGAGGCTCGGGTGTATGTGATCAACGCGCTTGGTGAGGATGGAAAGGGTCTTGGTGCGGCCGACTTCTCGTACCTGTTCGGTAATCCGGGTGATGTGCCGTTCACGGGTGACTTCAACGGAGATGGCGTGCATATGGTTGGCTTGCATCGGATCTCGACGGGTTTGGTCTACTACCGCAACACCCACACGCAAGGGTCCGCTGACGATCAGTTCGTGTTTGGCAACCCTGGCGATCTGATTGTGGCCGGGGCATGGACCGATGCACACACGCATGACACCGTTGGTTTGTTCAGGCCGTTGCAGGGTGTCATGTATTTGAACTATGCGAATGCTGCCACCGTGGCAGACGAGGAACACCTGTATGGCAGCCAGAACATGGTGCCGATTGCCGGCTCGTTCGGCACCCTTCCCGGCCTCGACGACCCACCACCCGGGAATCCGGAGCTGGAGACAAGTCCCGTCTTCACGATTGGTGACTCAGTCATGCTCGGTGTCGGCTGTACTCCCGACCGAACGCAATGTCTCGGAGGAGTGTGGAACCTTGAGCAGGTGATCCCTGACCTCAGATCCGATGCGTCCGTGAGCCGGGGCTATGGAGTGGCAGACACCATCCTCGAGGACTACTTGGCCCAGGGGAACAACCCCCGCGTCATCGTTGTACACCTCGGAACCAACGGTGCGCCATCGCTTTCCCAAGTTCTCGATGTCATAGACGCCGCCGGTCCTGACCGCAGAGTGCTGCTGGTGAACGTTCGGCAATCGAACACCGCGAATCAGGCCACCGCAAACGCTCGTATTGCTGAAGCGGCTCAGCTGAGGGAGAACGCTGAACTTGTCGATTGGTACGCCGAAGCGGAATCAGAGCTGGACCTCGATGCCATCGACCCAAGCTACGGCGCGCATCTGTGGTCTACATCCGCACGCAGGGTGTACGTTGAACTGATTGAGGCAGCCATCGCCGGCAGCTAGTTCATCGCCTCGTCGACCGCACGACCAAACCCATCAGAACCCACATCATCGCCCACAGGCGAACCCACAACGAAGACCAAACCGCTGACCAGAGCGGAGAAGACCTAGACCCCAGCGGCTAGGCGGTGAACGCGATCCACGATGCCATTGCGCGTGCGTCGAGTGCATCAAGCGCGGCCTTCGCGCGCTCCACCGCTTCGTCTCGGCGGTCGAGGAGTTCTCTCGCTCCTTCAGCGATGGCGTGAGGATCATCAGCCTTTGCGACCGTGGTGAGGTCATGCAGTATCGGATCATCAGCAAACAGGTTGGATGTTTGGGAGATCAAACACGGGACGCCCAAGCGGTAGGACTCCATTGGCATCATGGGGTGACACTCCGACAGAGTGACGTTGAGAGTGAGATCCATCCCTGAAACAGCAGAGAGAAGTTCCTGTCGACCGAGTTCTCCGTGTTCGACGACTGGTGCACCGCTGAGATAGTCGACGGCGGGTTGCGCCATCACATGTGCGGTGCCGCCAAGCTCAAGCGCTGCAAGTATCTGCGTCGTGACGTTCTTCCGCCACATGGGGAAGAGGAAGATGCCGAGATGGGGTGATGATCCTGCGGGGCTGATCGGTGTCGCTGACACATCAGGCACTCGGTTCTCAAGGTGGGTGATGTCGAAGCCCGCAGCTCGAAAAGCGGGAACAACGCCGTCCTTCACCGTGGCAACTCGACCGATCACATCAGACCGGGCGAGGCCCAACATCTCAGACACAGCCTCCGCTTCGCCAGCATCGACACCGTGTTGCGATGGTGCGGAATGGAATACTGCCCGAATGTCGAAGCCAGCGTTTGCAGCGGCCCGAGTAAAGGCCCCTGCTCCCGGAGGCCAGCCCTGGACGACCAGCGTCGCAATTCCAGCCTCTGTCCATGCAGCCAGTGATGGAATCAGGTCTGCCAGGTCAGGCGATGTAACGACCGGATCACCGAAAGCTCTTGCAGACTCGCGCACACCCCTCCACTCAGGGTGGCACACCTGGAGGACCCCTCGGGGAGCAGGTGGGGGTTCAACGACGGCCACAGCGCTGGTGGTGCTCTCACCACGCCACCAGCTCATCCGTTTGCAACCAGTGACCGGATTGCATCAGTTGAGCGTTCTGGAGCCGTCGCATCACCGTACGGGTTCTCAAGCTCCTGCAGGGATTCGGTCCACGTGTCCACTGAGGCGTACAAGTCTGTCAGTTCCGATGCGAGAGTTGGGCTTGGCTGGACCCTCCGCACGAACGTGCCCTCGACCTCCTGCCGCTCAGTTGACTGCCTGATGACCACCGAGGGCCGTCGGTACACCGTCACTTCTTCTTGCACCCCTCCGGAGTCCGACAAGATGAGTCGTGAGCCAGCAGCAAGGCCAATGAAGTCTCGATATCCGATTGGCTCGACGATACGGAGACCCTCGGTGAGGTGCTCGAGCGAGAACTGTTCGATTCGGGCCCGTGTCCTCGGGTGGAGGGGAAGGAGTATGTCGGCATCGAGCTGGCGGAGCGCAGTCAGGATCTCGGACAGATTCTCTTGGTTGTCAACGTTCTCCGGTCGGTGGAAGGTGGCGAGCACGAATGCATCAGGGTCTAATCCGTACCCTCTTGCGACCGCGGCGCGCGTGGCCGCGTCCGGGAGCAATCTGCCGACAGCCTCGATGACTGGATTGCCTGTTTTGACCACTCGGTCGCCCGAGATGCCCTCAGCCGCAAGGTTGCTGACGTTGAGGTCGGTCGGCGCAAGACACAAGTCTGAGAGATGATCGGCAATGACACGGTTGTGCTCTTCGGGCATTGCGCGATCGAAGGAGCGCAGGCCCGCCTCGACATGAACGAGGGGGATGCTGTTGCTGTTGGCCGCGATGGCTCCAGCCGCTACCGAATTGGTGTCGCCCTGGACCACGACTGCCGAGGGTTCGATCTCGGCGAACAGGCCGTCGAGCTCCGACGTCGCTTTTCCAATCTGCTGGCCGCGGGTTTGGCCGCCCACGCCGATGAAGGTGTCCGGCGGCCGCATTGCGAACTCGGTGAAGAACGTGTCCGACAGGTTTGCATCGAAGTGCTGGCCCGTGTGCACCACATGGGCGTCCTCACCAAGAAGCTCCACAATGCGCGCAAGCTTGATGATCTCTGGACGTGTTCCGAGTACGACTGCGATCGGACCCGTTGATGTGTTCTGCGTCATGTGATGGTGCTTCGGGTCAGTTGG
>JBPCTY010000080.1:0-14374 GCA_051011415.1 Acidimicrobiia bacterium
CGCAGCGTTGAAGACTGACGATGGAACACGGGACAGGGAGGTCGTATGCAACTTCGAGCGCTTGTAGGTGACTCAGCTGCGATCGTTGGGCCGGAGACGACACTGCGTGAGGTCTCTGCGGCGATGATCGACCGGTCCGTCGCGGCCGTCGCCGTTGTGGATCGGACAGGCCTCATCGGGATCTGCACCGATCGAGATCTCGCAGCATCCTTCGCCGACGACGCAACAGCAGAAACAGCTGTCGTCGATGTGATGACGGCGTCGCCGGATGTCGTCGAGCCCGAGGTTGCGGTCCGAGAAGCCGGCTCCTGGATGCTCGAGACCGGCTACCGACACTTGATCGTGATGGAGGACGGCGAGCTGCTCGGCATCCTCGACATCCGCGATGTGCTGTGGGCGCTTGTCCCCAAGGACTGAATCAGGTCCGCACCCAAACCAGCTTCACATCGGTAACTCGTATGTCGTCGGCCTCAAGGCCAACGACCAGGGTGTCGACATCGTCGATTGCTTCGTCCCACTTCAACCTGATCGCGGCAAGGGCATCCTCCATGTCGGCTGCAAGGTCCTCGTAGGCGGCACGCGTGGACTCGATCTTCGACTCCGCATTCCGAAGCCGATTCTCTGCACTCCTGGCTGACGTGGCTCTTTGCGGCTTGCGACCCATGAGCAGGTCAAGGCCCATCCCGACGATGGCGTCGCCTCGTCGGTCTTCAAGAGCCGCCGAGGCCGTGTCGGCGTTGCGAACGGCTGTTTCGTATGCGCGCTGTGCTTTCCGGAAGCGGGCCTCGTACTTGGTCCGAAGCTTTGCCATGTCGGCATCGCTGCGGTCGTCAGCGGCTTCGCGCATGCGGCCCTCGAAGCTCGCAGCGTCTTCGCCTGGTCTTGCAGTGAGTTTCAGCGTCCGATTTCGAAGGAGCTCGAGTTCCTCGTTGCGGTCGAGATGTTTGATCGCACCCGATTTGAGCTTGTTGAAGTAGGAGGACTGAGAGACCGGTGCATCAGGCACTTGGCGAGGAAGGTCGGCTCGCGGCTCGATGAAGTCCCGATCGTCGTGGTCGACCTCCGTGAAGGTGGCACCCGAAGGATCGGAGGGGAGCGGATGGACAACAGCTTCCCACATCTCGGTGTGGTCGATGCCTGCCCGAACCTCATCGAATCGCATCTCGACAGTGAGCGCAACGGCAGGCGTGAGATGCGACCCTTGCGGGTCGTAGCCGACGACTGACGACCACGGTGCTGCCGGGTCGAGTTCACGCACAGTGGTATCAGATGCAATCTCGATCTCGGTGTGTGAGGCATCAACCGATTCGTGCCGTTGCTCGGGTGTGTCCGAACCTTGCTGTTTCTCCGGAGTGCGTGCGGCTTGACGTGCCGTGTCCGTGACGCGATTGATCTCTTCCCTGGTCATTGGGCCGCGCAAATACGACATTGCCCATCTCGTACCAAAAAGGGTCGGACGTGGCTCCCGGGTGTTGTGGAGGAGGAACTGTCGTTTGGCAAGCCCCGTGATCGACCGATCGATCAGGTCTGTATCGATGTCACCGCTTGCAGCCGTCACAGCTTCGAGGATGCGGGCCTTGTCTCGTTCGGTCTGGAGGCGTCCGATCCACCAGGTTCCCGCATTCGACATTGCCTTGTAGTCGAGATCGACAGGGTTCTGCGTCGACAGTACGAGCCCGACTCCGAATGCCCTTGCCTGCTTCAGCAACGTGAGGATGGGTCGTTTTGCAGGTGGGGCTGCCGTTGGCGGAACGAACCCAAAGACCTCGTCCATATATGCGAGAACTCTCAGATCGCTGCTTCCTGCCTGTGTCCGCATCCAGGTGATGAGTCGCGACAACACGGTCGTGACTATGAACTGGCGTTCGGTCTCATCGAGGTGGGCGATGTACAAGATCACGGACTGAGGCTTCCCACCCCTCCAAAGCAGCGACTCGATGTCGAGCGGCGCTCCGGACATCCAGGATGCAAACGATGGCGATGCCAAGAGCCCATTGAGCCGCATCGCGAAGGCCATGCGGTCCTTCTGTGGAAAGAACGTGTCGACCTCGAACACCCCAAGTTTGCGGATCGGGGGCGTCGCGACCTGGGAGATGAGCGCCTCCAACGTCAAAGAGGTGCCGGATCGCCACGCATGCTCGATGAGGTTGGACAACAGGATGTGTTCGCGGGACGCCATCGGATCGGCGTCCACATCGACAAGACCCAGCAGTCCGGAAACGAAACCCTGAATCTCGTCTCGCATGACTTCGGCTTCGGTGTCCCATGACAGATCGGGGGCGTCAAGCTCGCCAACAACGTTGAGAGGCACGCCGGCTTCTGAGCCTGGCGTGTAGATGGTCATTCCGACGGTGTCCCGGAGATGGGCAATGTCTTCGCCGGAGAGACCCGAACGCTCGAGTCCGGCAGCCCACTTGGATGCCTCGGACGCAGCCTCCTCGTCAGCCGTCCGGCCATCCTTCGCCGCGGCGGCCTCATCGATCCACGGCTTGAAGTCTTCTGGGCGTAGCTCAGGGAAGGTCAGGAGAAGGTTTGTCATGTCTCCCTTCGGGTCGATCACCAGCGTCGGCACACCCTGCCGAGAGGCCTCCTCCAAAAGGATCACGCCCAAACCGGTCTTGCCAGAACCCGTCATACCAACGATGACGCCATGCGTTGTGAGGTCAGGCGGGTCATAGTCCACGCGGGCGCCGTCTTCGCCAGTGGATCCGAGGTAGAAGCTCATGGCGCCACGCTAATCGCCGCAACCATTCATGCGATCAGCGATTGGCTAATCGTTACGGGATGGTGACGCCTCGTGCTTCGTCAACGTCGTAGCTGACTGTGCTGGTCGTGGTGAGTGCACCGAGCACGATCCAGCCGGAGACGGTGGCGTACTCGCCGGTCCACACGTATCTCGCTTCTATCTCGTAATGATCGAGGGTCGGATGACAGAGGCTCCCAGATGGGTGGTTTGCCCTGTAGTCAGCGGTGCAAGTCTTGTGGGTGAAGGCATGGCTGACCGACCCCTCTGGGTACGGCGTTGCATCGGAAGCTGCATGGTCAGTCGTGGTTCCGTCTCCCCAAAGGACCGTGAGGATGGCAACCCTGGCGCGCACATCGAGCGGTCGCCCATCGGGGAGAATTTCGCTGTGCGTTACTGCCGGCGGCGCAGGAGTTGAAAGAACAGTTGCGATCCCGGTGATTCCAGACCCTTCAGGGGTGAGCTCCGGAGCTGGCACAGCAAGCGTCCACGAACGGAAGATCTGCCAGGCTCTGGCTTCCGGATCTGTCGGATCGATCGCCGGACACAGCGGCAGGCTTGTCGTGATCGCGATGACCGCCCCATCGTTTGCGGGATCCCACGCATCAAGACCCCCAGGCACATCAGACCAGTAGTAACAGTCCCCGATTCCGGGATCGGTGCTGGTGTACACATACCGAAGGCCAGGGTCATCCCCGGGTTGAAGCCCCGGAGTCGGTGCACCGCCTGGAACCGGGATGACCCCCTCGTCCTCGCAATAGATGGTCCCGGTGTCAGCGTCCACCCAGCACACTTCGGCGGCGTGTGTCGTTGAAGCGATAGCGAACACAAACCCGACGATGGCCAGAATCAACACTGCGGCTATCTGGATCGGGCTTCGGCGTCGGATAGTCATTGTGAAGCGAGTGGGTGCGGACCGTCACACAGCCATTCGCCGAGTCCCGGCGTGGTGAGCTGATAGAGATACTCGTCGGGCCGTCCTCCCGGTGACAGCGTGACGGTGGTGAGCGTGGTCACATTGCCTGTCCCGACGTTGGTGGCTGTGTACGTGAATATCAAGCAGGTCTTGTCATCTCTAAGCACTTCGCCGAGCTCAAACGAGAGAACCGGCGCTTCCCCGGGTTCGATTGCCTCAAAGACGGCCAGACTTTTGTCTAGATAGGGGGTATCGGCGAAGAGCGCTACAAAGGCCTCCCGGTCGCCGGAATCGATTGCTGACAACCTCTGGGCTTCCAGCGCTACGAAGATGCCGACGATGACATCTCGGCGGGACGGCCCGGCAGTCGTCGTGGTTGACCGCGCTGGAGCATCTGTCGTAGTGAAGGATGGCGTCGACGATGTCAGATCTGGAGTTGTTGCTGGGCTTGAGGATGTCGTCGTGCAACCGGCGGCGAGAACTGCCGCCGCCAAGGTGAGGGGAATGGCGCACCGCATCTGCTGCTCAATCTACGGATTGCCCAGCGGACCTCAAGGGGGGTCCAAGCAAGGTTTTCCCGTTCCGGTAGCCTGCGCGTCTGGAGGCATCAGTGAGACAGTTCGCCATCGTCATTGCCACCGTCTTCCTATCCACCGGGGTCTATTGGGGGAACCTTGGTCTCTGGTTTCAATCTGAGATTGCGGATGAAGACGCCTTTGTCGAAAGCGCCATGCTGTCGTTCGAGCAGGAGGGCTCGTACGACGCGATGGGGGAGATCGTTGCGCAGAAGATGCTGGCTGAGTACCCGGCACTTGCGCTCCTCGGCGACAGCCTTGGGTCGCTGCTCGGAACCTTGCTCGCCACGGAACCATTCGAGCCTGCACTCGAGGCGGTAGCGAGAGATCTTCACGACCGTCTCTTCAACGGAACAGATGATCCGGTGCTGATAGATCTGGCTGAGTACGAGGACATCATTCTCAGTGCCGTGGAGATCGCTGCACCAGGACTCGTGGGATTGATACCCGATGACGTGTTCCGCACATACGTCGTGTTCGAGGGTGACTCGATTCCGGACCTTGCCTCAGAGTCCGATGCCCTCCGGCGAACAGCAGTCGTCGCCGTGATCGTTGGACTTGCTGCTGCAGTCGCCCTGGTTGCACTGACTCGTCAGATGTGGGAGCTGTTGGCAGGAGTCGGAGTTGCGCTCTTGCTTGCTGGAGGTGGGACCGCCCTGTCGACATCGACCACTCGTGAGACGGTGAGAGCGTTGACGACGAGCGAGGCGTATCGGACCGTGGTACTCAACCTGTACGACGTGTTGGTGTATCCCTTGCAACGGTCGGCGCTGTTTCTCGCGATCGTTGGAGGCGTTCTGTCGCTTGCGGCGATCGGTGCCTATTTGGTGCAGTGGAGGCGTGGCCGTAGCGCAGAGCCCGCGGCCTAGCCCTCGTTCGTGTCGTCAGGTGTCGGCTCGTCGTCGACGTCGTCCTTGCTTGGCTCGCATGTGAGCTCGACGTCGTCGGTGTCTGCCTCGGTGGGTGGTGCACCGCTCGTGATGGTGAATCTGAGGTCCGAGAATTCGCACTTGGAACGCAGACCCTGTGACGAATTCCAAACCTTGAGGAGGGTTTCAGAGCTGATCCCCTCAGATCCGGGGATGTCGCGAAGCCCTAGATCCTTGACTTCTTCCCCCACCATTTCGGCGATGCTGTAGGAACCAACGGCGTCCATCTCAGCTTGCAGCGACTTGGTTGCTTCTTTCTTACGGGATGTCGTTTGCCTTGCAAGAACGACACCGACCACGACGAACGCGATCACGACCGCAACAATCACTCCGGCCATTGCTCTGTCTTCCTCCTCTACGGCTGTGCAGCCCCTGGGGGCTCACTGTCACTATCGACGTCGATGAGCAGAATCCTGAGTCCATCCGCGTCGGCGACGATGGTGTGGCCGCCATCCAACACCGTCGCCGCGCTGTCGGCAACGACCTTTAGCTGCGCGTTCTCTGAGTTCACAACACCCGAACCGGACTCAACTCGAACATGGTGCCAACCCGGTCCCTCGATCAAGAATCGTCCGGCTGGCTGGATATCCACAGCTGTGATTCGATACCCATTGCCCTCGATTGGCGCCGTCGTGGAGAAACCAGTGGTGAAAGAGGTGCCGTCAGTGGTCACAACGTCGTCGCTGCGGTTTCGCAAGGCGTCAACGACGTCCTTCACTTGTTGTGATTGGTCGACGGACGTCACGAGAACCGCATCCGGAGTGTCGACCACAACAAGCCCATTGACACCTGCGAGTGCCACAAGTCGCTCATCTGCCGAAACAAAGCTGTTCGAAGTACCGGCAAAAACCACGTTCCCGGATGCTGCGTTTCCACCGTCGTCCTTGACTGCCAACTCCCACAGCGAGGACCACGATCCGACATCGCTCCATCCTGGATCCGCCGGAACCACGACCCCAAGATCGGTGTGTTCCATCACGGCATAGTCAATCGATTCGGAAGGCACTTGGCCAAAGGTCGTCGCTTCGAGTGTGATGACGTCCTCGGTTACGGCGGCCGCATCCCATGCTCTCTGAGCGGCTTGCGCCATATCTGGTTGCAGCCGCTCGAGCTCTGAGAGGTAGCTGCGGGCGCTCAACAGGAACATTCCTGAGTTCCACGAGTACTCGCCAGATGCCAGGTACTGCTCGGCTGTGGATCGGTCTGGCTTTTCCTTGAACTCCTTGATTGTGAAGACGCCATCGGAGATCTCGGAACCGCGGCGAATGTATCCGTAGCCCGTTTCGGGTGCAGTCGGCGAGATACCGAAGGTCACGAGTCTTCCCTCAGAAGCAGGATCGGCGCCGGTTTGGACTGCCGCTGAGAACGCATTCCGGTCGGTGATCACGTGATCAGCTGGAAGCACCAGCATCAAGGCGTCCGCACCGTTGCTCGTGAGGCTGAGTGCTGCAACAGCTACCGCTGGGGCAGTGTTTCGGCCGGTCGGCTCCAGCATCAGCACGAACCGATCGGTTCCCGCTGCGCGCAGGGTGTGGGCAACTCTTGGACCGAGGGCCTCGCTGGTAACGATCACCGGCGGCGCCAGACCATCGAGTCCCGATGCGCGGTCAACGGTCTCCTGGATCATTGACCTGTCCCCGACGAGCGAGTGCAGCTGCTTCGGGCTGTTGGCTCGTGAAACGGGCCAGAGACGTGTGCCTGCTCCCCCCGAGAGAATGACAGGAACGATTGTCGGTCGACTCATGAGCGACATCCTCGCTGGTGTCGGCAGGACGCTAGTTCGCGTCCTCGTGTTTCCGTGGTTCTACGATCGCTTTCAATTGTTGGCGTGACTCGGGCGATCCGAACGCCGTCAGCACATCGCCGACCCGGAGCATCGTGTCGCCGTGTGGAACCAACACTGATGTCGATCGCTGGATACTCACCGCGACTGCGTCGCTTGGCCACTCGACCTCGGCAACGGTCATGTTCGCTACTGGTGATTCCTCTTCGATCCGTGCAACGAAGAAGTCTGCGCCTGGCTGGGAACGCACTCGCTTGCGTTCGCGATACAGCTCCCGCCCCTTTGTCATCGACAGCGCGGATTCGTATGCAGCGACCACCGATTCCCTTCTGAACATGCCAACAAGCGTCTTGTTGTGGTCGCCGCCAAGCACAGGGAGACGGCCGACGCCGAGGCTGGCCATTCGTGACAACGCTGTTGAGACCGCGTCGTCAGGCGTGATTGTGATCGGATCGGGGGACATCGCATCGGCGACAGAGACGCTGTGGAGTGGACCACCCGCCTTGCTGATATCCGACAGTGTCACTACTCCGACGAGTTCACCGTCGTCATTGACCACCGCAGCTCCGTGGTGGTTCGTCTCATCGAAGAACTCGGCAGCCTGAGCAAGGCTCTGCCAAGGATGGATGACGCCGTCTACCTCCGTCATGACGGATCGAACGTAGACGGTGTCGAGGAGGTCAATGTCCTCGTTGGTTGGCAGCGTGATTCCTTCCTGGGTGAGCGGAATCGTGTAGGCATTGTCCTTGTGAAAACGGTCGCCGAAGAACGTCGCAAGAGCCGCTGCAAGCATGAGGGGCAGGATCAGCTCGTAGTTCCCCGTCAATTCGAACACGATGACAACCGAGGTGAGGGGGGCGCGGGCAACCGTTGCGAACACTGCAGCCATTCCAACTACCGCGAATGCCCCCGTATCAAGCGTGTCCAAGCCGGTGATCGTCTGAAGGAGGATCGCAAAAGCCGCTCCAAGCGACCCGCCGATGACAAGCGACGGCATGAACACACCGGCCGAACCGCCACCCGCACGCGTGATGGCCGAGGTTGCGATCTTTGCCAGCGCAATGAACGCGAGAGTCCACCACACGTACGCACCGGCGTCGTCGAGGCTCAACAGCCCGGACAGATACGTGCGGCCGGTTCCAAGCGACTCTGGGAACGCAACGCCGATGAGGGCGACTGCGACACCGTAGATGAGCGGCTTGCCCCACCTTGGAAGCTTGCGCGGCCACGATGCGGCTGCGGTGACATCAAGTGAGCGGAGATATAGGAGACCGATTGCAACGGCGAGTACCGCAAGCCCAACAAACAGCAACAGCTCGATCGGATCGCCGACTCGCTGCGCGGGTGAGGTGAGCAGCAGCTCCTCGCCGACGAGCAGGTCGGCCGTGACTGCCGCCACCACGGATGCGATCACTACTGCGTTGAGGTGTCGGATGGCGAACGAGCCGAGGATGACCTCCATGGCAAAGAGCATCCCGGCGATCGGTGCGTTGAACGATGCCCCGATTCCAGCACCGGCTCCAGCGGCCACCAGGCTGCGGATTCGGTCATTGTCGAAGTTCGTGTAACGCGCCAGCGTTGAGCCAAGAGATGCTCCGACGTAGGCGATCGGCCCCTCGGAGCCACCAGAGCCTCCGGTACCCAGCGTTGCTGCGGTGGCAGCGAGCTTTGGAATGATGAGCTTTGTTGGCAAGTATCCGCCGTAGAGGCTCAATCCCACGAGGGTTTCTGTGACGCCGCCGCCTGAGATTCCTGGGCCCAACCGGTGATTGAGCCACCACGAGATGGACAATCCGATGGGAATCGTGATCAAGAAGGCCCAAAGGCCCCAGTTCGTCCACTCACCGAACGCATGCGTGAGTGTCTCGGATACATCGATCAGCAGTGCAAGGAGCGCGGTGGCGACGCCGACGAGGACGCCTAGAACGACTGAGGCCACGAGGAACGATGTGGTACCGCGTTGCTTCGTAACGTTGCGGATTCGGTCGGCCAAGGACATCGGTCTACGGTACCGCCTCGGGCCGGTGAACCCCGAAGTCGAGCTCCGTCGGGAACAGATCCGAGGCGCGGTACGTTCCTGTGGACATGTTTAAACGAACCAAACCAATGCCCTCGCCAGAGTCCGCGCTTCCGGGTCGATCCGAGCCCGTCACGATCTCAGGAAGTCACTACGTCAATGGATCGAACATGAAGGGCCCCTTCCCGGAGGGGTCTGAGTCGGTGTTCTTTGCCATGGGTTGCTTCTGGGGAGCCGAGCGGATTTTCTGGGAAGTGCCAGGTGTCATCACCACCGCTGCCGGGTATCAGGGCGGTATCACCCCAAACCCGACATATGAGGAAACGTGCACCGGTGCGACGGGCCACACCGAGGCTGTTCACGTCGTATACGACCCCGAAACCGTGTCAATCGACATCTTGCTGAAGCACTTCTGGGAGCAACACGACCCGACGACGCTCAACCGTCAAGGCAACGACGTCGGAACGCAGTACCGATCGGCGATCTATTGGACGAGCGACGGCCAACGCGAAGCCATCGAAGCTTCCGCTGCGTCCTACGGCGCTGGTCTTGCAGACTCTGGGTTCGGTGCGATCACCACCGAGGTTCGGTCTGCAGAGGACGCAGGCGAGTTCTTTTACGCAGAGGAATATCACCAGCAGTATCTCGCCAAGAATCCGAATGGCTACTGCAACCACGGGTTCTGCCAGATTCCGTATGCAGCAGGCTCGGACGAAGAGGCATCGGCATGACCGGCGGAGCGATCCTGAACATCGTGGAGCTCGATTTCCAATGGCAGGGTCTCGACCCCTTCATCTTCACGATGCACCATCTTGATGAGTACCCGCGTGGCAATGCTGACCAGGGCCCAATCCAAGGAATGGCTGGTCGCCGGATCGGATCTGACTTCTCGTATCAGGACGGTTGGAGCATGTACCACGGAACTCGGGTGCCCGGGTTCCCTCAGCATCCTCACCGCGGTTTCGAGACAGTGACTGTGGTGCGGCAGGGCTATGTCGACCACTCGGACTCGCTGGGTGCAACCGGTCGCTACGGCGGCGGCGACGTCCAGTGGCTCACAACTGGCAGCGGTGTCCAGCATGCCGAGATGTTTCCGCTGATCCAGCAAGACGATGACAACCCGCTTGAGCTCTTCCAGATCTGGCTGAATCTTCCACCGGAGTCAAAGATGGTGCCTGCACACTTTGCGATGTTGTGGTCTGAAGAGATTCCAACGGTGACGCCGGCAGAAGGTGTATCCGTTGAAGTCATTGCGGGGGCGTTGAACGGAGCATCTGCGCCTTCGGCTCCTCCAGATTCCTGGGCCTCGAGCGATTCGGGCGACATGGCTATCTGGCTGATCCGTCTGGAACCCGGCGCCTCCTGGGACTTTCCAGGTGCACCGGAGGGCGTCAACCGAATGCTGCACTTCTTCTCGGGGGACACAGCAACCATCGATGGCACAACGGTGAGTAATGGTCAAGGTATCCAATTGCGCGACACCTCGACGGTCCCAATCGTCGCTGGCGCCGAACCAGTGGAATTCCTGCTTCTTCAGGGGAGGCCGATTGCTGCCCCGGTGTTCCAGATGGGGCCGTTCGTAATGAATTCACCTGATCAGCTGCAGCAGGCCTTCGACGACTACCGCGAGACCGGGTTTGGCGGTTGGCCCTGGGCGACACCGGATCCGGTACACGACCGTGTAGCGGGTCGTTTCGCCATTCATGCCGATGGAACCGTCGAGCACCGGGACATGCAGTCTGCATCGCCGTCACCGACCGCATAGTTGTAGCCACGCAGAGTTGCGCGTAGGCTGCTCTCCACGAAGACCCGGGAGGATCAATTGGTTGGGATCATGTGGACGGTTATTGCCGCCTTCTTCATCGGCATTGTCGTCGGTGGACTCGCCAGGCTTCTGCTGCCGGGCAAGCAGAACATCTCGATCGGCGCCACGATCTTCATTGGATTCCTCGCCGCGGCCATTGGTGGCCTCGTCGCTCAAGCGTTCGGGCTAGGCGAGGATGGATTCTCGTTCCTTCGACTCCTGATCCAGGTCGGATTCGGCATGGTCGGTATCGGGTTCTGGTCCGGCTGGTTCTTCAAGCGCTAGGCCCACGAGAAACTGGGCAGTTCTAGATCGCGAGAACGCTGATGAAGTCGTCCTTCAAGCAACCGACGTAGAGTCGCCCGTCGGCGATTCGTGCGCTCGTTGTGATAGCCACCGCGCCTGACGAGTCCTGGAAGTCGTGAATCAAGTGTCCCTCGGCGTCGTAACCGAGGACCATCCCGTGACGAACAGCATCCGGCTTCAACGCTTCGGGAAGGCGATTCGACAAGGACCGCATCCATGGTCGAGGTGAGATGAAGTCGACGAGTCCCTGTCGTGGGGATGCGCATGCAATCCACAGAGTGTCGCCATCGACAGACAGGTTGTCTGGGAACCCAGGGAGATTGTCCACGAAGATCTCGGTTGTACCTTCGTTCGGTCCCTTGAGCCAGTGCCTCGAGATTCGGTATCGACTGGTCTCAGCAACGAAGATCGATGCCTCCTCCGCATCGAGTGCGATGCCATTTGCGAATTGCAGCCCGTCCAGCACGACCTCGACCGCACCATCCTTGAATCGAAGAACGCGTCCGGTCGTCTGTCCCTCAAGCATGTCGGCGACATAGTTGTCGAGGTTCCATCGCGTCGACGAGTCTGTGAAGTAGACGGCTCCGTCACTCGCCACGGATGCGTTGTTTGTGAGCATGAACGGTTCGCCATCGATCGCATCCGCGAGAACCGAGACATGACCGGACATCGACACCAACTGCACCCCGAGGAATGCATTGCACACGAGGATGTCCTCTCCGTACCACTCGATGCCGAGCGGCCGACCGCCTACGTTCGCGATCTCAGCAACTCCGGTGCCGTCGGCTCTCAGGATGTGCCCCTGTTCGGTCCCGACGATGGCGCTCCCGTCTGTGGCAACGATCACGTCCTCTGGACCGATTGCTTCAACAACCCATCGTTCTGCAGCGAGCAGGCGATCATTGGACTCAATCTTTGGCGCAGGAAGCGGTTGCCATGCCACGGGCTCAAAGGTCGTCATAGGCGGACCTTACCGGCAGACGCTGCACCGACGGAGAGAGGCGTGCGCACTCGCCAATACCAAAGTCGCAGGGGTGTGTCGCCTACCGTTGAGCCATGGCGAAAGAGAAGAAGAACTGGGACCAACGGCTGTTTGATGACACCGGTCGTCACCTCGACAGGTTCGGTCTATTGCTAGTTCTGTCAGTGGTGACAGTGACAGTGAACTCACTGATCGATCTCGATAACCCCACAGAGAGCCTTGCGAGCGAGGTTGGTTGGGTCGCCGTTTCGCTCATTACCGGTTTGACCCTGATTCTGGCCTTGCGATCTTCGGGGCTGGTCCGCAGGATCCGCCGCATCGCAGAAATCGCTGTTGTGATCGTGGTCGGCGGTGCGATTCTGATCTCGATATCCGAGGTCGTCGGCACGTCGGTTGGTACCGGCTGGTCCGGTGCCCGACCCAGCGGCCTCTGGGTCATCGTTGCATTCGCCTCACCACTCGTGGTTCTTCGGAGGATCTTCGTACAGGACAAGATCACGAAGGCCACCATCTATGGAGCGATCAGCATCTACCTGTTGATCGCGATCGCGTTCAACTATGCATTTCTCAGCGTCTCATCGCTGATGAGTGACCCATTCTTCGTTCAGGGCGAGCAACTCACAACCGCATACATGTACTTCTCGCTCACCACGATTACAACGCTCGGCTATGGAGACCTAGCACCGGCGAGCGAACTTGGCCGTTTCCTCGCCACGGGCGAGGCTTTGGTCGGCCAGGTATTCCTTGTAACGGTCGTTGCGCGGATCGTGGCCCTGCTCGGGACCACACGGCCTTCGGAGGCCCTCAAGCCGACCAGCGACTGAGCACCTCGCGGCAATAAAGTCCAGATGTCAACTACAGGAGTAGATCTCGTGCCCACCCCACACATCGCCGCCGCCGAAGGGGACATCGCAGAAGCGATTCTCCTCCCTGGCGACCCTCGTCGCGCGCAGTACATCGCCGAGAGCTTTTTCGACGACCCAAGGGAAGTGACCGCTGTCCGGAACATGCTCGGATTCACAGGCACCTACCGCGGGATGCCGGTGAGTGCAATGGGTACAGGAATGGGCATTCCCTCGGCATCGATCTACATCACCGAGCTCATCAGGTTCTACGGCGTCAAGCGGCTGGTCCGTGTCGGTTCCTGCGGGGGGATCTCGACTGATCTTGGGCTCCGCGACGTTGTCCTCGCCGTGGGCGCGTCAACCGATTCGGGCGTGAACCGGGCTCGCTACGGGGGATGGGACTTTGCCGCTACAGCCGACTTTGGGCTCCTCATGGCAGCTTCGAAAGCAGCCGAAGATGCAGGGCTCAACGTCTTTGCGGGCAACGTGCACTCATCGGACTCGTTCTACAACCCGGTCGCCAGCGCGCTCGAAACCTGGCAACGCATGAACACTCTTGCCGTCGAGATGGAGGCCGCAGGGCTGTATGCGATCGCGCATGAAGAGGGCGTCAGGGCTCTTGGGATCATGACGGTGTCTGACCATCTGATCACGTCTGAAGAGACAACATCCGACGAGCGTGAACGAACGTTCGATGACATGGTGAAGGTTTCGCTCGAAGCACTCGTTGCGGACGCCTCAGACGCCTCGTAACCGCGATGTCGTGGGCAGCCAATCTCGAGGTCGTGTCTGACGATCCGCCAAACGCCGGTACGCCCCTGTCTTCCCAGACCGGGGAACCGCATGCAACGACGCAGGTGTACGTTCGATCGAACTTCCCCGTTCCGACAATCGACGAAGGCGCCTGGCACGTCTCGGTCGGTAGGTCCGAGATCTCACTCAGCGATCTCAATCGGTACGAGAAGCACTCTGTCGTGATGGCGCTGGAATGCGCTGGAAATGGCCGCACGCTGATGGTGCCGACACCGCCTGGAACCCCGTGGACCCTCGGAGGCGCCTCGCATGTCGAATTCTCCGGAGTTCGGTTGAGAGATGTGCTGTCTGACCACCTTCCGCTCGAGGGGGCAGTCGAGGTTGTCTTCACCGGTGCGGACAGTGGTGTGGTTCCTGAAGACGGTCAAGTGCCGTACCAATTCTCTCTCACCACCGATGAGGCGCAGAGTTCGGACCCACTGTTGGTCTGGGAGATGAACGGAGAGCCGCTCACCGCTGAACACGGTTCTCCCATCAGGCTCGTAGTTCCCGGACAGTACGCGATGAAGTCCGTGAAGTGGCTCACATCGATCCAAGCCGCCGACGAACCGTTCCTCGGTCACTTCGTTCGAAAATATCGGTACTTCGCTGATGCGACAGAATCGGAGGCCGCACCGGTCGGAGCTATCCAAGTGCGGTCGCTCGTCGCCGAGCCCTTGGC
>JBPCTY010000081.1:0-26510 GCA_051011415.1 Acidimicrobiia bacterium
CTCGATGCGTTCGGGTTCCCGTTCCGCAGACAACAGGTAGGTGCCTGATGGCGAAGACATCCAAGATCGCCAAGAACAACAAGCGCAAGATCCTGATCGAGCGGTACGCCGAGCGTCGCGCCGAGCTGATCAAGATCATCAAGGACCCAGAGGCTTCGTACGAGGCAAAGCGTGAGGCGTACGCCGCCATCGCAAAGATGCCTCGCGACGCAAGTGCCACGCGATACCGCAACCGCTGCAACGTCAGTGGTCGCCCGCGTGCGTACTTCCGCAAATTCGGGCTCTCCCGTATTGCTGTGCGGGACATGGCACACCGTGGCGAGCTCCCTGGTGTCAGAAAGGCTTCGTGGTAGTCATGCAATCAGATCCAATCTCAGACATGCTCACCCGGATCCGCAACGCCAACACGGCGCTGCACCCGGAGACCACGATGCCTTCGTCCAAGCTGAAGGAAGAGATCGCCCGCATCCTCTCCGAGGAAGGGTTCATCGACTCCTGGAAGACCGATCCCGGCAGCGTTGGCACCGAGTTGACCGTTCGTCTTCGGTACGACGGTCAGCGTCAGCGTGTGCTCCAGGGGATCCAGCGGATCTCGAAGCCTGGTCACCGTGTGTACAAGGGTGCAACCGATATCGACCGCATCCGCGGCGGCATCGGTGTTTCCATCGTGTCCACCTCCGAAGGTGTGATGACGGACCGCGATGCGCGCCGTCGCAACGTCGGCGGCGAAGTGCTCTGCAAGGTGTGGTGACATGAGTCGAATCGGAAACGCACCAATCGAAACGCCAAATGGCGTCGAAGTCACCGTAAAGGGCAACGGCGTCGAGGTGAAGGGGCCGAAGGGCACTCTGACCCAGGCCATCGATTCATCGCTCGATGTCTCGGTCGATGACGGAACCGTCACGATCTCCCGCGACAATGACGAACGTCAGACGCGGGCGCTTCACGGTTTGTCGCGTGCCCTCATCAACAACATGGTGCTCGGCGTCTCTGAGGGCTTCTCAAAGGAACTCTCGATCGTCGGCGTCGGCTATCGAGCCGCACTGAAGGGCAAGAACATTGAGCTTCAGGTTGGGTTCTCTCACCCTGTGAGTATCGAAGCCGTTGATGGCATCACGTTCGACGTACCTGAGAACACTCGAATCATCGTGAGTGGTATCGACAAGCAAAAGGTTGGCCAAGTCGCAGCGAACATTCGCTCCGTGCGTCCTCCAGAGCCCTACAAGGGCAAGGGGATTCGTTACGTGGACGAGCATGTGCGACGTAAGGCAGGAAAGGCGGGTGTCACCGCATGAGGGGAAACCGCGCTGACGCACGTCGCCGAAGGCATTACAGGGTTCGCAAGTCGGTGCATGGCACCGAGAGCCGCCCACGCCTTGCCGTGTATCGCAGCAACAAGCACATCTATGCACAGGTCATCGACGACGATCAGGGGCATACCCTTGCCTCTGCGTCATCCAAGGAGTCTGCGGTCAAGGGCGAGACACTTTCGTCCGACGTGGCCTCCGAGGTTGGCAAGCTCGTCGGGGCTCGTGCCAAGGACGCAGGAATCTCCGAGGTCGTGTTCGACCGAGGCGGGTTCAAGTACCACGGCCGCGTCAAAGCGTTGGCCGAGGGTGCGCGTGAATCCGGCCTGGATTTCTAGGAGCGACCAATGACCAGCAACAGAAACAGAAACGACAGAGGAGACCGCGGTCGCAACCGCGATCGCGACGTCCCCGAGTTTGACGAGCGCGTCATCACGATCAATCGTGTGGCAAAGGTCGTCAAGGGTGGTCGCCGGTTCTCCTTCACGGCCCTTGTGGCAGTGGGAGATGGCAAGGGGCGCGTCGGTGTCGGCTACGGCAAGGCGAAGGAAGTCCCAGCCGCTATCCAGAAGGCGTTTGAACTCGCCCGCAAGGACATGTTCAACGTTCCGATGGCAGGCGAGACGATCATCCACGAGATCATCGGTGAACAGGGCGCAAGCCGTGTTCTCCTGAAGCCAGCTGCGCCTGGTACCGGTGTCATCGCCGGTGGCGCTGTGCGTCAGATCCTTGAGGCCGCCGGCATCCACAACGTGCTTGCGAAGTCGCTCGGGTCGCCGACCCATATCAACGTTGCCAAGGCGACCGTTGATGCACTCAAGAGTCAGCAGCGGCCTGATGAGGTCGCAAAGGCTCGTGGCAAGCGTGCAGAGGAGATCTTTCCTCCAGCACTTCTCGCCGCATACAACTCAGCTGAGTTGATGAGGACAAAGGCGTAGCGATGGCAGGCACACTCAAGATCACGCTGAGGCGAAGCCTCATCGGCGAGAAGCCGAAAACGCGTGCGACCGTGGAAAGCCTTGGTCTTCGCAAGATCAACAGCACCGTCGAACGTCCGGATACAGCGGATGTTCGCGGCATGGTGCATCGTGCGCGTCACCTGCTCGAAGTAGAGGAAGTCTGATGAAACTGCATCATCTCCGTCCCGCAGAGGGATCGAAGAAGCGCAAGATTCGCGTCGGTCGCGGTGAGTCCGGACGTCGTGGAAAGACCGCAGGACGTGGCACCAAGGGCCTCAAGGCCCGTAGCAAGGTGCGTCCAGGCTTTGAGGGTGGTCAGACACCGATCATCCGTCAGATGCCGAAGCTCAAGGGTTTCAAGAACCCGAACCGAGAAGAGTTCACGGTCGTCAACGTTGCAAAGCTTGGTGCTTTCGAGTCCGGCTCAACGGTGACACCTGACGATCTTCGCTCGGCCGGTCTCGCCAAGAAGCGAGGAAAGATCAAGGTTCTCGGCCAGGGCGATGTCGACGTTGCCCTCACCGTGAAGGCGCACGCCTTCTCGATCGGCGCAGCAGACAAGATCAAGGCCGCAGGCGGCTCGATCGAGCTCATCGAAGAATGACAGTGACCACCAGCGATATGGGGCGCCGCGCACCTTTCCGTGCGATCGACCGTACCCTGTCGCTGGTTGTTGCGCCGCTAGCGAACACCCGCAACCCGTAGACCAGGAACCACATGCTCACCGCCCTCAGGAACGCCTTCAGGATTCACGATCTTCGTAACAAGATCCTGTTCACCCTGTTCATCTTCACCGTGTACCGACTCGGTGCGCAGATCCCTGTTCCCGGTGTCGATCTCGACGCCATCCAGAGCTTTGCTGATCAGGCAGAGGACTCCGGTTTCATCGGTCTGCTGAACCTATTCTCCGGCGGTGCGTTGACCCAGATGTCCATCTTTGCGTTGGGCATCATGCCGTACATCACGGCATCGATCATCATGCAGCTTCTTGCTGTTGTGATCCCCAAGCTTCAGGCACTTCAGGAAGAAGGGGAGAGCGGCCGGAAGGTCATCACACAGTGGACGCGGTATCTCACCGTGGTTCTCGCTCTGCTGCAGTCAACCGGATTTGCCTTCCTCTTCCACAGTGGCCAGTTCACCGGTGGCATTGACCTGATCCCGAACTGGACGCCACGAAATGTGATCATCGTTGTGATCACGATGACGGCAGGAACCGCCCTCCTGATGTGGATGGGTGAGCTCATCACACAGCGCGGTATCGGAAACGGTATGTCGCTGCTGATCTTCGTTTCGATCATCGCGGTCATTCCGTCACAGCTCGTCGTGCTGTGGACGAACTCCGATGCGTATCAGGCCATCATCATCTTCGGAATCATGATCGCCCTGACCATCGGCATCATTTTCATCGAGCAGGGTCAGCGACGGATCCCCGTCCAGTTCTCACGTCGTGTGCGTGGGCGCAAGGTGATGGGTGGTCAGTCGACCTACATCCCGCTCAAGGTCAACATGGCAGGCGTTATCCCCGTGATCTTCGCAACCTCGATCATGTACTTCCCTGCACTCATCGCCTCGGCCCTGCCGAGTACCGGTTGGGGTGCAACCGTCCGCACATGGATCGACGAGAACATGCTGTCGTCGGGTGCGGGTGGGTTCTCACCAAGCCTTTGGTACATCTTCATCCTTGCGCTGCTGGTTGTGTTCTTCACCTACTTCTACACGGCGATCCAGTTCGATCCGGAGCGCCAGGCAGACATGATCCAGCGTCAGGGTGGGTTTATCCCCGGTATCCGACCTGGGCGTGCAACGGTGAATTACCTCAGCCACGTGCTGTCACGCATCACCCTGCCGGGTGCTGTGTATCTGGCAGTCGTCACGATCCTGCCTTCACTATTTGGTTGGTTCTGGGGCGTGCCAGTGGGTCTCTCCGGTGTGTCGATCATCATCGTTGCTGGTGTGGCACTCGAGACCACAAAGCAGATCGAAAGCCAGCTCACGATGCGCAACTACGAGGGCTTCCTCAGCTGACCTCGTCCTTGCCGCACCGCATGAGCTGCGAATCAGAAGGGCAATAGACCATGGCGAGAAGGATCCTCTTCCTCGGCCCTCCTGGGGCCGGCAAGGGAACGCAAGCGGCGATGCTTGCAAAGGCTCTCAAGGTTCCACACATTTCGACAGGTGAGATGCTGCGCGATGCCGTTTCGGCTGGTACCGAACTCGGCAAGCAGGTCGAAAGCATCATGGCCGCTGGCGATCTCGTCTCAGATAATCTTGTCGTGGCACTCGTTGACGAGCGACTTGCTAGGCCGGACGCCCAATGCGGGTATCTGCTCGACGGATTTCCGCGGAATGTTGCCCAAGCAGAAGCGCTGAACGACGCCGTAGTGAATGCGATCGGAACCGTCGTGCTGCTCGAAGCAGACGCAGACGAGCTGGTGTCGCGACTACTCATGCGAGCAGAGGCTGAAGGTCGCGCCGACGACAACGAGGACACAATTCGTCGTCGCCTTGACGTCTACAGCTCAGAGACTGCTCCGCTGGTTGAGCACTACGGAGCTGCGGTTATCCGTGTCGACGGAATGGGCTCGATTGAGGACGTCTTCGCCCGAATCGCTCTGGCACTCGCGTCGTAGGTTCTCGATGTCGAATCAACGAGTCATCACCAAGAAGACACCAGCAGACTTCGACAAGATGCTGGTTGCAGGAAAGTGTGTTGCTGCGATGCACGGTGCCGTCCGCGAGGCGATTGCCCCTGGTGTGACGACGCTGGACTTGGATCACATTGCCCGCGAGGTTCTTGTGGCGCATGACTGCACGTCGTCGTTTCTTGGCTACGGAAGCGCACACAATCCGTTCCCCGGCGTCCTATGCACCTCACCGAACGCAGTGATCGTCCACGGGATTCCGGATGAGTACACGCTGAAGGAAGGCGACATCATTTCGATCGATGCCGGAGCCATCTATGAGGGTTGGCACGGCGATGCAGCCTTTACCGCACCTGTCGGTGACATCCCTGATGATGTTGCGAATCTGCTTGACGTCACCGAAAAGGCGCTGTGGAACGGCATCGAGCAGGCGAAGGCCGGCAACAGGCTCGGTGACATCGGAGCGGCAGTCGAAGCGACTGCCGAGCCGCACGGGCTCGGTGTGGTTCGCGAATATGTCGGCCACGGCATCGGCAGAGAAATGCACGAGGCTCCATCGGTCCCGAACTATGGGCGCCGAGGCAAGGGCCTTCGGCTGAAGGCCGGAATGGCCCTTGCGATTGAGCCGATGTTCAACCTCGGAACCAGGGATTCCTACGTCCTTGACGACGAGTGGACCGTGCTCACGGCAGATGGTGCCTGGTCTGCACACTTCGAGCACACGGTGTTGCTCACCGATGCGGGCACGATTGTGTCGACTCTTCCGGAACCGAAACACATCGGCTGATACCCATCGGCTGAAACCAAGGGTCCCTAGAAGCGGCCAGGTTTCACATTGGTTCAGACGTCCAACCTCGACAGGTAGTGTGTCGGTAGACATTCGAGGGGGAACCCATGCGCCGAGGAGTCCTTGTTCTGGCAGTTCTTGCTCTTGTCGTTTCAGCGTGTTCGAGTGATCCCGCGGAGACAACAACGACCGTCGCCGTATCGGACGCCGCAGCGGAGACCACGACGAGTACCGAGGCAACCACCACGACTGCTTCCGCAGCAGCGGAGACGACCACCACTTCGACCGCCGCCAGTTCGGGCGGACTCGCCGAGTGCGTCGTTGGAGAGTGGGAACTCGACAGTCAAGCCTTCTTCGACGTGGTCATGGCCGAGCTCGAGGAAGCGGAGGAGGGTGAGTTTGTCTTCGTGGACGGCGTGTACGCCCTCGTCATCTCTGACAACGGAACCTTCTCGAGTGAGCGAAGAGACTGGACCTTCGGTTTCGAGAGTGAGATGGGCGAGTTCCTGGTCAGGATCAACCACATCCAGGGCGGAATGTGGGTGATCGATGGAGATGTTCTTTCGACCTCCACGACAGCGTCGGAATCGGCCGTGATCGAGTTCTTCATCGATGGTGAACCCTTCCTCTTCCCCGGTGGCGTGTCACCGGTCACCCCACCCGAGGCCGACTTTGAGGGGGCGACGGTCACGTGTGACGGCGACGCTTTGACGGCGACGTTCGACGGGTTTACATCCGAGTGGGCTCGAGTCGCATGACCAGCCAATCGAAATGGTTGATCGGTATCGGAGCCGGCGTGATCGCCCTTGTGCTGCTCGGCGTGGTCTGGTTCGCGAGCGGCGACGACACATCATCAACCACGACGACGACGGTAGAGGCCATCGACACCACGACAACCACGACCGTGGCTGATACAACGACGACCACCGAGCGGGAGACAACCACCACAACGGTTGTGGAATCGACGACTACGACGACGGTCGAAGCCACGACAACGACGGTGCCGACCACCACCACATCAGTCCTCCCTCCTGACACACTGGAGCTCAACGATGAGGGGCTGCAAGCCGGTGCGTCCTGGGTGCCCTTCGGGACGATGGACGAAGACACGATCACCGCGGTGTCCTCCGTGCTCGGCTCGCCAACCCATGATTCCGGCTGGGTAGATTCCTTCTCTGTTTACGGAACATGCCCTCCTCCGGTGGTGCGTGGCGTGCATTGGGACTCGTTCACGGTGCTGTTCACGCAAGCAAACACTGACTTCTGGAGTGCAGGAGTCCCGCACTTCTTTGCGTGGTACTACACGTCGGTTCCGCCCGACCTTGCGACGACTCTTGATCTTCGGATTGGCGACACGTTGCAACGGGTAGAGGATCTCTACGGCGGTCCTGACCTTGTGATCAACGAAGATCCGTTCGATCCGAACGGTGGCATTTGGCTCTACGACATGGTCGGATGGACAGGTATGTACGGCTACCTCGATGGGCTCAGCGCAACCAGCCTTGTGTTGTCGATCAATGGCGGCCAGGGCTGCGGCGAATAACCCGGATGCGTACTCGGAGCTAGCGGTCCAGAACCCAATGCGCGGCCTCGACAATCGAGGGCACGTTCGCATCCGGTGGCGAGAATGCTGGGCTCCATTCTTGACCGGGACGGCGAACGAAGACACCGCGTAGTCCTGCCGCCTTCGCTCCGGCAATATCCCAGTCGTGCGCCGCAACCATCACGGTGGCCGAGGGGTGTGCCCCCATCTCTGCAACGGCAGCGTCGTACACCGAACGGTGCGGTTTGAAGCGCTGGACCAGGTCAACCGACAAGATGCGATCGAACAACGTATCGAGACCAGCACTGGTGATTTGGGCCTGCGCAGTCTCGAGTGGCGAGTTCGTGACCGCAGCAAGGGGAACTCCTGCGTCCCGCAGCAACGCAAGACCCGGCATGACGTCCGGGTGAGGAGGAAGAGACCGCATCGTCCTTCCGAGGGTGGTCAGATCGTCCTCGCTCGCGGCAGTGCCAGATCTGCCGGCGACCGTAGCTAGGGCATCTCCTGCGAGAACGGAGAACGGGACATACGTATTGGTTGCAGAGGAGACGAACGACAGACGCAACAGCTCCGCAAACCAATCGGATGTGTCAACGTCTCCAGCGAATCGTTCGTCGAGAAGCTCTCGAATCGGGGAGAGGTCGAGCAGGGTTTCGTTCACATCGAACAGCACGGTCGTTGTCACCAGCGCACCGTAGCCGCACGACCGCCGGCTTGACCGCCGTTTGGCTCTGTGTAGTATCACGGCAGAGCCCTTGCGGGCAGGCGTATACGCGCTTGCCGTTAGTTTCTGCAGGTCTCTACACTCGTGTGCACAGCCCCAGGCGGGCTGTGTTTTCTTGTGACAATCGACGTTGTTGATATCGACAGGACTGCTGCTCCACGTTGTGCAGCCTCCCAAGATGTAGACGTCAATCACTTCGGGATTCGGTTTGGATCCCCCGGTGCTTGGCGACGACGTCCCAACTAGGTACCGAGGCAGGATCACCGAATATGAAAGTCTCAGCCTCAGCGAAGAAGATGTGCGAGAACTGTCGGATCATCCGGCGGCATGGCCGCGTATGGGTGATTTGCCAGAATCCTCGCCACAAGCAGCGTCAGGGGTAATCCACACATGGCACGCATTGCCGGAGTCGACCTCCCAAGAGACAAGCGGATCGAAATCGGTCTGACATATGTCTTCGGGATCGGCCGTTCGAGGGCGCTTCACATCCTCAACGAGCTCGACATCGACTACAACATCAAGGTCCGTGAGCTCTCTGACGCAGAGGTGCTCCGGATTCGTCAGTTCATCGACGCCAACTACACGATCGAGGGCGATCTGCGCCGCGATGTTGCACAGAACATCAAGCGCAAGATCGAGATCGGTTGCTACCAGGGTCTGCGGCATCGCCGTGGTCTCCCGGTCCGCGGCCAGCGCACCCACACCAACGCACGCACCCGTAAAGGCAAGCGCGTTGCGATCGCAGGCAAGAAGAAGGTCACCAAGTAATGACCACTCAGGACACCGACATCGCCACTGAAGAGGCAGCACCGGTCGAGGAAGCGGCAGAGGCTGCTCCACAGGCCGAGGCGCCCGAAGAGGCCGTGATCGAGGCTCCCGCCGAGGAAGCAATCCCAGCCGGTCGCCGCAGGCGCGCCAAGCGGATCATCTCCCACGGTCAGGTCCACATCAAGGCCACCTTCAACAACACGATCCTCACCATCACCGACCAGGACGGCAAAGTTGCCGCATGGACGTCCGGTGGCTCCGTGGGCTTCAAGGGCTCACGCAAGTCGACGCCGTACGCCGCACAGGTCGCTGCAGAGCAGGCCGCACGTAAGGCCGGCGAGATGGGGATCCGCAAGCTTGACGTGATCGTCCGCGGTTCCGGCTCAGGCCGAGAGACCGCCATTCGTACCCTCCAGAACATGGGGATCGAGATCACGGGCATCAAGGACGTCACTCCGGTTCCGCACAACGGCTGCCGGCCCAAGAAGCGGAAGGGGCGTTAACGATGGCTCGTTATACCGGCCCAAGAACCAAGCGGTCCAGGCGCGCACGTCAGCTGCTCGATGAGAACAAGGCGAAATACTTCGACCGCCGTCCGTACCCACCGGGTCAGCACGGTCGCGGACGTATCCGTGAGTCGCAGTACCAGATTCAGCTCCGCGAGAAGCAGAAGCTCCGCTTCATGTACGGCGTGCTGGAGAAGCAGTTCCGCAAGTACTACAAGAACGCTGCGAAGAAGAGCGGTATCACCGGTACCAACCTTCTCGTCATTCTCGAGACCAGGCTCGACAACGTCGTGTACCGGTCCAACCTTGCCAACACCAGGCCACAGGCCAGGCAGTTGGTGAACCACGGCCACTTCCAGGTCAATGGCAAGAAGGTTGACATCCCGTCCTACGAGGTTCGCGCAGGCGACGTCGTGACGGTGAGGGAGAAGAGCAAGGACATCCTCCCCGTGCAGCATGCGATCGACACAGTTGGTCGCACGGTGCCCGAGTGGATCAATGTTGACCCTGGTGAGCGAAAGATCACCATCGACGACATGCCTTCTCGCGAACAGATCGACACCGACATCAAAGAGCAACTCATCGTCGAGCTCTACTCCAAGTAGAGCGACGAACCGAACTACCGAACACAGGAGCGAACGTGCTCATCACTCAGCGCCCCACAATCGAAGAGGAACAGGTTGCAGACAACCGCTCGAAGTTCATTGTTGAACCACTCGAGCCAGGTTTCGGCTACACGCTCGGTAACACGATGCGTCGAACGCTGTTGTCGCGTATCCCAGGTGCAGCGATCACCTCGGTTCGAATCGATGGTGTACAACACGAGTTCTCGACAATCGACGGCGTCGTCGAAGATGTCGTGGACTTCATCCTCAATCTCAAGCAGGTAGTCCTGCGAATCGACGTTGAAGAGACCCAGACCCTCTACCTGTCCGCCAAGGGCAGTGGCGAGGTGAAGGCCTCCGATCTCAAGGCACCTGCAGGTGTCGAGGTCGTCAACGGCGATCTTCACCTGGCAACGCTTTCGTCGACAGGCAAGCTCGAAGTCGAGCTCACCGCCGAGCGTGGTGTTGGCTACCGGAGTGCAGACCGCAACAAGAAGAGCGACACGATTGGCGTCATTCCAATCGACTCGATCTTCTCCCCAGTCCGCAAGGTCGCCTATCGCGTCGAGAGCACCCAGGTTGGTCAGCGCACCGACTTCGACAAGCTCGTTCTCGATGTCGAGACCGATGGATCGATCACACCAGCTGAGGGCATCTCCTCCGCAGGTGGAACGCTTCGCAATCTCTTCGAGCTTCTCGCCGAGATGGAGGAGTACGACGCACTCGTTCCCGACGAGCTCGTGCCAGCAGAGCAGACAGGCCAAGAGCACCTCGATCTTCCGATCGAAGCCCTCGACCTGTCAGAGCGTCCACGCAACTGCTTGCGTCGTGCACAGGTCCAGACAGTCGGTGAGCTCATTGAGAAGACCGAGGAGGATCTGCTGAACATCACGAACTTCGGCCAGAAGTCGCTCGAAGAAGTTGTCGCCAAGCTCGATGAGCTGGGCTTCAGCCTCAAGAACTACGCCGACGCTGAGGGGAGCGCGGTCTAATGCCACGCCCCAAGAAGGGAAAGCGCCTCGGCGGTTCCCCCTCGCACCAGCGCAAGATCCTTGCCAACCTCACGGCATCGCTGATCGAGCACGAGGAGATCGTTACCACCAAGGCCAAGGCCAAGGTGCTGCGACCGTACGCAGAGAAGGTGATCACCAAGGCTCGCCGCGGTGATCTTCACGCTCGTCGCACGATCCTCAAGAAGATCGAGGACACGCAGGTTGTCACCAAGCTGTTTGACGATGTCGCACCGCGATACGCCGAACGCCCAGGCGGCTACCTGCGTATCACCAAGCTCGGCCCCCGTCGTGGTGACGGCACCGAGATGGCAAAGATCGAACTCGTCTAGAACAGTTCTGGGTCAGCAATGATCCTGTACGCATTTCGAACCGGTCCTTCGGGGCCGGTTCTTTGCATTGCGGGTAGGGTCTCGCCTTGTGAACGGACCGACTGATCTCACAAGCGTGGTGGAGCGATATGTGCCGAGCGGTGACGAGCGCTCTCATCGCATTGCGATCGATGCACTCGAAACAGGCAGGCCGATGTGGCCGAGGTCGGAGTTCGTTCCGGGGCACTTCACCGCCTCGGGTTTCGTGTTGCGACCCGATCGGACTGCATTGCTGCTGATCCATCACGGGAAGCTGGATCGTTGGCTGCAGCCTGGCGGGCATTTTGAGGTGGAGGATGAAACCGTTGAGGTCGGTGCTCGGCGTGAGGTTGCTGAGGAGACCGGCTTGTCGCAGATTCGAAGGATGGGTTCCTCGCTGGTTCGTATCGACGCCCACCCGATTCCAGAGCGCGGAGATGAGCCTGAGCACATCCACATCGATCTTGCGATGGGATTCATCGCCGACTCGGATGAGATAGGTCCGATCGACGAAGTTCTCGATGCACGCTGGGTGCCGTTCGACCAGCTCGACGCGTACGACACCGATGACGCTGTGAAGC
Organism: Acidimicrobiia bacterium; assembly: GCA_051011415.1. Lineage (GTDB taxonomy): Bacteria > Actinomycetota > Acidimicrobiia > Spongiisociales > UBA5794 > SZUA-442. The sequence goes on from JBPCTY010000081.1 coordinate 11,783, forward strand.
GTGGTGTGGCGACGTTGCGATCCATGATTGGCTGACAAGACGAAGGTTCAGTGTTCCCCGAAGCCAGTCGGTTGATGAGCCTCTAAGCCGGTCTCCTGGCAACAGCAACTGCGATTGGGTAGTTCTGTTCGTCGTGGCCGTGTGCATGGCGAGTCCTGACCACGGACAGGTCGAGGATCTCGAATCCGTCGAGATGTGGCTTCAACTCGCTGAGGTCGATCAGGTCGGCTGGTGACCAACCGCCGCCTTCGTCGGTCATGGACACGTCGAACTCGGTGATGAGGAGGGTCCCACCTCGAGCAACGCTCCCCACGGCGGTGGCCAGCGCATGTGTTCTCCCCGGGCCTTTCTGTGGCAATGCATACGTGCTGAAGACGAAGCTGAATTCGTCCGAGGTTGTCCACTCTCGGGTGTCGCCCACGAGAAAGGTGGCATCAACGCTGGCGTTGGCTGCCGCTTCTTTGGCTGCAGCGATCGCGGATGGCGCTATGTCGACGCCCGTCACGGCCCAGCCACGCTCTGCAAGCCAGATGCTGTTCTGGCCTGCACCACACCCCATGTCAAGCGATGTCCCAGCGGTGAGTGTCGGAGCCAGATCGATCACATGTTGGTCGAGCGGCGACTCGATGTGACCGTCGCGGTGTGCGGCCTCCCAATCGATGGGTGTGTCATCGTCCATGGAGGCCATCGTATCTGTTCGGTTGGGTCGAGTGGGCCGCACGTTCACCCAAGCTAAACGTGTCATTGGCGTCTGATACGTTGTTGCCATGTGTTACTCAACCGAGGGCCAGGAGGCCCCGGGGGAGGACTTTGGAGCAGAGGCGGCGGCAGAAGCCCTGACCCGATACACAGATGAAGAACTGGAGACAGCGATCATCGCTGAGAAGCGATGGATCGATGCCAAGCAGGCACAACTCGCACTCAAAGCGGCCGAATTCGAGCGCCGCGGTACTGCCGAGACACGGCATGTGCTTACGACCAAGCAGTGGCTGGCTCACGCCTGCCGTCTGACCAAGGCTGCTGCCTCGTCGCTTCTCAGAACGGGTCAGGTGCTGGCCGCGAACCAACAGCTCCGAGCGCGTTCCACCACGGGTGAGATCACGGCCGACGGCACCCGGCTCTTGGTTTCCACGATGCAAGCGCACCCCAACGAGTTTGCAGAGTTCGGCGATGCGATTGTCGATGCTGCGACCTATCTCTCGCCGAGAGACCTGAGACAGGCGGTCAACTATTGGCGTCAGCAGGTCGACTATCCGGATGCGCTATCGGCTGTTGCTGCCAAGCGGAGGAGACGCCGGCTGTCGATAAACCAGACGTGGGACGGGATGTGGGCCGTGAGTGGAGAACTCGACCCAGAGTCCGGGCACATCGTTGCGACTGCCATCAATGCGCAGGCTGAACCCGGAGGGCTGGACCCCGACGACGGGCGAACCCGTGTGCAGCGAAACGCTGATGCGCTCACCGATCTGTGCCGATTCGCACTCGATCACGACGACACTTTGGTGACCTCAGGGGGAGAGAAGCCCCATGTCACGGTCGAGATCAGGTGGAGCGATCTTGTCCTTGACCACGGGAGAAACGAACCGGACGGTCGAACCGAACGCGAAACGTTGCCCGAGATTGATGGCATGCCCGTCGATCCAGAGACGCTGCGCCAGATGTCGTGTGACGCCGGCATCGTTCGCATGATCACCGGAGCTGAGGGCGAAGTTCTCGATGTTGGACGGCGAACCCGGACCATCCCTCCCGCACTGCGGAGAGTCCTTGACCGAAGGGACGGAGGTTGTACATGGACGGGCTGCGACGCACCATCCAGGTGGACTGATGCCCATCACATCGTCCACTGGGCAGACGGAGGACCAACCGAACTCGCAAACCTGCGGCTTCTCTGTCGGAGACACCACACCGCGATTCATCAAGCGGATCAAGGGCTGCAGGCTGAATCGGAGCCGTAGAAGGATGGCCAGCGGCCGGGTCACCGTATGCTTTATGGCATCTACAAGGGGGTTCGGGCTGGGCGTCGTGTTCAGCAGACTGCTGCAGACCATCAAGCTCGAACGTGATGCGTTCGTGTGGATGGACTTCAACGACCGCGCAACGGGTGATGCCGCGTTGCTTGTGGCTGGGACGCAGGTGCTGATGGCCCTGGGCAGCGGTCGCAGCATCCTCGATCTTCTGAATCCCTTTACGTTGATCTCACTGCTTCTGTCTGGTCTCTTCTTCTGGGTCGTCTACTCAGGGCTCACCTATGCGATCTCGAAGTACCTGCTCAACGGCCACGGAACGTTTGCGACCTATCTCAGGCTGACGGGATTCGCCTATCCGACGCTGCTCCTCATCATCTTTGGCAACTTCGTATTCGACAACTTCGCCCTTGTGCTGCTCGTCGGTGCGGCATGGTTCGTGGTCATCGTTGCAAACGGCCTGACCTACGTTGCCGACATTGCGCTCCAGAAGGGCTTTCTCGCTGCCATCGGTGGATACATTGCACTCGTCGTGATCCAGTCGATCGTGGCCGGTATCAGGATCATCTAGGTGCCGACCTATCGGGTCGATCTTGCGTACGACGGGTCGAGGTTCCACGGATACGCGATACAACCCGGGCTTCGAACGGTGCAAGGCGATCTCGAAGCGGTCCTCTTCCACCACACTGGTGGCGCCACGACTCACGTCGCTGGCCGTACCGACAAGGGGGTCCATGCCACTGACCAAGTCGTGTCATTCAGCTGCGACACCCTCGATGTGGCTCGCGTGGTGCGGTCTGTGAACCGGCAGCTCGCACCAGAGATCGCCGTGCGCAGGATCACCGAGGTTGCGGACGACTTTCATGCTCGGTTCTCCGCAACGGGTCGGGCGTACCGATACCGAATCCAAAACTCGGGAATCCACGACCCTTTCGAATCATCGGTCACCTGGACGTTTGCCCCACAGCTCGACGTCGAGTTGATGGACGAGGTTGCCCAGGTGCTCGTAGGCGAACATGACTTTGCAGCGTTCTGCCGCAGCTATGAGGACGTGGCAACGACCAGATACTTGGATTGGGCTGCGTGGCGACGCAACGAGGACATCGTCGAGCTGTCGATCGGCGGGTCATCGTTCTGCCACCAGCTGGTCCGATCGGTGGTCGCCATGTGCGTCGAGATTGGGCGTGGCCGGGTTGCGCCTGACGAAATGCAGATCGTGCTCGAGTCAAAGGATCGGACCATTGCAAAGGGAGCTGCACCGCCACAGGGATTGACTCTCGTGGCCGTTGCCTATGGCGAGCCGTTGCCCCGCCCGAGCTGGATCCCCGACACCGAATAGTCCGAGAGAGCCTCGAGGATCTCGGCGACGTGGTCTGGGCCCTTGGTCTCAAGGGACACCTGAATCTCGACCGTGCCGAACTCAAGGCCGGCAGCTTCACGGTGATGGTTGACGGACAAGACGTTCCCCTTGCGGTCCCCGATCCTCGTCAGTACATCGGCGAGATTGCCTGGTTCATCCGGAACGACAACCGTGAGCTTTGCAAATCGCCCGCGTGTTTCCAGCCCGTGTCGAACCACCCCACCGAGGAGGAGTAGATCGATGTTGCCTCCGGACAGAACAATGGCGGTTCTGCCCTTTGGCGTGATCTTGTTGTGGATCAGGGCAGCAAGGCCCACCGCACCTGATGGTTCGACGAGGTACTTTGCGCGTTCCAATAGCAACGCAACCGCCTCCGTCGCGATGTGATCGTCCACTACGACCAGGTCATCAACGACATCCTCGATGATGTCAAAACAGAGCTCGGACGGTCTGGAAACGGCGATCCCGTCAGCAACTGTGGGCTTGGCCTCGACTTCCTTCGCGACCCCTGTTCGCCGCGCTTCAACATATGTGGGCACCGCGGCTGATTGGACGCCGATGATGCGGATCGCGGGGTTGAGGCTCTTGAGGGCGATGGCAGCACCCGAAATCAAACCCCCACCTCCCACAGGGATGACTACGGTCTCGACATCTGGGATCTGTTCATGGAGCTCCACTCCGAGGCCACCCTGACCTGCAACGATGTGAGGGTCGTCGAACGGGTGGATAAACGATGCTCCGGTCTCGTCCATGAACGTCTGTGCATGATCGGTCGACTCGGCGAGATTTCCCCCAGCCAGGACAACTTGTGCGCCGTAGGACCGTGTGGCGGCGACTTTCGGGATGGCTGCGCTCTCCGGCATGAACACCGTGGCCTTGACGCCGTGCTCCGCAGCTGCCAGCGCAACTCCTTGGGCGTGGTTACCAGCGGAGGCTGCAACGACGCCTGCGGCCTTTGCCTCAGGGGAGAGAAGAGCAACAGCATTCATTCCGCCTCTGATCTTGAACGATCCGGTTCTTTGGAGGTTCTCGGCCTTGAGCCAGAGATCGTTTCCAAGCATCTTTGAGAACGATGTTGAGGGGAGCGTCGGCGTCTCGAAAACGACCGACCTACCCCGTTCGCGGGCTGCGGTGATGTCTTCGATCGTGATACGATTTGCCATGGTTCCTCCTACCGCGAGGTTAACGGTGTGCCCATACGCGCCGTAGGCCATTACATCATCGGAACCGATAGCATATGGGTTCGCTCCGTTGGGGCGTCCCCCTGAGTCAACTGCTCATACTTGTTGAGGGACAACTACGCCATGAAGCCAAAGCTCCAAAGAACTTTCTCGCCCACACCGGGTGATATCGAACGATCGTGGTTCGTCGTTGACGCCGCGAACGTCCCGCTCGGTCGGCTCGCATCTGAAGTCGCCCAGGTCCTGCGCGGGAAGCACAAACCGACCTATGCCCCACACGTCGACGGTGGAGACCATGTCATCATCGTCAACGCAGACAAGGTGCACGTCTCAGGGAACAAGGAGATCGAGAAGTTGTACTTCCGCCACTCCGGATACCCAGGCGGGCTTCGTGCAGAAACGCTTTCACAGGTCCGTGAAACGCACCCCGAGCGTCTCGTTGAGGTTGCCATTCGTGGCATGCTTCCGAAGAACCGTCTCGGACGCCAGATCAACCGGAAACTCAAGGTCTATGCGGGCCCTGACCATCCACACGAGTCCCAGAGCCCAGAGCCGATGACGCTCAAGTACCGAAAGGTTGATGCTTGATGGCAAACGCCAAGCCTCTCGTACAAACAACCGGCCGCCGGAAGAGCTCTGTCGCTCGCGTTCGGCTCTACGACGGCAAGGGTGAGTACACCCTCAACGGTCGCACGCTGGATGACTACTTCACCGACCCGGAGCTTCGTCGCCGTGCGCACGAAGCGTTCAAGGTCACAGACACCGAAGGACGCTACGACGTCCACGCCACGCTTGAAGGCGGCGGTACAACCGGACAGAGCGATGCGCTTCGTCTCGGGATTGCTCGTGCGTTGATTGAGATCGACATCGAGTTGCGTCCGACCCTCAAGAAGGAAGGCATGCTTCGCCGTGACGACCGTCGGGTCGAGCGCAAGAAGTACGGTCTTCGCAAGGCCCGTCGCGCCCCGCAGTTCACCAAGCGATAGCCTGCATCGAGTCGGTCTGAGATCGACGGGCAGGAGAGCATGGCTGACACACAACGCCTCTTTGGTACCGATGGTGTGCGTGGTCGCGCCAACTCGGAACTAACACCCGAGCTCGCATTCAATCTGGCGCGAGCCGCAGGTGAGAACCTCGATGGCCACGTTGTCGTTGGACGCGATCCACGCAGATCAAGTCCGATGCTCGACGCCGCTGTGGCTGCCGGGTTCAACGCTGTCGGAGTCGACACCGTCGATCTTGGAATCATCCCGGTCGGTGCTGTGTCGCGGCTCGGTCGCGATTCTGGGGCTGCCATGTGCGTCATGATCTCCGCTTCCCACAACCCCGCCGAAGACAACGGGATCAAATTCTTTGGACGTGACGGCGCAAAGCTCACCGATGAGGGGGAGCGTGCGATTGAGGAGCGGTACTTCTCGGATCGTCCCTACTCCCGACCGGTTGCAGCGAACGTCGGGATTCAAACCACGATGCATGATGCCATCGATCGGTACGTCGACAAGGTCGCACAGACGGTCGAGTACTCGATGCGCGGCCTTGAGTTCGTTGTCGACTGTGCGAACGGTGCAGCATTTCTCGCCGCGCCGGCTCTCTTCGACAAGGTCGGCGCGAGCGTTGAGATCTACGCCCACGATCCCAACGGCATGAACATCAACGATGGCGTTGGCGCCACGCACCCCGAGTTCGTGGCGCAGAAGGCCAGGGGCAAGGTTGGGCTCGCATTCGATGGCGACGCCGACCGCCTGATCGCTGTCGACGAGGACGGTGAGGTTGTCAACGGAGACGTCATCATGGCGATCTTTGCCGAGTGGCAACACGAGCGAGGTCGACTCAAGAATGACAAAGTCGTTGCCACGGTGATGTCCAACCTTGGATTCCACCAGGCCATGGAGCGGCTGGGAGTTGAGGTTGCTGTAACACCCGTCGGTGACCGGCACGTTGTTGAGGAGATGCGCCGCACACAAGCAGTCGTCGGCGGAGAGCAGTCGGGACACATCCTGCTTGAGGATCGTTCCACCGGCGATGGGCTTCGTACCGCCCTCCGTCTCATGGAAGTCATGGCTGCCACCGGTAAGGAGCTCAGAGAGCTTCGTGCGGTCATGACCGAACTCCCACAGGTACTCACGAACGTATCGGTTGCATCGAAGGACGGATGGGACTCGGATCCCGAGATCGCTGCATCGATCGCGACGTGGGAAAAGGAACTCGGCAGCCGAGGGCGAATCCTCGTGCGGCCGTCTGGCACCGAGCCCCTTGTGCGAGTCATGGTCGAGGCACCAACCGCTTCCGAAGCCGAGAACGTTGCGAACAGCATTGCTGGCGTCGTCGAGGCCCAGCTCAGCTAGCCAGCCGGCAACTCTCAAAGGTTGCAATGGCATGGCGCCGATGGCGGTAGTCTTTCCGGAACAACACACAGACGTGCGATGCGTCACTCTGACAGCGCCTGCCCTCGCAATGCGAGGCGACGAGGAAGAGGGAGTATCGAAACGTTCGGCGGATGCCCTCTCGGCCACTCACGGTCGTGACGGATCGGGTCAAAGCCCTCGAGTGATCGGGGAAACAGAGACCGGTTCGAAGTGAGGTGGGAAACCACAGCATCGCCGCATCGCCCGTCTCTAACGAAAGGAGATCGCGCGCGATGTGCGGGATCATGGGATACGTCGGACCTCAGGAAGCCGGCCCGATTCTTGTCGACGGTTTGAGGCGACTCGAGTACAGGGGTTACGACTCTGCAGGCATTGCAGTCACGAACGGCACCATCAATGTTCGGAAGGCCCAAGGCAAGATTGCGAATCTCGAGTCTCTGCTCGGTGATGAGCCAGTCTCGGGATCGATAGGGATAGGCCATACGCGATGGGCCACCCACGGTGCGCCCACGGATGCGAACGCGCATCCTCACACGGATCCGACCGGTGAGTTCGTCGTGGTCCACAACGGGATCATCGAGAACTATCAAAGCCTCAGGGAAGAGCTTGCAGAGGCTGGGGCCGAGTACACGTCGGAGACCGACTCCGAAGTTCTCGCTCACCTTGTTGCGCGAGAGTACGACGGCGATCTGGTGGCTGCGGTCCGCAGAACCGTGGAACTCTCCGATGGCGCCTACGCCATGGTTGTCATGTCCAAGAAGGAGCCGGGGAAGATCATCGCGGTACGCAAGATCAGCCCGCTCGTGGTCGGTCTTGGTGACGGAGAGACCTTCCTGGCCTCGGACATCCCTGCGGTGCTCCACCACACGAGAGACTTCATGGTGATCGAAGATGATGAGCTTGTCGTGGTCACCAAGGACGGCGCATCGGTCGAAACGATCGCAGGTGAATCCGTCGACCGCGAGATCATCCACATCGATTGGGATGCGGAGCAGGCAGAGAAGGGTGGCTACGACCACTTCATGCTCAAGGAGATCCACGAACAGCCAGCCGTCGTCACAGAGACGCTCGCTGGCAGGCTCGATGAGGACGGGACCGTGTGGCTTGAAGACGTTTCGTTCGACGATGCCTATGCGGCAGCCATCGACCGGGTGTGGATTACAGCGTGCGGCACTGCGTTTCATGCCGGACTGATCGGCCAAGAGATCTTCCGACGTGTCCTTCGCCTGCCGACGAACGTTGAATATGCACACGAGCTGCGATACGCAGATCCGATCATCGGACCGAACGAGCTCACGATCGCCATCTCGCAATCGGGCGAAACCGCCGACACCTTGGCTGCGGCGCGGCTTGCCTCAGACAACGGTTCTCGGATGCTTGCGATAACGAACGTCGTCGGTTCGACCCTCTCGAGGTATGCCGACGATGTTCTGTACACCAGGGCGGGCCCAGAGATCTCGGTCGCATCGACCAAGGCCTACATGGCAATGCTCATTGCCCAGTACCTGCTTGCACTCCGTCTTGGCGCAGCCAGGGGGACAGTGAACGCGGAGCTCGCACAAGCTGTTGCCCACGGGCTGCACCGCATGCCTGCCGCCCTCGAAGAAGTGCTCCGTCGCGAGCCCGATGCGGTGAAGGCGGCCGAGCTGCTCAAGGATGCCGAAGACATGTACTTCATCGGTCGAGGCCTCGACTATGCCATCGCCATGGAGGGCTCCCTGAAGCTCAAGGAGATTTCATACCTGCACTCTGAAGCCATGCCAGCGGGTGAGCTCAAGCACGGAACCTTGGCGTTGATCACCGACGACGTCCCTGTTGTCGTCATCCTGACCCAGCGTTCTGTGTACGACAAAACAATCTCCGCTGTGCAGGAAGTGAAGGCGCGAGGCGGAAAGGTGATCGCTGTCGCCTACGACACCGACACCGAGATCGATAAGCATGCCGATCTCGTGCTGCGGATTCCCGAGATGGAAGACCTGCTCGCACCGATCGCAGCCGTTGTCCCGCTGCAGCTTCTTGCATATCACGTTGCCCGCCTGCGGGGCCACGATATTGACCAGCCCAGGAACCTGGCGAAGTCAGTAACAGTGGAGTAGCCGCCAGTCCGAGCCGTGGTGCTGGGTACGATGGCTCCGATGAACATCATTGGGCTCGGAATCGATCTGGCAGAAGTCTCGCGTGTGCGCAAACTGCTGCAGCGAAGCCCTGATTCGTTTCGTCGTCGATGTTTCACTGATCACGAGTGGGAGTACGCACACCGGTACGCAGACCCATCAGAGCGCCTTGCAGCGCGGTTTGCTGGCAAAGAAGCGGTGATGAAGAGCATGTTCACCGGCTGGCGTCGCATCCCGTGGAAGGACGTTGAGGTGACCGGGGGCGGTCCACCGAGGGTGAAGCTGCACGGCAAGGCAAAGCTGCGGGCAGACATGCTGGGTATCACCGACATCAAGATCACGATTACCCACACCGGAGACAATGCAATGGTGTTCGTGATCTCTCTCGGGGAGCATGAATGAGGCCAGTCTTATCGGTCGAGGAGATGCGCCGAGTCGACGCTGATTCTGCGGTCCCCGTCGACCAGCTGATGGATGCGGCTGGGTTTGCCGTCGCCCGCGAGGCCACGGCGATGGGCGTTGGTTACGGATCCACGGTGCATGTTCTCTGCGGCTCGGGAAACAACGGGGGCGATGGCTTTGTCGCTGCAAGATATCTGGATCGAAGAGGCGCCAAGGTCACGGTGCACTTCGCCGGTCTCCCCGAGGCAGGTAGCCCCGCAATGCGTGCGTTCGAGGCTGTGTCTGCATCGGGGGTTCGTTGCATCCCGCTCGGCGGAGTCCAGCCTGGAGATGTCATCATCGACGCGCTGTACGGGACAGGGTTTCGCGGAGAGCTCCCCGAGGCTGCCACAGCCTGGACCACCACCGACATGTCTGTGCTTGCCGTCGATATTCCTTCTGGTCTCGATGGGGATACAGGAGAACCCGCTGGTCCCGTGTTTCGAGCCGACCGCACGGTGGCATTCCATGCATTGAAGACAGGGCACCTGATCGGATTTGGCCCTGATCTCTGTGGCGATGTCGCCGTCGCTGACATTGGGCTTTCAGGTGGCGAGCCGGATCTGGATCTTGTAACCGCCGAAGACGTCTATCTACCTCCAAGGGAACGAACAACCCATAAGTGGAAGTCAGGTGCCGTCGTCACGGTCGGGGGCATGTCCGGTTTGACCGGTGCTGCGCTTTTGGTCGCCAGAACCGCGCTGCGGGCAGGGGCTGGAGCATCGTCGATCCTCACTACCGCAGCCACCGACCCGATCTACGAGGCCCTGGCGCCGGAGATCCCGACGATCCAGGCGTCCGAGTCTGCATCGTGGCGGGACCATGCATCAGAAGTGCTGGCGCTGATCGGTCGATTCGATGTGCTTGTGGTGGGACCGGGCCTTGAACCGCCTCCACCGAACTTTGTGGAGCGGTTGCTCGAGGGCTTCGCCGGTCCGATGGTGGTCGATGCGGGTGCGATCGGTGCGATCGGTCGTCTCGACACCCTCCTGGAGAGGACGGCACCCACGGTTCTCACCCCTCACGCTGGCGAGTTCAAGAGGCTCGCCGGTGTGGACCCATCACACATCGAAGCGCACCGTCTCGCAGAGGCCACCGGTTCAACCGTGCTGCTCAAGGGCAACCCAACCTTTGTTGCGGGACAAGGGATCGGTGTCGTGACGACCGGAGGTCCAGAACTCGCATCGATCGGCACCGGCGACGTTCTTGCTGGTCTCGTTGCTTTCTTCCTTGCGAGAGGCCTCGGCCCCGATGATGCAGCTCGAAGTGCTGCATTCATTCATGGCGTCGCTGGTTCGAGGATCGCCGAGCACACCAGCGTGGTTGCGACAGATCTCGTCGATGAAATCGGTGCGATGATGGTTGAGTTCGGCTGAACCAACCGGATGTAGGGCTACTACCGTCTAACTCTCTCTTCCCGGAGCTCCATGCGCCCCTCATGGATCGAGATTGATCTCGACGCAATTACGCACAACGCAGAACAGATCGCCGCGCACATCGCTCCAGCTTCGCTGTGTGCGGTTGTCAAGGCTGATGCGTACGGCCACGGAGATATCCCTTCGGCCGAGGCAGCCATCCGCGGTGGCGCTCAGCTTCTCGCAGTTGCACTCGTTGAAGAAGGTGTGCGGCTTCGAGAGGCCGACATCGACGTTCCCATCCTTGTCCTCTCGGAACCGACACTCGAGGAGATGGAACTGATCGTGCGCTTCGGCCTCACGCCGACCGTGTATCGATCGTCATTCGTGGATCTTCTCGCAGCGGTTGCCGAAGATGCCACAACCCTGCCGTATCCCGTCCACGTGAAGCTCGACACCGGAATGCACCGAGTGGGTGCCGCACCCGTCGAGGCGTTCGAAATCTGCCGAAAGATCGTTGCGGATCCTCGGCTCGAGTTGCAAGGTGTCTTCACACATTTTCCAGTCGCCGACGAGGACAACGACTTCACCCTCAGACAGAACACAGCCCTTGTCAACTTCGTAGAGACGCTTGCGCTCGAAGGCATCCATCCAAAGATGCTGCATGCTGCCAACACTGCTGCAGCATTCGAGCTTGAGGACACTCGCCACGACCTCTGTCGCGTCGGCCTTGGGTTGTACGGTCTCCGGCCGAGCCCGACGTCGGGAGAGTCGCTTGACCTGATCCCCGCAATGCGTGTCGTCAGCCACGTCGCGTATGTCAGACGGCTGCCCGCGGGAGCACGCCCTTCATACGGGCGCACCAAGTCGCTCGATTCATCCGGATATGTAGCCACCGTTCCCGTTGGGTACGCAGATGGCGTCCATCGGCGGTTGTCTGGCGATGGTGAGGTGCTGATTTCGGGGGAGCGGTACCCGTACGCAGGGACGGTCACCATGGACATGGTTGTCGTGCACCTTGGGGACGACCTCGTCGATGATGGTGCGGAGGTTGTGCTGCTCGGTAGGCAGGGAGACGACGAGATCACAGCAGATGAGTGGGCGGCGGACCTAGGGACGATCAACTACGAGATCGTTTGTCACTTTGGTCCACGGCTTCCGCGTCGATACTTCGGAGGCGCCATCAATGGTTGAGCGGACGATCACACAAGTACCAGGAGTGGCGGTAGGGCACGTCACCGATGCCGAGGCCCAGACCGGCGTGACGGTCCTCACTTTTTCCGAGCCGAATGTTGCGGTCGTTGACGTGCGCGGCGGTGCGCCGGGAACCCGCGAGCTCGGTGTTCTCGGTGCGGCGATCAAGCCGTACACCGTGAACGCACTCGTCTTCTCTGGCGGCTCGGCGTTCGGCCTTGGGTCGGCACAGGGGGTGATGGAGGAGATTGAGAAAGAAGGCAGGGGAGCGCCGACTCCAACCGGCCCTGTCCCCATTGTTCCCGCCGCGATCATTTACGACTTGATGGTCGGTCGGAGCGATGTTCGCCCCACCGCCGAGGACGGCCGCACGGCATACCTTGGGCGGTCCTCGAAACCCGTGCCACTCGGAAGGGTTGGCGCAGGAACAGGGGCCACGGTCGGAAAGGTCAACGGTCCAGAAGGGATCTCGCCGAGCGGGATCGGGTCTGCTGCCGTCACGGTCGATGATGCGACCGTAGGGGCGCTTGTTGTTTTGAATGCCGTCGGGGACGTCTACGACCTCTCTGGGTCTCGGTTGACTGGATCAGCCGACACTGACCAGATGGGAAGCGACGGACCATTCGGTTCAAACACCACGCTCATCTGCATCGCGACAGATGCGGCCATCGATGACCGCAACGAGCTGAGACGTCTTGCGGTTCGCGCACACGATGCCCTCGCTGCCACGGTCCGCCCTGCTCACACTCGCTACGACGGCGATACCTGTTTTGTGGTGTCAGGCGGGCGAGCCCACGCCGACCTTGATGCCCTCGGCGAGGCTGTCTTCAGGGTCACTGCGTCTGCGATCGTCGGCGCGGTGGTCGAGGCATCGAGGTGACTCGATCCTGGGGTCACATCGAGCTGCTGGACGAGCTCGCCGCCATCGCGAGCGTCTGCACCGATTGTGAACTCAGCGAGACACGCACCAACGTCGTGTTTGGCGCTGGCGCTTCTGATGCCGATGTAATGATCGTGGGCGAAGGACCAGGGCAGCAAGAAGACGAACAAGGCCTTCCCTTCGTTGGACGATCGGGTCAGCTCCTCGACAAGTTGCTCATCGAGGTCGGCTTCGAGCGCAACCACGTGTACATCGGCAACGTCGTCAAATGTCGACCGCCACGCAACCGTGACCCCAGAGCCGACGAGATCGATGCATGCAAGGGCTATTTGCGCCGACAGATCGAGCTTGTGGATCCGAAAGCGGTGATCACGCTCGGGAACTTCTCGACGAAGCTTCTCCTGAACACCGAGACCGGAATTACACGCATGCGCGGCGTCGCATACGAATGGTGGGGACGGTATCTCGTTCCAACATTCCACCCGGCAGCGGCACTCCGAGGTGGGCAGAGGGTGACCGATGACATCCGGGCCGATCTTGCCCTGGTGCGGCAGATCGTCGACGGTAACCTGCCGGGACAGCAAGACACGGCCGTTTCGGAGGGCACGGAAGCCTCTCCAGCGGTCGAAGAAGAGCAACTCGGCATGTTCAACGATCGATGAACCATCTGCAGATCACGACCGCGTCTCCTGACGAGACTCTGGCGCTTGGGCGCCGGTTCGCAGCATGCCTCACCGCAGGTGACGTTGTGCTGCTTTCGGGTCGGCTCGGCGCTGGGAAGACCATGTTTGTTCAAGGTGTTGCCGAGGGGCTCGGTATTGTCGAGCGTGTCACATCACCGACCTTTGTGATCACCCGGTTCTACTCAGGCGGGTTTCTCGATCTGATCCATGCCGATGTCTACCGGCTCTCATCTGTGGGAGAATTCGACGACCTTGACCTGCAGGATGATGGGGCTGAAGGTGTGGTCTTCATCGAATGGGGTGACAGCGTGGAAGAGGCAGTGGGTCCGGACTACCTGATCATTCACGTCGACATTGACGGCGAAGATCGGAAATTCTCGTTCATTCCGTCTGGAACGTGGGAGCAGCGCACCTTGGACATGCTGTCATGAAGATTCTCGCCATTGACACTGCAACGCCAGCATCTTCGGTCGCCATTGGTGAAGGTGCAGATCTCCTTGGTATGTCCGTAAATGTTGATCGTCGCGGTCACGTCGGATTCCTCATGCCCGCGATCGATTTCATGCTGACTCAGGCAGAGCTGGCACCGCGCGACATCGACATTGTCGCCGTCGACGTTGGCCCCGGCCCGTACACGGGGCTGCGAGCCGGTATTGCCACCGCTCAAGCGTTTGCTGCAGCCATCGGCGCCCAGATGGTGACAACATCTTCTCTTACCGTGATTGCGCTCAGGGCTGCAACCGGACGCAGGCGAATTTGGCCGGTCGTCGACATGCGGCGCGGCCAGTTTGCGGTCGCACCGTTCCGACCACTCCCCGGCGGTGTTGCGCCAGACGGCACACCGGAAGTCATTCAGCCACATGACTTCAAAGCCCTGCTGGAGTCGGAGGGCGATGACTCGCTTGTCGTCGGAGATTGGGAAGCGCTCCCAGACTCGATGTGGACCGGTCTCCATCGCGTGCGGCGCGGCCGACCGCGTTATCCGAGCGCGGACACGATGCTCGAGATCGCAGCGATGAAGGCCGCGGCAGGGAAGCTGACCGAGACCGATGACGTGAGACCTACCTACATGCGCGAACCGGATGTCGATATCAATTGGACCGCGTTTCGGTCTGAGGGTGCGTGGCCCGAATGAGCCTTGAGATCAGACAGATGAAGCGTTCCGACATTCCAACCGTCGCCGGCTTGGA
>JBPCTY010000082.1:0-4374 GCA_051011415.1 Acidimicrobiia bacterium
ACATCGGCCCCACTGTGACGCTCGGTGTGGGCGAAGGCGTCGTCGTCCAGCGGCATTCGCAGTGACCGACAGAGACTCCCTGACGCGTCCAAATCTCCTCTTCATCATGAGCGACGACCATGCCGCCCATGCGATCTCGGCATACGGCAGCCGCATCAACGAGACCCCAAACATCGATCGGCTGGCAGACGAGGGGATGCGATTCGATGCAGCGTTCTGCACGAACTCGATCTGTACACCGAGCCGGGCGTCCATTCTGACCGGGACCTATCCCCACGTCAGCGGTGTGACAACGCTTGACACGCTGCTCGACAACTCGCTGTGGACCTTCCCACAGTCACTGCAGGAGTCTGGCTACACGACCGGTCTGATTGGAAAGTGGCACTTGGGTCATGGTCCGGAGCACGATCCTGTCGGGTTCGACGAGTGGAGGGTTCTTCCTGGCCAAGGGCACTACGACAATCCCGTGATGCTTGAGGCGGGCGGTCGTGTCATCGAACGTGGCGGCTACGTCACAGATTTGATCACCGACGACAGCATCGACTTCATCAAGCGGCACAAGGACGAACCATTCGCATTGTTCTGCCACCACAAGGCCGCGCACCGAACCTGGGTTCCAGCTCCCAGGCACTTCTCTGACTTCGAAGAGGACCGCATTGAGCCTGAGACGTTCTGGGACGATCTCGAAGGACGAGCCGATGTCATCAAGAAGGTGCGGATGTCGATGATGGATCTCGATCCGATTGTCGATCTCAAGGCAGCCGTTCCGGACGGCCTGTCACACGATGAGGAAGTTGTCTGGAGATACCAGCGATACATCAAGGACTACCTCCGGGTCGTCGCAGCTCTCGACGAGGGGATCGGGCGGATGCTCGATGCGCTCGAGACTGAAGGCCTGCTTGACAACACGATCGTCGTCTACACATCGGACCAGGGCTTCTTCTTGGGGGATCACGGTTGGTTCGACAAACGGCTCATGTACGAGGAGTCGTTGGTCATGCCGCTTCTCATGCGCTACCCACCCGCAGTGCAGGTTGGCAGCACCTGCGACGAGATCGTCACGAATGTGGATTTCGCCCCGACGCTGCTCGAACTCATGGGTGCCGAGACACCGACCAGCGTGCAGGGGAGGAGCTTTGCGCCTCTTCTCACGGGCGAGACACCGCATGATTGGCCGGACTCGATTTACTACCGATATTGGATGCACCGAGACAGTGCCCACAACACGCCAGCCCACTACGGAATCCGAACAAAGACCCACAAGCTCATCTGCTACTACAACGACCCGCTGGATCAGCCCGGAGCACATGGCCCCACCGACCCCATCGAGTGGGAATTGTTCGACCTCGTGCGCGACCCGCTTGAGCTATCGAATGTGATCAACGATCCCGATTACGCAGATGTTCGAACCGACCTGGGTGCGGCACTCAAGGAGGCCCAAGAGGATGTTGGCGACACTCCTTATCCGGGTGCAGGCCTCAGCCCTTGACGGAACCGGCGGTGACCCCACGCACGAAGAACCGTTGCAGCGCGAAGAACACGATGAGCGGTACGACCGTGATTACGAACGCACCCGCCGTGAGTAAGTGTTCTCGAGCTCCGAACTCACCAGCGAGCGATGCGACAACAATCGTTGCGGGCAGCTGTTGGCGGTTTCCACCGATCATCGTGAGAGCGATCAGGTAGTCGTTCCATGTCCACAAGAACTGGAAGATCGCAAAGGCTGCGAGCACTGGAACCGACAGAGGAAGCACAAGCTTCCAGAAGATCGTGAAGTGGTTCGCTCCGTCAATCGATGCCGACTCGAACAAGTCCTTTGGCAGGCTTGCGATGTAGTTGTGAAGCAGGAAGATCGCAAACGGTAAGGCAAAGCCGGTGTGGGTCAACCACACCGCTGGTATCGACCCGGAGAGATCGAGATCAGGGATGATTTTGATCGTCCGGTCGACGATCGGGAGGGTCAGGGCAACGCCGTTGGTGTAGGCGCTGAGCAGTGGGATCAGGGATACCTGGGTCGGCACTGCAAGCAGTGCCACTGTTGCAATGAACAACCACTCTCGCCCCTTGAACGGAATCCAGGCAAACGCATATGCGGCAAAGGCTGCGATAGCGATCGGAATGATCGTCGACACGATCGCAATGGATGCGGAGTTCAACAGGGCATTCCAGAGTCCTGCTCCGGTCTCAGGGAAGAGAACTGCCTGGTAGTTGTCCAGAGTCGGGAACTGGTAGCCGTTTGCGTTGTCCTGCCATGCGTTCCAGAACCCGCTGTTGCGTTGGGCATCGCGCTCCCTCAGGGAGTTGACAAAGAGCGACAGGGTCGGGACGGTCCACATGAGCACCAGGACCCAAAGCAGCCACGTCGGAATTGACCGAAGGAACTTGTAGATGCGCTTTCCGAGGGGCTGGCTGCCAGTCGATTTCATGCCGGAAGGTTGTTGAGCGCTCGCCGTCATCCGATTCGCTCCCTTTGCATTCTGCGGATATTGATGTACATAACTGGCAGAACTCCGAGGAACAGGACTACTGCCACGGCCGAGCCGAGACCGAAGTTGAGCTGGGTGAATGCCCTCTCCCACATCTCATTGGCGAGCACTTGCGTGTCGAAGTTGCCGTTCGTCATGACCTTCGGAATGTCGAAGACCTTGAGCACGGTCACTATGAGCGTTGTGACGACAACCCCGATGGTCGGGAGAATCTGGGGAATGGTGATCCGCCAGAAGGTTTGTGACTCAGTCGCACCATCAATGCGTGCAGCTTCGATGAGCTCCTCGGGTACCGCTTTGATGGCGGCGGAGAAGATGACCATTGCAAACCCTGTCTGGATCCATATCAGGACCACCATCAACCAGAAGTTGTTCCACGGTGACTCCTGGACGAATAGCACGGGAAATGCAACGACCTCGCCGGTCAACTCGTCGACTCGGTAGCCCCCGAGCCCCGGACCCATGAATCGATATATCAACCAGAACAAGGGGATTGTCACCGCAAGCGACCCGGCAACAATTGCGTTCTTGTCTGCCTTCCAACCTCGCCAAGCGAGGTAGAAAAGGGCCACAACCAGCAGGAACAACGCGAGAGAAATGAGTGTGCTTGCTGTGCTTGAGTTGCTCAGCTCACCCACTCGCACCCAAATCGCATTGAACACACCGGTCTGCGTGTTCTGCGGTGGCCGTGCGACATACATGAGTCGCCAAATGATCGACGCTCCAACGAAACTGATGGCCATGGGCAGAAAGATCATCGCCTTTGCGAGGTTCTCCCCCTTCGAGCGGTCGGCGAGCACCGCTACAGCCAGTCCTAGAGCAACTGAGAAGATGATGACTGCCCAGATCCACCAGAGGTTGTTCGGGATGGTTCCGCGGATTGCAACGAACACTGAGAAGCCGAGCAGCATGACCCCACCAGCCAGCAAGGTGATGCTGCCAGCACTAAGCGAGAACCCGGTCCCGAGACCAGTGCCAGAGCTGCGACCAAGCCAAAGACTGAGGCCAACGCCGAGGACAACTAGAACCAGAGCTGCCCAGGTAACCCGGCTTCCGAATATGTCAGTCCAACCGCTGGCGTCGAGGATCCCAGGATCGGTGAAGATGTCGATGTAATTCTGGAGCCCTGCGAACTCAAGCTCCCTCGGGTTTCCGGTCTGAAACCCGAGCCAGATCGTCCGTAGGAGGGGTATGACGAGGGTTGCGGTAACGAAGAAGACTGCAGGGCCAAGAAATATGTACTTGCGAGAACCGATCGCGATGTTGGCTCGGTCAAGCGCATCGGGGTACGGTCGCAGCCCCAGTGAGGCGCCGACGAGCGCCCCAAGAACTGCTGCGACCACGATTGTTTCTGCCTGAGAACCGTTTGGGCCGGCAGCCAACCAAGCGCCGAATAGCCATCCGATCGACAGGCCAAGGAGGAGAGGCGAGGCAATCCCGCGACGGCGGCCGGCCGCCACCCAAAGCAAGACACCGATTCCAGCTCCCATCGCGACCCCGATGAGCGTGGCGACGGGATCGATAGCCGGCCATGTAGAGCTTCGTGCCGAACCGCCGAGTAGCAGGCCGAGTGCAAGACCTCCGCCGACTCCTATTGCAAGCCGCGATGTCGCCGCCTTCGCTGTACCGAGGCCGAATCCGACTGCGGCGCCTATTGCGGTTGCGATGGCCGTGACGGCAACCGGGGAAACGATCATTTGGTTTGCCCAGAGGATCCAGAAGAGGATGGCTGTTGTGATTGCCCCAACCGCAGTCGTGAAGATCCGATAGCGGTTCTCTGTGAGGTCGAAGAGGCGGTTGATGCCGATGAACACCAGCCCGCTGAGCCCGATGGCGATCACTATGCCTGCCAGCGTCACGGCGAGCCGAGTCATGCTTCCCTCCCTTC
>JBPCTY010000083.1:0-18331 GCA_051011415.1 Acidimicrobiia bacterium
TACGCGATGTCGGCATACGCAAAGTCGTGCACGAGCATCACATCGTTGCGCTTGGCGAACCCAACGAGCTTCTCAAAGAACTCAATGTCGACCGTCAGAGTCGTCGGATTGTGAGGGAACGATGTGACGATTACTCGAGGCTTCGGCCACGACGTCCGGAAGGCAGCTGTCAGCCTGTCAAAGAAGTCCGCATCGGTCGACAGATGAACTCGGCGTACCTCTGCGCCTGCAAGGACTGGGGCGTAGATGTGTATCGGATACGAAGGCTCAGGCACAAGGGCCACATCGCCGGGCTGGACGAGCACCCACATCAGGTGCGACAGTCCCTCTTTGGCGCCAATCGTGTTGATCACTTCGGTGTCGGGGTCGAGCGTTACGCCGTAGGCCCTCTGGTACCGGTCCGCAACAGCCTTACGAAGGTTGGGCAGACCGCGTGACGCCGAATACCGGTGGTTCTTCGTCTGTGATGCGGCTTCGACAAGCTTGTCGACGACACCCGCTGGGCTAGGAATGTCCGGGTTACCGAATCCGAGGTCGATGACGTCCACGCCTGCTCGCCTCGCAGCGGTCTTGCGCTCGTTGACCTCGGCGAACACGTACGGAGGAAGGTTGTCGATCCGTCTGAACTGCATGTGCCAACGATAGAGCTGCCGCTACCTGTGGTATCGCTTCTATCGGGGCAGGAAGCGATGGAGAAACGACGGGACAATGTCGGCGCCCCACGCAAAGACGCTCTGGACAAGATCGAGTGCGTCTTGCGATCCATCCCAATGTTCAAGCACAACCTCCTGGGAGGTACCTTCCATCAGATGGTTCAAGGCGACGGACACCACAACGATGTCGTCAAGGTGACCGAATCCGAGAATGAAGTCAGGTATCAAGTCGACCGGGGAAACGACGTACGCGACCACCGCACCAACGAGGACCTTCCTACGCGTCGGCACTCGGTCATCCGCAAGCAACCTCAGAAGCAGCTTCACAAGGTTTGGAAGCAGCAAGGCGGCCTCAAGCGCGACATCTCCCCAGGTTCGGCGTTCCACCGGAACTGAATTGTCGATAGCGGAGAGCTCGAGATCGTCGTCAGGCACTTCTTACCTCTTCTTGTGCACGGATTGCTGCGCCGATCGCTCCTGCGGCTGGCCCAAGCTGAGCTACTTGAATCGCAGGCGGGACGCGGTAGGCACCACCATGGAGCGAGTCCGTAAGGGTACGCCGTGCTGGCCCAATGATCGCCTCCCCGACTGAACCGAGGCCCCCACCTACGACGATGATGTCGGGATCGAAGATGGCTGTCAGATCGGCAAGCCCCCGCCCAAATGCAGCACCGATCTCCGCAACGAGTGCTCTCGCAGTCTCGTCACCCCCGTCAGCAGCCCCTACAACTGCGTGGCCAGTAATCGGATTGTCGCCGATTGCCCTTCCTAGCGATGACGTGGGGTTTGCGGCGATCACCTCCCGCGCCAGACGTTCGAGCGCCGGTCCTGAGGCCAACGTCTCCCAGCAGCCTCGACGCCCACAATCACACAGCAGACCACCGGTGTCGACGGTCATGTGTCCCCACTCCCCCGCAAACCCCGCACCTCGATAGACACTGCCACCGATCGCGATGGCACCGCCGATTCCGGTTCCGAGGGTCACGAGGAGCACATTCTCGTAGCCAACGGCCGCTCCAATCTGCACCTCAGCAATCAGGGCCATGTGCGCATCGTTGTCCACCGCAACCGGAAGACCGAATCGCTCCTCAAGGATGTCACCGACCGGCACATTCGTACCTGACAGATGTGGCCCCCATGCGACCGAGCGATCCGAAATGGAGACCAATCCCGTGACCCCAACGCCAATCGCCTCTTCGGTTCCGTCGGCAATCTGATCGATGGTGTCGATCACCGCATCGATCATGTCAGTGTTGTTGCCGTGCTCGATACGCAGATGCGCACCAGCTTCGGAGCCCTGCATCCGGACTGCGTAGGACTTTGTGCCACCGATGTCGATACCGAGAACTGACATGAGTCGGGAGGGTATCAGCGCTGTCCGGCTGCGCTACTCGAGCTCTACCTTTTGGGGACCTGTCCCCTCATCCTCGTCGTCGGCTGGCGAAACAGTCCGGGTCACGCCTGTGAAGAGCGCCCCGACACCGGCTGCCACTTCGAACGCCGCCTTCGCAAAGTGGACGGTTGCCTTCTTGGTGCCAGCAACCAGGGGTTCAACCGGGTTGTGATCGCTCATGTGCTCTCCAGTGTGAATACGACGCGGAGCTCCCCGTCCTCCAGCTTTGCTCTTCGGATGGTTCTCCGCTTAAGGGAATCGGGGAGTACGAGACTGCGTCGATATGTGTCGACGGTTACGAAAAGTTCATCGTCGTGCCGCATCACGTTGACGTCTTCCTTGTCGGCAAGAGGAAGGGTCATGACAAGAGCCACGTCTTCGGACTCGCCGACCGGTTCGACTCGGATCGGTTCGATCTCTGAAAGGCGAACCGTGGGATCAACGTCTCCGTACAGCTCTGTACCGACGAGCCGAAGCCTTTCCGGGCCAACCATCTCCTGATCGAACAGCCGCAAGCGCCGAATGTCCATGCCAGCAAATCCTTCCTCCACCGACTCGAGGTGTCCGCGTTGGATGTTGTGCCACTTGCTGAAGTACGGGTCGTTGACTTCCTCAGGAAGAACTCGGTTCACGATTGCAGAGTCGACTCCGTAGCCAAAGAGACCGAGGTACGTATAGGTACGCCTCGCCTCTGCTATCACCATCTTCTCCGGGTTCATCACCAATCTCGCGGAAGTGACCTCAGGGTCACTGAGGATCTCGCGTATTCCGTCAAGGCGTTCGTAGAAGACCTGGACATTCTCAAAGACTGCGTCGTCGGCAACCGGCATCGTCGACACTCTGGAGATGACCGGCCGTACGACTCTGGCAACCCGCTTGCTGAGAGGGAACATCTTGTCCATGTACCACGACATGACTTCGGGGAGGCTGAGCAGGCGAAGTGTTTCGGCTGTGGGCGCGCAATCGACGACGATCACGTCGTAGGCGCCACTTCTGGCATGGTCTCGCACCGAGGCGAGGCTGAAAAGTTCGTCCATTCCGGGGAAGACGGTGAGTTCCTCCGCCTCGATGCCCGACAGCCCTGACCAATCGAAGAGATCGGTGAGGTGGTCACGAACGTCGCCCCATGACTCTTCGAGCCTCTGCTGGCTGTCAATCTGCTGGGCGTCCAAGTTCTCAACGACCGCTGTGGGTGCGTCACCGAGGGGTGTGTCGAAGGCATCAGCAAGCGAATGCGCAGGGTCGGTGGACATCACCAGCGTCCGATGACCGAGATCGGCAGATCGGAGAGCGGTAGCAGCCGAAACCGTGGTCTTCCCAACCCCACCCTTCCCCGTGATGAGGATGATCCGCATCAGGCGGGCGCTTCTGCCTGCTTCTTGAGGCCTCTGAGAGCGGTACCGACAATCTGCTTCTCTGCCTGCTTCCGGAGAAATCCTGGCACGGTGAATGCTGGATCCACTTTGAGCGCATAGACAACTTCGGTGCCGCCGCCATCGAGCTCATTGAACTCGTACCGGCCTTCGAGCGACCTGATGTCATCGTTGGGTACGGCGGTCCAAGCGAATCCGTTGTCGTAGTCGTAGTCGTAGACGAGGGTGTACGACACCTCTTTGATCATTGCATCGACTACGAAGTCTGCCTTCGATGGTCGGCCATGCTCGTCTTCCTCTGAGATGGAGACCGAACGAACACCGCCTGCCCAATCCGGGTAGGCCTCGATGTCGAGTGCAACCTCGTAGACCTGTTGCGGTTCTGCGGAAACCTCTACCCGCTGCACCGTGCCCTCGACCGCCATTGGCTAGCTCCTTGTTCGAACGTGCCCCAAAGGGTAGCGGTCACACGGTGGCGCTGATCCTGAGAAAGTCAAGGGTGTAGCGGTACACCGCATCGGGATCGGGATAGACCGCTTGAAACTCATCGAGACCGGCCCTCAGCTCAGCTTCAGGGACGAGCTGAAGCGTCGAGACAAATCGATTCTCAACCGCGGTCACCCAGTCCCCACTACCCCGCTCGACATTCTCGGGCCGATGCTCAGTGTGCACCTGCGCACCGCCCGCTTCGAGGTGTTTCACGATTTCATCTGGTTCAGGGAATCTCGCACAGTCGATGTCACCCACGCTGGGAAACCACGTTGCGAGAGACGACGACCGCAACGCTTCATGGGTAAACGTCCAGATCTCAATACGGCCGCCGGGGGCGGTCACTCGTATCGCCTCATCCAATACGGACCGCCACCTGCCGTAATGGATCGACAAGTGGAAGTAGCACAGCACAACCGCATCGTCGCGAACCGGAAGTCGTTCGCTCAAGCAACAGATCGCTTCGAGGCCTTTTGCATGCGACTTGCGGCACATCGAGAGCGATAGATCGACTACGACCGGAGTCAGTCCGAGGCCTTCCAGCACCCCTGCATGACCGCCTGGACCACCGCCGATATCGAGAGCAGTTCCGGCCAGCCCTCGTGCGGACCGCTCCACACGCCGATGAGCTCCAACATCGAGCGGCCTGTACTTGTAGGACGCGCTCAGACGCTCGAGATCAATCTCCATCGAGGAACACATGTGGTCGACCCGTTGCACGGAAGTAGCCAACGTTGGTGCATCGAGTTGCTCCCCTCAGCCATGTCGTCGCTCTCGGCTGATGCACATCACCAAAAAAGTGCCACATGGGCTCATGCTCATCGATGTACTCAAGAACCGGTGTGCTTCCCTTTGCGGGACTGGAGATCACATCTTGCGCAAGCATGTCGATTTCTGGAGGCACATGGGTGCACAAGACATCTACCGGGCCGAGCTGTGCAAGCTTGTGACGCATCTCGTCTTCGGACACCTCGCCGCGTGATCCAATGCGAGGAACCCCTCCCCCTACGAATCCGAAGCGGAGTCCATTGATCGTCCGGGTTTCCGCATCAACAAACTCCATGCCCTCGGGGAGGTGAGCCTTGAGGACCTCGGGATCATCGACGTTGCCGTAGAGAACGAACCCTGACGCGCCACGGAGCGAGGTCTGCATCACCTCATAGTCGGACTGCATCAACGACCCAACTGCCGACCGGACATCGACGTCAAGGAGCTGCGTCGAACGACGCCAGAACTCGGAGGCCTCTTCGTACCGTTCCTCTGCTCGCAACCGAACGACTTCCTCGACGATGTCAGACCCGATGACGTCCGGAACGATGCCCTCCATGGTGCGATAGTCGATCAGGTTGATGAGGTCACCGAGAATCACCAAAGAGTCGCCACGACGTGCGACCCTGCCCAGGGCGTCGAACGCGCCATGCACGTCTGCAACCAGCAACATGTCAGGTCTCCGCTTCAGCATCCTCGTCGATGGGTCCAAGAATGAACGCAACAGCGACGAGGCCTACACCCCCGAGGAGCGCTGCACCCAAGCTGACGAACTGACTGAGGCCAGCAAACGAGGCAGACAACCCGCCCATCCCAAAGCCCAGCAGAAAGGCAAGAGCACCTCTTCCCCATCGTCCGTACCTCAGATCAGGGTCACGGTTGCTCCACGAGTCCACCATCGAGGAAGCTGCCGATGCGGTGATCCACAGGATCAGGCCCGCGACGCCGATCGTGAGTGAGATTGCATACACGGTGGTCATTCTGTTCCTTGCAGGTGAAGAAATGAAGCGTAGACGGTACGTCCGATCATCTCTGGACAAGATCGAGCTCGGATATGACGTCGATATCGGTTTCGAGCGATCGGCACAATGCAAGCGCCGCATCGGCCTGGCGTCCACCGATCGCACCAAGCGCCCAGATCGCATGCGTGCGAATCATCGGGTCGGGGTGCCCAGCGAATCCTGCAAGGAGCGGGACATCGGAATGCGTCCCCGTGTTGCCGAGTGCGACCAGCGCATTTCGCCGGACGAAACGCATCGCTCTTCCTGGTACATACCAATGTTGGCTCAGGCCTTCGAGCTCTTGGTCCGACGAAGCCAGAACGGCTCTCGGGTCCACGGACTCTGATGCAGGAAGAACGCTGAGCTCCTGGAGACCCGGAGGGCATGCCACCAGACATGCATCACACCCGTAGACCCTTCCCGCGGCTGCCGAACGGAGATCTCGCGGTATGTCACCTCTGCTCTGGAAGATGGCTGCAAGACACAGTCGAGCATCAAGAACGCCGGGCGCAACGATCGCACCGGTCGGACATGCTGGGATGCAGGCCGTACAGGACCCGCAGCCTCTGCGCATCTCACGAGTCGGCGTGAGATCCGCGTCTGTGACCACGGAACCGATCAGAAACCATGGCCCAAAGCGTGGAGTGAGAGCCATCGTACTCTTCCCAGACCATGCCACCCCAGCGCGTACGGCCACGGCTCGGTCGACGAGCCTGTCATCGTCAAACACGGGTTCGGCTCGGAATCCTGCACCGACCACATGCGAAGCAAGACTGCCGAGAAGCGAACGCACCCCCGCATAGCGGTCTTCATCGGCGAAGCGAGCCACGGAACGCTCTGAGTTCGCAATGCCGTCCCCGGGTCGCAGATACGGGACGGCGACGACAATGATCGACTCCGCCCAGGGAAACGATTGCTTGGGCTGTGTGGACAGTTCGGGGTCGCGGTAGGTAAAACCAAGCGAACCGTCCTGACCTGCCGCTTTGCGGCTTTCGATATCAGTCTTGACGTCGTCGAATGGCGCCAAGTCGGTAACACCGAGCATGGCGCCGCTCGATTCTGCGACCTGCTCAAGAGCTTCAATTGTGAGCATGCCGGCACGGTAGATGGCCTGATGCAGCGGGCGCCCGAAATTCGTCACACCCTTCCCGTACGGTGCAAACACGACTGGGAGGGAACGATGATTATCGACTGCGGAACCTGCGTTGCACGACACACCGATGCGTGCGACGACTGCATCGTCAATGCGCTGTGTGGCCCAATGCGTGTGCTGGAGCTCGACGAGGAAGAGCGGTCAGCGATCGATGCAATGTCAGAGCTGGGTCTGGTGCGCCCGATCCGGCTCGTCGTTGAGGACGAACGGCGCCGATCAACAGGCGCCTAGTCGCACGAAAGCAGAGGCTTGTAGGCTGCCACCCATGAAGCTTGGACTAAGCATTGGGTACTACGGCACAGCGATTGCAGATAACTTTGGGCTGATCGCAGAGGCTGAGCAGCTCGGCTATGACAGCGTGTGGACAGCGGAGGCCTACGGCTCGGACGCACTCACGCCGCTTGCGTACATCGCTGCTCGAACGGAACGTATTCGAATCGCCTCCGGGGTCTTCCAGATGCCGGCTCGCACACCTGCGATGACAGCGATGAGTGCTGCGACGCTCGACCTCATGTCGCACGGACGCTTTCTCCTCGGGCTTGGTGTCTCCGGCCCTCAGGTCGTTGAGGGATGGCACGGGAGACCGTTTGGTAAGCCGCTGAAGGTGACACGAGAGTATGTCGCGATCGTACGAATGATCCTTGCTCGCGAGGAACCGGCCGAATTCCACGGCGAGTACTACTCAATGCCATACACGGGAGAAGATGCGACGGGGCTCGGCAAGCCGCTCAAGATCATGCAGCGACCGAAGAACCGGGAACTCCCGATCTACCTCGCAGCGATCGGTCCAAAGAACGTCGAGCTCACCGCTGAGATTGCTGATGGGTGGCTTCCGATCTTCTTTTCGCCAGAGCGGACCGCATCCGTGTACCAACCACTCCTGTCATCGGGATTCGCGAAGTCCGGTATCGATGGGAAACAGGATGCTTTTGATATCGCACCCACGGTCAACGCGCTTGTGACCGACGACATTGAAGCTGGCAGGCTTCAAATGAAGCCACAGCTGGCGCTCTACATCGGAGGGATGGGCGCACGCGGCCGCAATTTCTACAACGACCTCGCTTCAAGGTATGGCTACGAAGAGGAGGCTGCGAAGATCCAGGACCTCTATCTCGCTGGCAAGAAGATGGAAGCGACGATGGCTGTGCCCGACGCACTGGTCGATGAGACCTGCCTTGTCGGGCCTGCTGCGATGATCGCTGACAGACTTGAGGCGTGGAAGGAAGCAGGCGTCGGTACTTTGATTCTCGGCACGTCTGACATAGCGACTCTGCGTACGGTTGCCGACCTGGTCTAGCGATCCTCTGCGGTCGGTTTTGGAACCGTCAACCTGAACGTGGTGCCGTCGCCAGCGACATAGTCGAGCGATCCACCCATGAGCGATGCGAGGCGCCGCGACAGTGTGAGTCCGAGACCCACGGAGGCCTTGACCGTGCCGCTTGCGCGTGACCGCCCGTACGGCTCAAAGATCGCAGCTCGTTCTTCCTCCGGTATCCCAGACCCATTGTCGTGAACATCAATCCATGCGGTCGATGCGGTGCCACCGTATGTCGCAGTGATGAGCGGACCCCCATATCGAAAAGCGTTCGTCATCAAATTGCGAACGATCTGACGGACTCGCACCGGATCGGCATACGCAACCGACGCCACATCGTCGATTTGCACGGTCGATGCTTCAGGAACCGAAAGATGCGATACGACACTTTGGGTGAGCAATGCAAGATCGATGCGCTCGGGGAATACGGGTATGTTGCCATTCTCGCTTCGAGCGGCGATCAGCAGATCCTCAACAAGGTCTGCCATCTCTGCGCTCTCGTCAGCAATGACTCCGAGCAGCTGCTCTCTCTCGACAACGTCGAAGCGGTCGCCGGCGCTCCTCAGTTCCTCTGCGAGTCCGACGACTGCGGTAAGCGGTGTTCGGAGCTCGTGACTGACAGAGGCAATGAGTTGATCCTTTGAAGAAAGCGAGTCCTCCAGCCGCGCCCGGTTACGAGCGCGCTCGTGGAACGCACCAAGCATGTCGGCAATCGTCCGCAAGAAGGCACGATCACGGTCGGACCATGTTCGTCCTGGCTCGTGAACGCGAATCGCAACCGAGCCGAACCATGCTCCGCCCACTTCGACGCCTGCGACAAGTGTTGAACGCTTTTCGTGTGGTAGGTCCGCGAGTGAGCCATGAGAGAGCCTGTCCCTCACGTCGGGTTCCTCGTCGTAGGACCAGATCTGGCCATTGTCGACTGTCGTTTCTGCGCCAACGCCAGTCCAGGTGCACACGACATGGGCCTCTGGAGTTCCCTCGATGTCCGCTCGAGTTTCTGTGACATAGACCTCGTCGACATCGACAGCAGTGCCGACCGCAACCAATGCAGGAACCAGTCCACCCGCCCGCTCTCCAAGCAGAGCCTGCGATGCCGTGGCGATCGCTTCTTCGTAGCGCAGCCTTCCGTCCAGCGAACCGATCAGGGAATCTCTCACTTTCGTACTGGCAGCACGATGCCAGAACGCGGCGGTCAGTTCGCCGAGGGTGCGGAGCAACATGAGGTCGTCTGCGCGCCAGATTCTGCCCGCATCGTCATCTGCGGCTCCGACGACGCCGATCCATTCACCATCGAGCACGATTGGAACGTTGACTTCGACCTGGAGGCCTCCATCGCCGCCGCGATCACCTGCAGTCCCTCTGGATTCTTCGACTCGGTAGAAGAACGGAGCACCGCCTTCGAGGTGTGATCGCGCACCGGGCATTGAGGACCACGGGACCTTCGACTGACGATCCAACGTTGGGTGAACATGGTGTCCATCGACGGATCGCTCAACAACAGCTGAGGCAAGGCCAAGCTCTGGGTCATGGATGTTTCGCTCGACGAAAACGACTGGCACCTCCATGCCCGCTCGAATCGCTTCGATTGCCAGGCCAAGCGCCCTCGAGTCGTCTGCGGCGACGAACGCCGTCGATGCTTTCGTCACTGCATCGGCGACATCGATTCTTCGGCCTGTCGTCTCGTGACCGCGCTTGCGCATGCGGGCGAACTCTGTAGCGATGGAGATGGTTGCGATCCCAAAGACAGCGATCACGATCACGCCAGCTACCAGCGACCGGTACACCGGGACCTCGTCGAGGCCAAGAGCCGACGGTGCGATGGTTGCAGCAACGCCGACAAACACGGCATAGATACCGATTGGCCACGCCGTTCTTGGCGAGCCGAGTACCGCAAGAACGAGGACGAAGTATGCGACAACCATTCCGATGGCTGCAGGGGGTGCGGCAAGCACGACCAACCCGATCCCGGTGAAGGTGATGTCGGCAACAAGTGTTGCCGAGACCTCGGATCGATCCGAACGGAGGGCAAGCGTTGCATCAATGGAGATCGCGGCCCCGAGAATGGCGACAACCGCCATTGCAGGCCACGCAAGGATGATGCCGCTCACTACCGCAAGACCGACGGCGATCAGCCCAGCGATCCGTCGAAGCTCGTGCCAACGAGCAACGACCATCGACTTCTTGGCGTCCGATCGTTCGTCGGTCTCGAGATGAGAGCGCGGAAGGGTCGCAGTCACAGTGTCCGTTCGGTTCGTTCCTGTTGTATCGGGACGAAACGGCCTGTTGTTTAGGGAAGAGGTGAGATGTCGAAGAACACCTTTCAGGTGTCAAGCCAGGCGACGATGGCATCGTTCCAGAGGATCACCGCATCATGCGCACCGCACCGAATGCCCAGCTCTCGGTCGTTTGTGCATACGATCGTTCTTCCTGGATGTGCCGCTGCGATCGCCACGATGTGATCGTCGGCCGTCTCGCCGAGGCTGAACTCCACCCGTATGCCCGAGTCGGTTACGAACGAACCTCGTCCGTCGACATCGGCAGCATCGAACACGACAGTGATCTGTCCGGAAAACTGTCGCCCGATTCGGTCAGCAACGTCAAGGACCGCTTCTCTGCCACCAGCTGACGCAAAGGAACCGAAGGCGAGAAGACCGCCAAGGTTGTACCCATCGATGACCAGCTGGCCATCCATCAACAGAGATGCCCGCACGGCATCAGGCGAATCTGGGGACAAACCGGGCGGCAAGACGATTGGCTCGCTCTCTGCGTGTGGCTCTGCCGATGCCCTTGGTGTCCGGTAGGGACGGAGATTCCGCTCGAGCTGATCGAGTTTGGCGGCCACCCCGAGCGGGTCGGATCGTTCATCGACAGGCTCTTGAGTCTGGTCGACCTGGGTTGGCCGTGCCGCACGAGCTCGATCGCGAGCCGCTTCAGCGGCCTCCAAGGCAGACGTCATCTCATCCAGCACTTCGGCCAGCCTCGTGACCTCCGCGAGCGTCTCTTCGTGCTCTGCTCGAGCCGCCCGCAGAGACGCCTCAAGACTTGCCCTGGCGCGTTTGTCGGCGGCCTTCGCCGCAAGAAGTCCCTCTTCATTCTCAATCCGAAGAGCGGCGATCCGCCGTTTTGCTTCATCGAAATCGCGCTCAAGATCGGTGACACGGGCCTCGGATGAAGTGAGCCGCTCTTGGAGACCTGCGATCTCCACCCCGGTCGCGATCTCGTCGAGCTGGGAAGCGACCGAGGAGGGATCCTCAAGATATCGACGCACGAGATCGCTCTCGTTGCCGCCGTCCTCCCAACGTTCCATCACCTTGCGGCGGAACGTCTCGTCGGATTCGATGGTCTCAAGTAGCGATGACTCGAGCGGCGGTGGAAGGGTGCGCGCAGAGCTCCGGGCAACCTTCAAGAGTCGTCTGGGGATGTCGTCAGACTCCAGGTCGTCCAGCACATGCCGAGCGGCAGACACGGCGGGGCGCAATGCTTTTCGTTGTTCAGAATCCAACTTCCACCACCGAAACACCTACTGAACGTCGCGTCATCTTGACATGCGACACGACAATGGCATACTCGCGCTCACGCCGAAGTTCGGCGCAGGAGACATCATGCTCGCGACAATCGTAATTCTTCTCAGTTAGGCGCATCACCAACCGATGCGCCCAACCCTCCGTGCCCGGAGGGTTTTCTTCTATCCGGAGCCACCATGACCGAACAACTCAATGGAGCAGAAGTCCTCATCAGATCCCTGGAGCTCGAGGGGGTAGATGTGGTATTCGGGGTTCCTGGTGGCGCCATCCTGAAGGCCTACGACGGTTTGTACGACAGCGGGATTCGTCACATTCTTGCTCGCCACGAACAGGGCGCTGGCCACATGGCGTCTGGCTTCGCTCACGCAACGGGTCGCGTGGGTGTCACGTTTGCGACCTCGGGCCCGGGTGCCACGAACCTGATCACACCATTGGCAGACGCTCACATGGACTCAATTCCCGTGGTTGCGATCACGGCGCAGGTCGGTTCCACCAGCATCGGTCTCGATGCGTTTCAGGAAGCGCACACATGGGGCATCTCCATGCCGGTGACCAAGCACAACTATCTCGTCACCAGGGTCGAAGAGATCTCAGCGACCATCCACGAGGCCTTCCACATCGCGAGCACCGGCCGACCGGGTCCCGTTCTGGTTGACATCACCAAGGACGCCCTTGCCGCTGTCATGAATTGGAAGGGGGCATCGGCCATCGACCTGCCCGGCTACAAGCCCTCGGTGAAGGGCCACCCCAAGCAGGTCGCTGCAGCGATTGACCTGATCCTGACCAGCGAACGACCGGTTTTGTACACAGGTGGCGGGATCATTCGCGCAAATGCAAGCCAAGAACTCGTCGCCTTCGCTGAGCAACAGAACATCCCCGTTGTCACCACCCTGATGGGTCGTGGGTCAATTCCCGATAGCCACGAACTCGCCCTCGGGATGTCCGGTATGCATGGCTGCTACACCGCAAGCACCGCCATACAGAAGTCAGACCTGCTTGTGACGATCGGCGCACGGTTCGATGATCGGGTTACCGGCGACCCCGATTACTTCGCACCCGAAGCCAAGATCATCCACGTCGATGTGGATCCCGCCGAGATCGGCAAGATCCGCAACGCTGATATCCCGGTCGTCGGCGATGCCAAGGCCGTGCTCACCCAGCTCATCGAGCGAGGCGAGAGCACGCTCGACGGTGCGTCGCCTCCGACTCGATCCGATTGGTTCGCACAGCTCAATGCATGGCGCCGCGACTTTCCCCTTGCATATGTCCAGGATCCGGATGGCTGGATCCAACAGCAATACGTCATCGATGAACTGTCCAAGCACGCACCCGATGGAACGGTCGTGGTGGCCGGAGTGGGCCAGCACCAGATGTGGGCATCACAGTTCTGGGGATTCGAGGCACCAAACACATGGATCAACTCCGGTGGATTGGGAACGATGGGATACGCAGTTCCAGCGGCTGTTGGTGCCCAGGTCGGTGTTCCAGAGACGACGGTCCTGGCTATCGATGGAGATGGCTGTTTCCAGATGACGTTCCAAGAGCTCATCACCGCTTCGATCGAAGGAGTGCCGGTCAAGATCGCTGTTATGAACAATGCCAATCTCGGCATGGTTCGTCAGTGGCAGAAGATCTTCTACGACGAACGCTTCAGCGGGTCGGAGCTCTCGTTCGACACACCAAACATCGTCGGGTTGGCAGAAGCCATGGGGTGTGCCGGATTCCGGGCAGAAACACCTGCAGACGTGATTCCCACGATCGAAAAGGGGTTTGCTGTCACGGACAAGCCGGTCGTCATGGAGTTTGTCTGTGATCCCGACGCTTTGGTGTTCCCCATGATCGAAGCCGGCGGATCAAACGATGTCATCATCATGGGTCCGGAGGATCTGTGATGCAGCAACACGTCATCAGCGTCACTGTTGAGAACAAGCCGGGCGTGCTTGCTCGGATCGCCTCGATGTTTGCGCGTCGGGACTTCAACATCCACTCTTTGGCGGTGGGTCCGACGGAGGATCCCACCCGATCGAGGATCACCATGGTCGTCGATGGACCTGAGATGGAACAGATCGTGAAGCAGCTGTACAAGCTCGTGCACACGATCAAGGTCACCGAACACGGGCCGGGCGAAGCGATCGAGCGCGAGGTCATGCTTGTCCGGGTCAACGCCGAGTCAACCCGTCGGGGCGAGATCCTTGAGGCAGCAAACATCTTCGAGGCCAAGGCAGTCGACGTCGGTGCCGCCACCATCACCTTCGAGGTCGTCGGCGAACCGTCCCGCCTTGCAGACTTCCTTGAGATCATGCGGACCTATGGCATCGTTATCCAAGTGAAGTCGGGTCGTATCGCACTCGCCAAGGACGCAAAGACCGCAACACGCAGACAGCAAAAGACCGCCTAGGAGAAACTCACAACCATGCTCAAGATGTATTACCAGCAGGACGCCGACCCGGGTCTCATCACACGCCGGAAGGTGGCCGTCATGGGGTTCGGCAGCCAGGGCCACGCCCATGCTCTGAACCTCAAAGACTCTGGCGTCGATGTCGTCGTCGGTCTCAGGGATGGCTCTCCAAGAGCGCAAGCTGCTTCAGACGCTGGACTCAAGGTGGTCGATCCCGAAGCCGCTGCAGAGTGGGCTGATGTCATCATGGTTCTTGTGCCTGACCAAGTACAGGCTGGCTTCTATGCCGAGGTCATCAAACCACGGCTGAATCCGGGGGACACATTGTTGTTCGCCCACGGGTTTTCGATCCACTTCGGTTTCATCACTCCCCCACCCGATGTTGACGTTGCCATGGTTGCTCCAAAAGGTCCTGGCCACTTGGTCCGGCGACAGTTTGTCGAGGGATCCGGTGTGCCGACGTTGGTTGCGGTCCACCAGGACCCGACAGGAGATGCACTCGCTGTTGCGCTGAGCTACGCAAACGCCTTGGGCGGCACCCGTGCAGGCGTTATCGAAACCACGTTCGGTGACGAGACCGAGACGGACCTCTTCGGTGAGCAGGTCATCTTGTGTGGAGGGGTGGACTCCCTCATCCAAGCCTCATTCGAGACGCTCACAGAGGCCGGCTACGCACCAGAGATGGCGTACTTCGAGGTGCTGCACGAACTGAAGTTGATCGTCGATCTCCTCTTTGAGGGCGGCATCGAATGGATGCGGCACTCGGTGTCAGACACCGCTGAATATGGCGACGTCACACGTGGACCACGCCTTGTGACTGACGAGACCAAGGCGGAAATGCGCAAGATCCTCGACGAGATCCAATCCGGCGAGTTTGCCAGGGAGTGGATGGCCGAGTACGACGCCGGCTCGCCCAATCTCACCGCCGCGCGCAGCGCCATTGCTGATCACCCGGTCGAGGAGACCGGCAAACGGCTCCGAGACATGATGACGTTCCTCGTCGCAAAGACTCCTGCCGACGATGTCTGATCCTTCCGTGTTCCGTTCCAACGATCGGTTGGCTCGACTTATGGAGCCGGCGGGCTGAAAGCCCGACCGGCAACCGACCGAGCGACCCCATCGAAAGGACACCATGGAAGACAAACTGATCATCTTCGACACCACACTGCGAGACGGAGAACAAGCACCGGGCATCGCTCTGTCGCCTGACGACAAGCTGGCAATCGCACGCCAGCTTGCGAAGCTCAAGGTTGACGTCATCGAGGCAGGATTCGCCGCCTCAAGCCCCGGCGACTTCGAGTCGGTATCAAGGATTGCGGCTGAGGTGAAAGGGCCGGTCATTGCAAGCCTCGCCCGAACCCACCCTGACGACATCGATCAAGCGGCCGATGCGCTCAAACTGGCGGACAACAAGAGAATTCACGTCTTCGTATCGACCTCTCCAATCCACATGGAACAGATGCTTCGCATGACGCCAGGCGAGGTAATGGGATCGGTTGTGGAAAGCGTCTCGAGGGCCAAGCGGTATGTCGATGACATCGAGTTTTCGCCGCAGGATGCGACGAGGTCGGACCCGGATTTCGTGATCGAGGTGTGCAAGGCAGCAGTGGCTGCTGGCGCCACGACGATCAACATTCCTGACACCGTTGGATATGCAATGCCTGAAGACTTCGTCGCGCTGCTGTCCACTGTGTACGACGAGGTTCGGGGTGGCAACGACGATGTGATCATTTCGACGCACTGTCACAACGACCTCGGGCTGGCGGTCGCCAACTCATTGTCCGCAATCCACGCAGGAGCTCGCCAGATCGAGGGAGCGATCAACGGCATCGGAGAGCGGGCCGGTAACACCTCGACCGAGGAAGTGATCATGGCCGTCAGCACGAGACAGGATCACTTCAACGTCGAGATCGGTGCGGACACAACCGAGATCTTTGAGACCTCACGTTTGGTTTCGAGCCTCACCGGCTATCCGATCCAGTACAACAAGGCTGTTGTCGGACGGAATGCCTTCGCACACGAGTCTGGAATCCACCAGCACGGAGTCCTGCGGAACCGCGAAACCTACGAGATCATGGATCCCGAAGCCATTGGACACCAGTCAATGATCGTCCTCGGGAAGCACTCGGGTCGAGCTGCATTTGCCGACGCCATCACCAAGCTCGGCCTCCCGCTGGAAGACGAGGAGTTCCAACGTGCGTTCGACCGGTTCAAGGAGCTCGCCGACCGCAAGGGCGAGATCGGCGAGGAAGGCCTGCGGGCAATCATCGCTGAAGAGACCGGGGCGGGGACCGAGGAGATGAGCCTCGTCTCCATCCACTTTCAAGGCGGGTCGCAGGAGACGCCTCTTGCAACGGTGGAGCTCGACAAAGACGGAGAAACCGTCGAAGCGAGCGCCGAGGGAGACGGCATGGTGAACGCAGCGTTCGTTGCGGTTCAAGATGCATACGGGATTGCCGCGACACTCGCCGATTACAGGGTGTCCCCGCTCACGTCTGGCGCCGACGCCATGGCGGTCGTCGAAGTGATCGTGCAAGTCGGCGGGCAGACCCATGCAGGCCGAGGTGTATCGACAGATGTCGTCGAGGGGTCAGCCAGGGCAATGGTCTCAGCAATGAACAAGGCTGCTCTTGGACGAGGAGTGATCGAGCGGGGTTCGGACTAGTGGAAGCTCGATGGGTAGTCCTTCCTGGGGACGGAATCGGTCCTGAGATCATCGCTGAAGCGGTAAAGGTCGTACGAGTCGTCGCCGGATCGTTCGGCCACGTGTTCACGTTCGACGAGCGTCTGATGGGCGGCTGTGCAATCGACGAGACCGGTGACCCACTCCCCGAGTCGACTCTCGAAGCATGCCGCAGGGCAGACGTCGTTCTCCTCGGTGCAGTCGGAGGTCCGAAGTGGTCAGATCCTGGTGCGAAGACAAGACCGGAATCTGGTCTTCTTGAGCTCCGGAGTGAGCTCGGGCTGTTTGCCAATCTTCGGCCCGTGCGCACGCACGCGCAGTTGGTCGAGGCTTCTCCACTTCGGCCAGAGCTTGTGGACGGTACGGACATCCTGTTCTTCAGGGAGCTCACCGGTGGCATCTACTTCGGCGGGTCCGAAACCTCAGAAGATGGAACTGTGGTCAGCGATGCAATGCGGTACTCGGTCCCAGAGATCGAGCGGATCGTTCGCATGGCTGGGGAAGCTGCGCGGACCCGACGTGGACGTCTGACATCCGTTGACAAGGCAAACGTGCTCGAGGTGTCGAGACTGTGGCGGACCACGACGGACAGGCTGATGCGTGACGAGTTTCCCGACGTCGAATACGAAACGCAGCTTGTTGATGCCATGGCAATGCACCTGATCGCACGTCCCAAGGATTTCGATGTCGTCGTCACCGGCAATCTCTTTGGTGACATTCTGAGTGACGAGGCGTCCATGCTTCCTGGCTCGCTTGGCCTTCTCCCCAGTGCGGCGATAGGTGACCAGTCCCCTGGTCTTTATGAGCCCATCCACGGCTCAGCGCCGGACATTGCAGGCACCGGCGTTGCCAACCCTCTCGCAACCATCCTCTCTGCTGCGATGGCATTCAGATTCAGCCTCGACCTTCCATCCGAGGCCGCCGCAATCGAGCAAGCAGTCGATGCAGTTCTCGACGACGGTCTACGAACCAAAGACATTGCAGCCGGTGGATCGTTCGTTTCAACCACGGACATGGGTGACGCTGTTGCGGCACGCCTCGTTTGACAGCCGGGCCTGACCGCGACGGTACCCTGCCTCATCGAAGCGGCAGGGAAGATTGATGAGTAGCGGCCAATCGAACATCGGGGTCATCGGATTGGCCGTCATGGGTCAGAACCTCGTGCTCAACA
Source organism: Acidimicrobiia bacterium (assembly GCA_051011415.1). Lineage (GTDB taxonomy): Bacteria > Actinomycetota > Acidimicrobiia > Spongiisociales > UBA5794 > SZUA-442. Next base: position 17,925 of record JBPCTY010000083.1, read on the forward strand.
TGGCGGACAACGGTTGGAACGTATCCGTCTTCAACCGCACACCGAACAAGACGGAGGAGTTTCTCGAGGGACCTGCTGCGGCTTCGTCGGTCCTCGGGTTCTATGACATCGAGTCCTTTGTCCAGTCGCTTGAGCGCCCGAGACGAGTGATGCTGATGATCAAGGCCGGACATCCGGTCGACACACAGATCGAAGCTCTGCTTCCGTTGCTGGAGAGCGGAGATGTCGTCATCGATGGCGGCAACTCTTTGTACACAGATTCCGAACGCAGGTGCAATGAGCTCGCTGAGCTGGGAATCCACTTCGTGGGTACCGGCATCTCCGGAGGCGAGGACGGTGCACGACACGGACCGAGCATCATGCCCGGGGGTGATCCCTCGGCATGGCCATTGATCGAGGACCTGTTC
>JBPCTY010000084.1:0-30055 GCA_051011415.1 Acidimicrobiia bacterium
TCGGCATCACGCTTCGACGATCGGCTGCCGGATGGCTTCAGTACGACACAAGGGCGGATGCGAGAAAGCGGCTGATCGACCATCAGATGCGGCTCGATCTGGCATGGCACGATCGACGCTCGACAGGAGACCTTCTCTCGGTCAGCGAAGTCGACACGAATCAAGGCACGTTTGTCCTTGCGCCGTTTCCGTATGCGACCGGATCATTCTTTCTCCTTATTGGCACGATCATCCTCGTGGCCATTGCCGATCTCGTCCTTGGCGGGGTCATACTGGTCGGGCTTCTTGTCATTCTTGCGATCGACATCCACGGTGCCTTCCGCACCTTCGGGCCTTTCGTGGAGGTACAGCAGGTTCGCGGTGAGGTGAGCGAGATCGCTCACGAGTCGATTGATGGAGCGCTCACGGTTAAGGCGCTTGGCCGCCGGGAAGAAGAGTCCAAGCGGTTTGGTGCAGCCTCCGATGAATTACGCGACAAGATCATCAGCGTCAACAGTCTCTGGATGGCGTACCGCGCCGTCGTGGAATCGCTTCCTTCCATCGTCACGATCGCTCTCATCATGTTCGGTGTGTATCGGTTGGCTGCTGGCGCAGTGAGCGCCGGCGACCTTGTCACCGTGGCCTACCTGTTGTCGCTGATGACCATGCCCATCTCTTTGCTGGGATTTGTCATCTGGGAGATGGCGCACTCGATGGCTGCCTGGCGACGTGTCCAGGAGGTGCTCGACTCAGACGACCTCGTTGAGCACGGAGACTCAACTGCTGTGTTGGATGGGCGCGGCGGTGCGGTTGATTCCGAGGACGTGAGCTTTGGGTATGCGATGGACGAGGTGGTGCTTGAGGATGTGGCGCTCGACATTCCTGCCGGCAAGACCGTGGCCGTTGTCGGACCGACGGCCTCAGGCAAATCCACCCTTGCTCTGCTGCTCGCTCGGCTCTGGGATCCAACGAATGGATCGATCACGCTCGATGGTCGCGACCTTCGTGACTTTGCACGATCAGAACTCGCAGGCGAGGTCGCATTCGTCGCACAGGAGTCGTTCATGTTCGACGACACCATTGAGGGCAACATCACCCTCGGAGCGAACATCGATCGAGCCGATGTGCTCGAAGCGGCCCGTCTAGCCGGCGTCGCTCGATTCATTGACGAACTGGACTACGGATATGACACCAGGATCGGGGAACGTGGGATGTCCCTCTCAGGTGGGCAGCGTCAGCGTGTTGCCCTGGCGAGAGCGATGGTGCGAAAGCCACGGGTACTTGTGCTGGACGATGCAACCTCCGCGGTTGACCCATCGGTGGAGATCGAGATCCTCAAGGGGCTGAGGCGTTCGGAGCTTCCTTCGACCGTGGTAATCGTTGCGTACCGGAAGTCCTCGATTGCGTTGGCCGACGAGGTGATCTTCATCGAAGAGGGCAGGGTCGTCGCTCAGGGTGCGCATGACAAACTCATGGAGACGACGCCGGGGTATGCCCGACTGCTCACCGCATATGAGGAAGACATGGCCGAACGATCGGCCGACGATTCCGCATCTGGAGCGGCACCATGAGTGAGCAACCGACGATGAACACGTCAACCGCGCTTCGCAGGGCGTTCACCATCGCCCCTGGGTTGAGAAAGGGCCTCGGACTCACGCTGCTTCTTGCCCTCGCAGGCACCGCCCTCCAGATCGTCGTTCCGATTGTGCTCCAACAGGTCATCGACAACGAGATCCTTGGATCGGGAGACATTGACACCGGAGCGGTTGTGCGCAAGGGACTCCTCGCATTGGGTGCCGTTGGCATTGCGATGGCTGCCCGATGGGTCTCGCTTCGGAGGCTCGTCGTGTCTTCGGCAACGGGTCTCGCACAGCTGCGTCTGAAGACCTTTGACCACCTGCACCGGCTTTCGCTGGTTGAGCTCCAGGCTGAACGTCGTGGTGCGCTCGTTGCCCGTGTTACTTCGGATGTCGAGACCATTCAGCAGTTCATGGAGTGGGGCGGCGTTGGAATGGTGCTCGGATTCTCCCAAGTCACCTTGGCCATCGCCGTGATGTTCGTGTACCGCTGGCAGCTCACGATTGTCGTGGTGGTCGGGGTTGCGATGTACACAGGGCTCGTGGTGCTGTTCCAAAGGGTTCTCGGACGGGCACACGATCGGGTGAGGGAGCGCGTGAGCGACTCGCTCGCCGCCACCGGCGAGGCGATTTCAGGGCTGGAAACGGTTCGAGCGTACGGAATGGAGGAGTCAGTGCGCGATCGGGTCGACGAGACCCTCGACAACCAGTTCCGCGCCGAGGTGAAGACTGCGATCTTTGCATCCTCGCTCTTTTCGAGCGCAGAGCTGTTCGCCGGACTCCTCACTGCCGTGGTGGTCGGCGTGGGTGTTGCATTCGGTGGTGACTGGGGATTGTCCGCTGGCTCCCTTGTTGCGTTCCTCTTCCTCGTGAATCTGTTGATCGAACCGATCCAACGACTGGTCGAGACAATTGATCAGGCGCAATCGGCTGGTGCAGGCTTGCGCAAGATCCTCGGGATCATCGACACCCACGTCGCAATCGACGACCCCGTCGATGGGACACCGCTCGGAGACGATGAGCTCGGTCTTGCATTCGACAACGTGACGTTTGCCTACCCGGGTGGACCCGACATTCTCAAGCAGGTGAGTGTGGAGATTCCGAGTGGCCAGCGTGTTGCCGTGGTTGGTGAGACCGGATCCGGCAAGACGACGTTCGCGAAGCTTGCGACTCGCTTGCTTGAGGTCGACAGTGGGTCTATTGCGGTCGGTGGGATCCCGATCCACCAGATTCCGTTCTCCTCGCTGAGGGGAAGGATCGCGTATGTCCCTCAGGAGGGTTTCCTCTTCGACGGATCGATTGCAGACAACGTCCGGTACGGGAAACCGGGAGTCGAGGATGCGGTTGTGCGTGCGGCCTTCGCTGATCTGGGCTTGCTCGATTGGGTCGACGGTCTTCCCAACGGCGTCAGCTCGGCGGTTGGTGAACGCGGTGGCAACTTGTCCGCCGGAGAACGACAGCTCGTGGCCATTGCAAGGGCGTGGATTGCCAGTCCGTCGCTCCTGGTGCTTGATGAGGCGACATCGGCGGTCGATCCTGCACTCGAGGTTCAGATCAGGAGGGCGATCGAGTTCCTCACGACAGGGCGCACCTCGCTGACCATTGCCCACCGGCTGTCAACGGCCGAGGCGTCAGATCGCATCCTTGTGTTTGACGACGGTCGAATCGTCGAGGACGGAACGCATACCGAGCTCGTGAGCAACGATGGCGTGTACACGGCAATGCACGCCGATTGGCAGGGTGCAACCACCGCAGGCTGACGGACGAATTGCCCCACGGGCCCATCAAGTCGAGATTGGGTCGTTCGACCCCCTCGCAAATCCTCAAGGAATTGGCTCGGATGTTCGATAATTGATATTGGTGGGAGGCCGGCGAGGCAACTTGTTCCCGAACAAGGTGATCCAAACCAAGCCAGTCACCCACCCCTTTTGAGCGAAGCCCCCTGATCCAGGGGGCTTCGTCGTGTCTACTGAAGCTGTCCGTACACCTAGGGTCCCCGGGATGCTTGCGGTTCATTCAATATCCAAGAGATACGGCGATGTCGTCGCCCTCAGAGATGTCTCCTTCGAAGTCCACAGCGGACGCATCCTTGGGTTCCTCGGTCGGAATGGCGCGGGGAAGACCACAACGATGCGCACGATCTTTGGTCTTGCGGTCCCGGATTCGGGGTCTGTCACCTATCAGGGTGAGCCGATCTCCCATGAAACGCGACTTCGATTTGGGTACATGCCCGAGGAGCGCGGCTTGTACCCGCGGATGAAGGTCGGCGAGCAGCTCACCTATTTCGCAAAGCTCTCTGGTCTCTCTTCAGCCGATGCTTCGAGTGCCTGCGCTCGATGGCTCCAGACCTTCGGGCTCGAGGACAGAGAGAACGCGAAGTTGGAGGAGCTCTCCCATGGAAACCAACAGCGGATCCAACTCGCTGCGGCGATCATCCATGACCCAGAGGTTCTGATTCTGGACGAACCGTTTGCGGGGCTCGACCCGATCGGTGTCGAATCACTCAGCACTGTGCTGCGCGACTTCTCAGCGAGCGGCGCGGCGATCCTGTTCTCATCACACCAGCTCGACCTCGTTGAGCACATCTGCGAGGACGTCGCAATCATCCAGGATGGAAGCGTGGTCGTGCAAGGCGAGTTGGATCAGCTCCGGAACACCGCCGACTATCGGCGAGTCGAGATCTGGGTCGATGGCGCCTTGTGGGATCCGCCGATAGGAAACGCCCACCGGGTGGGTGTCGGAAGTCGATCGCACCACATCATTGACGCTGATGTCAGCGTCGAGCAAGTTCTCAGGCTTGCAAGAGACGACGGAACCATCAGTCGCTTCTCCTTTGAGCCCCCGACCCTCTCGGACATCTTCAATGAGGCGGTCGGCGGATGATCGATCGATCGCAGACATTCATCATCGCAAAGCGGGAGTTTCTCGTTCGGGCACGAAGCAGAGTGTTCCTCTTCACTCTCGTTGGCATCGCAGCGCTGATCATCGGAGGAATGTTCCTTGTCGGGCTACTCACAGGGGAGAGCGAGGCCACGCGACTCGGTGTGGGGGGCGACTCGCCGAGCGGGATAGTTCAGGACATTGAGCAGGCGGCGGATGCGCTGGCCGTGGACGTCGAAGTGATCGTCTATGCGACGGCCGATGAGGCACGAGCGGCCGTCGAGAGCGGAGACGTTGAGGCTGCCCTCGTCGATGGCTCCGTGATCGTTGTGAATCGTGAGGTGTCTAGATCAACCCAGGCGATTCTGACGTCGGCTGCCAACGCCGGCGTGCGAAGAGACGCCGCTGCACAAGTCGGGATCACCGAGGAGCAACTATCCATGCTGCTGATGCCCGTACCGGTAACGGTGGAGCAGCTCGACCCGGAAGACTCAGCAGAGGGCGCCCGCATCGTCGCATCCTTCTTTGGTGCTCTCGTACTCCTCACGACCATCATGATGTTCGGACAATTCGTGGCCATGGGGATCGTGGAAGAAAAGCAGAACCGTGTTGTCGAGGTGGTGCTCGCACGAACCAGGACAACATCGCTTCTGATAGGCAAAGTGCTCGGGATCGGACTCCTCGGATTGGTGCAGGTCGTATCGATTGCACTCGCCGTCGTAATAGGACTTGCAATTGCGCCTCTCCCTGAGGACCTCGGCATTCCCGACCTCGCAAGCATCGGCATGAGCGCTGCGATGTGGCTCGTCTTCTGGTTTGTGCTGGGCTATCTCGTCTACAGCTTCCTCTATGCGGCCCTCGGGGCGACGATCAGCCGCCAGGAGGACATGCAATCTGTGGCCTTCATCCCAGCGATTGGAGTCTTTCCTGCGTACTTTGCTGTGTCGGCAACAGCAGCAAGCGGTGAGACATCGACCCTCGTCCAGATCGCCTCGTATGTCCCGTTGTGGTCGCCGATTCTTATGCCATTCCGCATCAGCTGGGAGGATGCTGCGGCATGGGAAGTTGCGCTCGCCATCGTGCTCGCCATCCTCACGATCATTGCGCTGGTGCTCGTGAGCTCGAGGATCTATCGCGGCGCAGCACTTCGCACCGGTGCAAAGATCTCGTTGCGCGAGGCTTGGAACTCCTCGCAGGGCTGAGAACGGTCGGGTGGAAGTGCCGAGACCGACTGTCGCACGGTACGATTCACCACCGCAGTGGCGACCGCCCGGAATGCAGGCGCGGTCGAATCGATTGGAGAACGCCATCGCAGGTAAGGACGACTACTTCAGGGCCAAAGGCGTCGTGGTCGAGACGCTTCCGAACGCTACGTTCAGAGTGAAGCTCGAGACGGGTCACGAAGTGACCGCGCGCGCCTCCGGCAAGATGCGCAAGGGCAGGATGATTCGGATCATCCCCGGCGACAACGTTGAGGTCGACGTTTCCGCATACGATCCAGCCATGGGCCGGATCGTATGGCGATACCGCTAGAGGGCACCTACTTCTAGAAGGATTGTGACGCTCGCAAGCGTCCAGGGGCCACTCAATTTCCGCACAACAGACCGATCCGCCGGTTCGTCGTGCTCCCATGTCGTGTAGGTTCCACTCATGGATCTCTACGCACGTGTCAACATTCTTGACGGTCGAGCCGTTCGGCTTCCCCACGGCGACGTCTCAGAGGCAATTGCCCTCGATGACGATCCCGTACACCGGGCAAAGGGCTGGGTCACCAAGGGTGCAGACAGATTGCACATCGTGGATCTCGATGCTGCTGCGTACGGGAGCTACAAGAACCGAGAGCTGATTTCGCAGATCATCAAAGCGGTCGACGTTCCAGTGCAGGTCGGTGGAGGCGTTCGGTCACAGGTCGAGGTCGAGCGCGTGTTGGCAATGGGAGCGTGGCGCGTCGCCATCGGAACCCTCGCGATTATCGATCAGGTGTTGTTCTGGGAACTCAACCGATTGCACCCACATCGAATCGTTGTGGCGCTTGATGTTCAGCCGGATCTTGAGATATCGATTCATGGTTGGACGGAACGCACTGGCGAGTACCTCGAAGAGACACTCATCAATCTGTCGAGTGGTGGTGCCGCGGCCTTCATGATCTCCGAAGTCGGGCGAGATGCGCTTGAAGAATCACCGAATTTCGACGCACTCGAGATGGCCCTATCGATTGTTGATGAGCCGGTGATCGCGGCCGGAGGCGTCCGGGACCTCGACGATGTAGCGCACCTGGCACAGCTTTCGGGTGGTGAGAACAAGATCGCTGGCATCGTCGTCGGGCGTGAAGTAACGGCTGGCAGGTTCACGATCGACGAATGCATCGCCGCCGTCGCTGAAACCGGTGTTGTTCGGGGCCCGTGGTCCCGTGCTGAACTCGACGCAGCCTTGGTGCGATTTCGGGACCGTGCTGAGGCATCCGAGGCCGACGGCGCCGAAGCGTTCGTGAGTTGGCTTGTTGCTGGCGACCAGCCCTAGGCACTCTGGATTCGGGGGCGCACGGCGCCGCTACCGTTCACAGACAGGAGGAATTATGAAGAAGCTCATCAAACTCGTTTTCTTGCTCATGATCGTTGGCATCATCGCTGGTGCAGTCGCGTCGTACATGTCCAAGAAGCGCTTCGAAAACATGTCCGACGACGAGATCCGTGCTTTTCTCGCTTCCAAGCTCGAGGGAAAGCTCTCTGAGGAACAGGTCGAGAGCATCCAGAAGTCTGTGATTGCTGGCGTTCGAGCTAGCTCGGCGTCCGCGGATGACCACTATGTCGAAGATGTCCAGGACGCGGTCGAGGAACTGACCGAGGTCGCTGACGATTTGGCGGACGACGCTCAGGACAAGGCATCCGATGCGGGCGAGCAGGTAATCGAAGCTGTCGTCGAGGTCACCGAGACCGACTGATCATGCCGCGATCGGGATGTCCCGGTCGCGGTTCCGGATGCTGTCGTATGTGTAGACGCCGAGTGCTATCCACACGACGACGAAGCCCACCAAGGTTGCTGTGCTCAAGGTTTCGTTGAACACCATGATTCCGACCAAGAACTGAAGCGTCGGCGCGAGGTATTGCAGCAGACCAAGGGTCGACAATCGGATTCGTTTCGCTGCGGCTCCAAACAGGAGCAGCGGGATGGTCGTCATGAACCCTGTCCCGATCAGGAATATCGTCGTCTGGGTGTCGGCGAAGAAGCTGAGGCCGTCTGTCTCGGCGAGTAGCGGAAGCAGTATCACTGCGGGTGCCGCCAGCACGGCAACTTCGCCAAACAACGAGACGAGTGGCGCAGGTGTCTCTGGTCGCTTCTTCAATAGTCCGTAGAAGCCGAAGGAGAACGCCAGCGACAGCGCGATCCACGGCACGGTCCCGAGCCAGATCGTCATGCCCGCGACACCCGCTGTTGCGATGCCGACGGCTACCCACTGCAGACGCCTCAGCCGTTCGCCAAGAAGTGCGACGCCAAGAGCCACAGACACCAGCGGGTTGATGAAGTATCCGAGTGATGCATCAACGACATGATCGTTTGTCACAGCCCACAGAAAGACCCCCCAGTTGATCGCGAGGAGCAACGCTGCGACGACCGTTGTGATCTTTGCGGTGTTCGGTCGATAGCTGGTCCGCACTTCTGCCCATCGCCGCTGGAGAGTTATCGCAGCGGCGAGAATCGGCAGAGACCAGATTGTGCGGTAGAACAGCAAGGAAAGGGGAGCAACGCTTTCGTTGAGATTCCAGAACAGCGGGGACAGACCCCACACGGTGTACGCCGCGACTCCGAACCACAGACCGTTGCGGACCTGCTGGCGTGAATCAGGGCTCTCGATCATCCAGCGAGCTCAGGGCGAATATCCCCGGTGATGTACCTTGCCCCCGTGCCAGATGCAGCGGCACGATCCGCTGGGTTGAAGAGCGCACATGACTTGAGAGATAAACAGCCACATCCAATGCAATCCCCGAGTTCGTCGCGGAGAGCCTCGAGTTCGGCGATGCGGAGATCGATGTTACGTCGCCAGCCCTTGGCCAGACGAGACCAATCAGCCTTGGTTGGCGTGCGGCCATCCGGGAGGTTGTCCAGAGCATCGCTGATCTCTGTGAGGGTGAGGCCGACTTCCTGAGCTGCACGAATGACCGACACGGTGCGCAGCACCGCTCTGGGGTATCGACGTTGGTTGCCTTCAGTCCGCATCGACTCGATGAGTCCACGGGACTCGTAGTACCGAAGGGCGGACGTGGCGACGCCAGCCCTCGTCGCGACCTCTCCGATCGTGAGGTATTCATCAGCCACAATTTCTCCTTGACTTCAAGTTAAGTTGAAGTTGTACGGTGCTCGCATGGTACTCACACAACATCCAGTTCAAGCGGCGGAGAGCGGAGACGACTATCAGTCCGTACTTCGGTTGCTCTCTCGGCTCACGGGAGACGAGAAGCACTCGTTCGCCGCAACCTCAACTCTCGACGTTCTTTGGACCCTGTACGACAGGGTGCTCCGTGTCGACCCGGATCAACCCGATCACCCGCATCGTGATCGCTTCTATCTATCGAAGGGTCACGGCCCAATGGCGTTCTACGCCGTTCTCGCCGCAAAGGGATTCATCGACCCCGAGCTCTTCGATGACTTTGGAACCTTCGATTCGGTGCTCGGTCATCATCCGGATCGAACCCTCATTCCGGGTGTGGAGATCTCATCTGGGTCGCTCGGCCAGGGGCTGGCAATAGCGGTAGGCGCAGCCAAAGCCATTGAAATCGGACCGAGGTCTGGCCGAGTGTTCGTGCTCATGGGCGACGGTGAACTCGACGAGGGCTCTGTTCACGAGGCGATCGCTGTCGCCGGTCGTTTCGGTCTCGGCGGTCTCGTCGCGATTGTGATCGACAACGCAAGCGCAGCTCACGGTTGGCCGGGAGGAATCGAATTGCGGTTCGCCAACGAGGGCTGGTCGACCGTCACCGTAGATGGACGGGACCACGATGCCATTGAACGAGCCCTGTTGGTCAGTCATCCCGGAGTTCCCCTTGCAGTTGTAGCGAGAGTGGAGCCGCGAGATGCGTGAGTCGATGCGGGACCGGTTCGTGAAAGTCACCGGGGACCTTCTCGAGGAGGACCCGAAGACCGTCGTCGTCCTCGCAGTCATCAGCAGGCGCCTATTCGCCGATGCTGGCCTGACGCGCCGCTTCAAGGATCGAATCATTGATGTCGGCATCCGAGAGCAGACGCAGATCGGGGTCGCGGGCGGGCTGGCCCTCGAGGGTTTCAGCCCGATCGTGAGCGGCTACGCGCCCTTCCTTGTGGAGAGGCCGTTCGAGCAGATCAAATTGAGCTTGTCCCATCAGGATGTGTCCGCGGTGCTCCTATCGGTCGGCGGTTCATGGGACTCCGCAGACTCCGGTCGGACGCACCAATCGCCAGGCGATGTTGACCTCATCTCGACCCTGCCCGACTGGACCGTTCACGTTCCGGGTCATCCTGATGAGCTGGAGGTTCTTCTCCGGGCATCGCACGAGGGATCCGGTTCGGCATACATTCGCACCACCACCGAGTCCAATGCACGCCCCTACACCACAGTTCCGGGCCGGATTGTCACCTTGCGGCGCGGTTCACCGAGCGCACCGACCGTGTTGGTAGTGGGGACTCTTGCCGACCAGGCGCTCGCCGGTTTGGACGGCCTCGATGTCACGCTGCTGTACACGTCAACACCCACGCCGATCGACGGGCGGGGGCTCCGAGCCTCGGTGCTCGGGGACGAACTCATTGTTGTCGAGCCGTATCAAACAGGCACATCGATCGCCAGGATCGCCGAGGCGATGACGGACAGACCGATGAGGCTCAGAGCGCATGGCGTCACGAACGAAGATCTCCGTAGGTACGGAACTCCGCTTGAACACCGAGCTGCTCACGGGCTTGATGCAGCAGGGATCCGTGAATTCGTGGTCGGAGGATCTATCGCTCTCGCATCGTGAGAAGCGAACCAAGCCGAAGCGCTGGTCGGATCTGTGCGGGAGCGTGTCGCTGACGGGGCATACTGTGTCGACATGGAAACAATGATTCGACCTTCGCACATCGAATCTTCCCCACCGAGACGTCACGACCACCGAGTGTCCAAAGTGACCCACGACCTCACGAGGTTGCAGGCTCTCGATCGGATGGTGGTAGATGAACACGACGCCACGTTGGCGGTAAGGGTGGTGTGCGCCACCTTCCAAGTCCCAGAACCGCGGCTGAAGTTCCACGGTGGACGTTCGATGTTCACCGGTGCGACGGAAAGGCCTCGCCACTACTGGGTTGAAACACTCGGCGAAGACGAAGTCGTGAGACGGGAACGGAACGGGTGGGGTGCTCTCCCTGTCGACGGCGCCATTCGCTTGGGGCGTGAAACAACTCTGATGACCGTTGCACACGAGCTCGGACATCACTTGGTGTTTCACCTCGACCCGACAGCGACGCCGCCTCATGGAAATAGATGGGTGACGAGATTTGATGACTCCGCCTCCGTGATCTCGCGACTCATCGACGTTTAGGCTCGCCACCGACCACCAGGGAGGCTGCAATGGAACTCGGCGTGCAAGTGATTGGCGACTACGACCATGTTCGTAAGGTCGCACAGATCTCCCAGGATGCGGGCATCGCCGCTGTCGCTGTCGCTGACCACTACCTGTACGGATCGAAGAGGGAAGACTGGACCGCGCCGGCGTACGACTCCCTGGTACAGACAGCCGCACTCGCCCGCGACACACAAGACATTGAGGTCGTTGTGCTGGTCAGCCCGATCACGTTTCGACATCCAGCGGTGTACGCAAAGACGATCACCACCATCGACGAAATCTCCGGTGGCCGATTTGTTTTCGGTCTCGGCACTGGTTGGCACGACGGCGAACACGAGGTCTTTGGCTTCGAGTACCCACCCTTGAAAGAGCGGTTCGAGTGGCTTGAGGATGCCCTCGGCTACTTGCGGGTCTTCCTGGATGACCCGACGCAGGGCTACGAAGGTTCGCGGTGGTCGTTGGAGAGCTTGGACATCCAGCCGAGGGCACGAGACGACCTCAGGTTGATGGTCGGCGGTGGTGGTGCTGTGAAGACACCGACACTTGTCGGCCGATTTGCCGACGAGTACAACCTGTATCACCACAAACCAGAGGGCATCGAAGAACGTCTTGAGGTGATGCGAGAAGCCGCGGAGGCTGCAGGCCGGGACCCCGAAGCCGTGTTCATCACGACGTGTTACCCAACAGTCGGCGGTGCAAACGAGAGCGAGATCAACGAATTCCTTGGCGAATGGGGATCACGCTCGGGGAAGACCGCAGATGAGATGCGAGAAGCCATGGGTGACCGAATCCAACCGAAGACCTGGGATGAGCATGCCGAGCAGCTGGACGAGTTCAGATCGCTCGGGTTCGAACGGGTGTATCTCCAGGTCGTGGGATCGGTCGATTGGGCGGTGCAGAACGCACTCGATGCGCTTGGTGCGAATGCACCGAACCTCAACTAGCAGCAACTGCAGAGTCAGCCTCCAACGATCGCAGGAGCGACCGCGCCGGCGCGGATGAGTTGAATCGCATGGCGGTGGTTCTCTACGCTCGGCAGTGCGAGGAAAGGAAGACGCATGCATTACGGACGCATTTTGGCGATCGTTGGTGTGGTTCTGGCAGCGGTGGGTTTCATGCTGAAGTCCGCAAGTTCAGCGGGTGAAGCTGCACTTGCCCAGCTGAGCCAGGTCGATCCGGCATTCCCGTCGGGCTTCGACAACACATGGACGGCGTTGTACAACGACACTCAGTGGGCGGCCATCGTGTTCGCCCTGGCGAGCATCGCGGTGTTGATCGTGGCGCTGATGCCACCGATCAGCGAACCGATGAAGCGGCTCTACGGTCTCACGGCAGCGGTACTTGGCGTGGTCATGATGATCATCGGCATCGTTGCCACGATGGGCGCGATGGATGACGCAGACGCCCTTGAAGCCGGTTTTGCCGGCGCGGCACAGGCCGGCGCCATCCCAGAGGCATACACGGTGTCCATCGGTTGGGGCTGGTACCTGCTGGTGCTAGGCGGTGTACTCGTCGCAATCGGAGGCGTGGTCAGTCTGATCGCACGCCCAGACGAGGACGCACTCGAGTCGAGTGCCGACGACTCCTAGACGAAACAGCCTGAAGGCAGGAGGGCGGTCTCACGGCCGCCCTCTTGTCATGTCTTGCTTAGCTCAATCGGACTGAGCCACACGACCGGGATTGCCCTGTCGGTGCGAGATTGATATGTTGCGTAGTCGGCATAGGCGTCGACGATCCGTGGCCACCAAGTCGCACGATCCTCCTCCGACATGGTGGTCGCTGTCACATCAGTCCGTGCACCATTGATCTGCATCGATGCGAGCGGGTTCTCGAGAAGGTTCAGATACCACGCGGGGTGGTACTCCCTGCCGCCATAGGAAGCGATCACGACGATGCGGTCGCCGTCGGTGAGATACAACAGGGGCACTGTGTGCTGATTGCCTGAGCGCCGGCCGGTCGTTGTCAGGAGCAGCATGTCGTTGTCGACAAGCCGGTTCCCGATACGGCCTGCCGTTGTTTGGAACAGGATCCGATGGATTCCTGAGAGCAGTTTGACGGTGGAGTCGTTCACGAATCGGACGTTATCCTCGACGTGTCCGCTTTGTATTATTGGGTTTCTTCGGTAGTCAGGTCTGGGAGTAGTCGATGGTTGGGCGAGTCCGCGAGAGCACAGCAAGGGCAACCTTGAAACTGATCATGCGCGGGTGGTCGGTCGGGGAGCTGGAAGCGCGCTGGCCGGATGGCTCAACTGAACTGTTGGTTGGCAGGACGCCCGGAGATCGGGGCCACATCGAGGTCAACAATCCGGGTGCGCTTGCGACAGCTCTGCTCAACGATGGCTCGATCGGGCTCGGCGCCTCTTACGTAGACGGCGCGTGGAATACACCTGACTTGGCTGGGTTCCTCACTCTTGCCTCCGCCAACGTCGATGCCGCCCTTGGCGAGAAGGGGAAGACCTCTGCATCGTCGACCGTTCGCCGATGGTGGGACAAGCGCCCAAGCTTTTCTGGGTCAGACCAGATCGGTGCGATCGGAGATCACTACAACCTTGGCAACGAGTTCTACGCCCATTGGCTCGACGAGACCATGACGTACTCATCAGCGATCTTCGAGCCATCCGATTCGCTCCAGGAGGCTCAGTATCGGAAGTACGAACGGTTGTGTGGCCTGCTTGAACTCCAAAGCGGTGACCGGGTCCTGGAGATCGGATGTGGGTGGGGCGGGTTCTCTGAGTATGCCGCCTCCAGGTACGGGGTCCACGTAACAGGCTTGACACTTTCGGAGGAGATGGCGACGTTTGCAAAGAAGCGGCTCGCGAACGCCGGCCTTGCGGATCTCACTGACATCAAGCTGCAGGACTTTCGCGATGAGCGGGCGATGTACGACAAGGTCGTTTCGATCGAGATGATCGAGTCGGTCGATGAGACGCAATGGGGGCCGCTGTTCCACTCCATATCGCGCGCCATTCCACCAGGTGGAATCGCTGCCATGCAGGCGATCACGATCGATGAGAGGTACTACGACAACCTGATCGAACGCGACGACTTCATCAAGCGATTCATCTTCCCCGGCGGTGCCCTCCCGACGGTCAACGTCCTGCGACAGCTCGCTGCTGATGCCGGGATGGAATGGACCGACGCCTCGATGCATGGTTTGGACTACGCCGCCACTCTCGAGCAATGGGGTGAGCGATTTGAGGCGGCATGGCCAGCGATTTCAGACCAACGGCGTGACCTCGGTGACAGGTTCCGGCGAATGTGGCGCTACTACCTCGCATACTGTGAAGCCGGATTCCGGCGTCGGAGGATCGACGGGATCCAGTGCGCAATGAGACGCCCGGTCTGACTCCCGGCGCTTCCCAAGGCCGTGAAGTCTGCCCGGTAGGGTGCGGCGGTGCCGATAGAAGCTCCTAACCCCTGCCGCTCGACAGGTGACGGAACGAGAGACGCCGTGCACGGATCAAGGACACAGCTCTCATCTGCGACTCATTTGGACGTGCGACGATGCCGCCCGTGAGAGCCCAGATCCTTGTTGCAGAAGACGACGAAGCCATCGCTTCAAGCGTGCGGCGCGCACTGACGTACGAGGGACACACGGTCACCGTGGCACGGGACGGAGCAGAGGCTCTCAAGCTGGCGTTTGCGCAGCGCTTCGATCTTTGTGTTCTCGATGTGATGATGCCCGAGGTCGACGGAGTCGAGGTGTGTCGCCGGATTCGTGCAGATGGTGACACCCCAATCCTCATGCTGACCGCAAAGGACGCAATCGAGGACCGTGTGATCGGTCTCGACGCTGGCGCCGACGACTATCTGGTCAAACCCTTTGCATATGAGGAGCTGCTTGCGCGTGTTCGGAGCCTTCTTCGACGAACTGAGCCCGGGGGCAGGGAGACGTTGCGCATTGGGGATGTCGTTGCCGACGTCGACGGCCTTGAGGTCGCCAGGTCAGGCAAGCGGGTTGAGATGACTGCTTTGGAGTTCCGGCTGCTCGAGTACTTCATGCGCAACGAGCGGATCGTGCTGAGCAGGTCGCGGATCCTTGAGAACGTGTGGGGCCTCGATGCTGACACCACGTCGAACATCGTGGATGTCTATGTGCGATATCTCCGAAACAAGCTCGAGGAGCACGGAGGCGATCGAATCATTCATACGGTTCGGGGCGCTGGCTACGTCATGCGGGTCGACTGAGTGAAGATCCGATGGAGGCTCACGTGGTACGGCATAGGGCTGACAGCGCTTGCCCTCCTTGGCTTTCTGATTCTGATCATTCTGCTCGCGCAGGCGACAGCAAGCGATGAACAAGACGCTCTGCTTTCGGCGATCGCCGATGATGCAGCTGAATCCATTTCCACCGCGCAGACCGACGTCTTTGATATTGGCGTCCCGCCATTCGCACCGGATTCGTCGACATCGGATCAGCCATTCACAACGGTGTACGACGAACAATCTGTTGTGGTGTTTGCGACCGGCACAGTCAACGGGTCGCCGCTTGTTCTACCCGATGACGTACAGGCCGAAGCCTGGGCGACTGGTGCCGCGGAAGCCACGATCGACGAGGTTCGTTCTCAGATCCGAACATGGACGAATCCCAATCTGGGAAATGGGCTTGTAGCCGCATCACAAACGACGAGAGTGGTCGAGGATCAGCTCGTCGGTGCTCGTGGATTTCTTGCGGCGTTCGCCTTTATCGCATTGCTTGCAGCGGCGATCGGTGCGTGGTTCATGGCCAAGAGGGCACTTCGCCCTCTCCGCGAGCTTGCAGACACAACGGACGAAATCGGCTCGACGGGTGATCTGAGTCGACGGCTGCCAGACGTCTCGCAGGAGGACGAGGTCGGTGACCTGACATCGTCGTTCAATGCCATGCTTGCGTCACTCGAGGAGGCGCGATCGGCGCGGGACCAGACGATCGAAGGTCAGAAGAGGTTCGTAGCCGATGCTTCGCATGAGTTGCGCTCGCCGCTGACATCGATCGCAGCGAATGCAGGCTTCCTGTTGGATCACAGCGACGCCGATCCCAGTGACATCGCAGAGGCGACGAGCGATATTGCGACATCCGCCGCAAGGATGGCTGAGCTGATCGACGGACTCATTGTGCTCGCACGAAGCGACGAAGCTCAGACAGTCCATCTGGAACCGGTCGATCTCCGCACCGCAATCTCTGCGGTGATGGACGGCGTTCCGCAGACGTCGGGTCTCGTGATCACCTCAGATGTTTTGAATGCGGTGATCGTGGACGGTGACCTCGATCAGATCGAACAGGTGCTCCGGATACTGGTGGACAATGCGTCCCGCCACGGTGCGACCGCTCTATCCATCTCCGCAGAGGTTGGCGACAACGTAGTGCTGTACCTCGATGACAACGGCCCAGGCGTTGAAGAGAGCCAGCGAGAAGCGATCTTCGAGCGCTTCTATCGTGCAGACCCTGCCCGAAGTGGTCCGGGATACGGGCTTGGCTTGTCGATCGCAGCCTCGATTGTCGCCACACACAACGGGTCAATCTCGGTCGGCGCGGCCCCTGCCGGCGGTGCTCGGTTCCAGATTGTGTTCCCGACCCTGACCTGACCCGACCAGGCGGCCGCCAGCTTCTCATCGCACACTCATCAGCCGCCAACGATGCGCTCACAACACATGCCGATGCTTGAGCGATGGATACACCACAACACCGAATCGATGGCTGGATCGACATCCTTTGGGCGCTTGTCGTCCTCCAAGGAGCTGTCCTTGCCCTGTCTGTAGCCGAGGTCCTCGTCATGAACGCAATGACCGGCTTCCTGCTCGTTGGCAACCTCGTACTCACGCTTGCGGCGACAACTGCTGCGTTTCTGGCAGCCAGAGGTATTCGTCGCCGAAGGATTTGGGCGAGGAGGCTCACCCTTGTCGCGCAATGGTTCATCATCGTCTTTGCAACGATCGATGCCGTAATCAGCATTCTCCTCAGCGGAGCGCCACCGGACCTGATCCCTGTCATGACGGGACTGATGATCCCGATTGTCATCCTGGTGTTCCTTCGCAAGACCAAGGCAGCCTTCAACGTCGCCATCGAGGTCGATGTCACCGTCGACGAGCCCACTGAGGATCCAGTCGTTGGGATGGTGGCATGATGCCGGTTCTGTTCCACACGGACGATCCCATCGTCATCCCGGCGGATGGCACCGGTCCGACGTCGTCGCTCGAGGGGTTCAGTATTGGCGACTACGTAGGAAACCCGATGTACGACATCGTCGGTGAACACACATTGGCTGCACTGCTTCTCGTCGTTTCGCCATTCTTGATCTGGGGCTTGATCCGGGTGGTGAGTTCCAGAGCAAACAGCGGTGTCGGTTGGGCTGTCAGTGTTCGCGACCGGTACGCAGCAGCGCCATTGGCAACGCGGCTCTCATCGATTCTCATCGGGGTTTCCTCCGTGGTGCACGTCCTGCTCGCGTTCACGCACGAAGTGTCGTCGTACACGCCGCTGTATCTCGCTGGGGGAGCGGTGCTCGGTTGGGCGTCCTGGCAGGTTCTTGCGGCCAAGCGGAGGCTTGCGATCGTCGCGATCGTCGGGTCGGTCGTCGCGTTTTGGTTTCTTGGGTTGCCTCCGGATCAGCTTGGGCTTGCAACCAAGCTGATCGAGATTCTTGCGCTGATCCTGCTTGCGGTTCCAGTTGCCAACGCGTCTCGCAAGAGAAGGCTTGCTCCTGTCGGGGTGGTTTCTCTACTCGTCGCAACAGGGATTGCCGCCTGGGTAGGTGCGTTCGTCACCGTTGGTGAGGACGGCGGACATCACGGCGGAGCTTTCCCCGATCCCGGAACGCTTGTTCCATACATCGAGCGTCTGGAGCCGACACCAGAAGAGTCGCACTATGCCGATGACCTCTACTGGGCAACGTACGCAGCGATAGAGAAGTACAGAGATCCCGCAGTCGCCGCTGCTGCGGGATACGACGTCGGGAACATCGCCGGCAACGACCACCACGCACAAAACCCAGCGCTGGTAGGCGATGGTCGCATTCTTGATGCCGAGTACCCCGAGTCACTGATCTACGCCGAGACGGCAGAAGGCCCTCAGCTGATCGGCGTCATGTTCGAGATGGACGGCTTCACGGACAGAGGGCCAACCGATGGAGGTCCGATCATGTTGTGGCACGGACACGAGAACGTGTGCTTCTCAGTCATCCCGTTTGCGCTTGCTGGCCTCGAGTCGCCATTCGGCGGCTGTCCGATAGCTTCGTTCAACGTGCCCCAGACTGGGGAGATGCTGCATGCGTGGATGATGCCTGACGTTCCTGAGGACGATCGGTGGGGGCATGTCGACGAAGAATGGCTTGAGGCCTACCTGAACCAGTTCTCTGGGTAGGCCGCAATGAAGTCGTGCGGGCTAGACCTTGCGCCGGGGCACACGCCGCGCTCGGCCTCGCTGGCGTCCCGTCACAGCGTTCCGCATCGAGCCGAAGAACCCGCGGCCTACATCGGCGGTCGGCAGATCAGTGATGTCCTCAATCGGATAGACGTCGATCTCGAGGACAATTCCTTCGCCGGATGAGACGATCGATCGCTCATATGCGTTGACCCACTCGACACGATCGCTGAGGGACAGCTCTTTTGCGTCGTCCGGCGAGTCTCCGAAGGTGGTTTCGTGAACTCGCATCTGGCGTGACGATACCCACGGGCTGCACGACTCCCGTTGATTGTCGGGTGCGTTGACCGATGCATACGCCCATCCGGCTAGGTTCTCGGGTGTGAACGCTGAACCACAGACAGAGGCGCCTACGGGCAAGAGGGCCTGGGTGGTCCTCGCGATTCTGTCCTCAGCGATGTTCATCTATGTCATCGACACAACGATCATGAACGTGTCGATCTCTGCGCTTGTCGAGGACCTCAACACAACTGTCGGCGCAGTCCAAGCTGCGATCACTCTGTACACGCTGACGATGGCAGCGTTCATGCTCACTGGAGGCAAGCTCGGAGATATCTGGGGCTCCAAGCGCGCATTCCGCATTGGGCTTGTGATCTACGGAATCGGGACCACGATCACCGCATTTGCGCCGACGATCGGCTTCATCATTCTTGGATGGTCGATTCTTGAAGGGCTTGGCGCTGCCTTGATCGTTCCTGCCATCAACACCTTGGTGCGGGCAAATTACGCCGGGCAGAAGCGTGCATCCGCCTATGGCGTGCTGTTCGGTGTCGCCGCTGCCGGAGCTGCATTCGGGCCTCTTGTCGGTGGCTGGCTCACTACCTCTCTCACTTGGCGAGTGGCGTTCATCGCCGAGGCGATCATCGTCGTGATCGTTCTGCTCGCATCGCCGCTGCTCACGGATGCGCCGGCTGTCGTCCCCAAGCCAAAGCTGGATGTGGTGGGTGTCGTGCTGTCGGCGACCGGGCTCGGAATGTTCGTGTTTGGCGTGCTCCAGACGAGCAGCGTTGGCTGGTCGGATCCGTTGGTCCTGTTCCTCATGGGTGGCGGCTTGCTGGTGCTGGCAGCGTTCTGGTGGTGGGTGTCGACGCGCGAGAAGCAAGGGAAGCCCGTATTGCTGCATCCAACGATCTTCCGGCATCGGTCGATCAACGCCGGACTGCCCATCCTCTCGACCCAAACCTTTGCCCAGGCTGGCCTGTTGTTCCTGATTCCGGTGTTCACCCAGTCGATGCTCGGGTTCACCGCCTTTGAAACAGGCCTCACACTGCTGCCTCTGTCGATTGGTGTGTTGCTGACCTCGACGCTCACGCCACCGCTCGGTCGGAGAATCTTCCCGAAGTACATCATCCAGGTAGGCCTTGTCGTGCTCTTCGTGGGAGGGGTAGTGCTGTCGTCTTCGATGGCAGACGCGGTCGTTGGTGCGGACATGGCCCTCGGACTGTTCCTCGCGGGCCTCGGAATCGGTCTGGTCGCCGGACAGCTACCGAACCTGATTCTCTCTGGAGTGGAACAGAAGGAAGCAAGCGAAGCGTCGGGTCTGCAAGGGACGGCGCAGAACCTTGGCATGGCGCTTGGCACAGCGGTAGTCGGCACCGTGATCCTCAGCGTGGCGTTGACCTCGTTCAACAATCAGGTGGAAGCCTCAAGTTCTTTGCCGGCTGAGGTAAAGGATGACGTTGCCGCGTTGGTTGAGCGACCGTTCGAGCAGGCCAACGCTGATGCGCTGGCTGAGGAGATCGAAGACCTTCCACCAGAGCAGCAAGAGGAGCTCGAGGAGATCTACAACACCGGGGCCTTGAGGGGATTCCAGGGGGCGATCATCGTCGGTGGATTCGTAGCACTCATTGGAGCCGGTCTGGCGTTCAGGCTTCCCAAGAAGCTGCTGCCAGGCGAGTCCTCGGTGGAAAAGACCGTCGAGCAGGTGGTCCGAAACCCGACGATTCCCACGGTGCAGCTCGAGATGGCGGATCTGGACTCACCCGATTCCTGATCGCTACTGAACATGTTGCCAGAGCGTGGCTACCAGATGTCGACTCGCTCGGTCTGGGGTCGCATGGTGTCGGCATCCTGAGGGATTCCGAACGCATCGGCGAAGCTCGCAAGGTTGCTCATTGGAGCGCTGCATCGCAGGTTCGACGGTGCGTGAGGGTCGGAGTTGACCTGGAGGCGTAGGTACTCGTCGGTGTAGTTCTTTCTCCAGACCCGGGCCCATGACATGAAGAAGCGCTGTTCCGGTGTGAGGCCCGCAACCTTCTGCGGTTCGCCGTCGGTTGCGGCATGCAACGCAGCCAGAGCGATCTTGAGTCCGCCCAAGTCGGCAATGTTCTCGCCGAGTGTGAGCTCTCCGTTTACGGACAATCCATCTTCGATCTCAAACGCATTGAACTGATCAACCATGACCTGCGCTCTGGCGTCGAACTCTTCCCGATCCTCGGGCGTCCACCAATCGCGGACGTTGCCGTCGGCATCGAACCTCGACCCGCTGTCATCAAACCCGTGCGTGATTTCGTGACCGATCACGGCGCCGATCGCTCCGTAATTGATTGCATCATCGGCAGTCGCATCGAAGAACGGATCCTGCAGAATCCCAGCAGGAAACACAACCTCATTTCGGAGAGGGTGGTAGTAGGCATTCACGACATGAGGCGCCATCGACCACTCGTGCGGATCAACGGGCTGCCCGAGCTGAGCCATTTGGCGGTTGATCTCGAACCGGCGGGCTGCGAGTCGACTCTCAAGCCATCGGCCTTCAACGAGGACAAGCTCTGAGTAGTCCCTCCACTCGTCCGGATATCCGATCTTGTAACCGAACCCTTTGAGCTTCTGTCGTGCCTGGTTCTTCGTGGTTTCGGACATCCATGAGATTCGATCGATTGCTTCGCCCATCGAGACGAACAGATTGTCGACAAGCCTTTCCACATCCGCCTTCGCTTCTGCGGTGAAGTTGTCGCGTACATAGAGCTGCGAGATCAGCTGTCCGATGTCGCTAGACCCTGCGGCGAGGACTCGCTTCCATCGCACCTTCTGCTCTTGCTGACCACCAAGCTTTCGCCCGTAGAAGTCGAAGGACTCCTCGTCGAAGGCGCGAGGGAGGCTGGAGGCGACGGACGACACGATGTGCCATCGCAGGTAGTGCCTCCAGTCCTCGATGGCTCGCTCATCCAACATTGCATCGATCGCTGGGTAGAAGCCCTCGTTGTCGATGTTCACAGAGGTCTCATTGCCCGCGCCTATCGCAATCACATACTCCTGGAGTCCGAAATTCGGCATCAGGGTGTTGAGATCAGCGGTTGCGTACTTGTTTGTGATCAGGTCGACGTCTCTGAGCTGGACGTTCGTGTACGACGATTCGGCAATTGCGGTCTCGATCGCGATGACCGATGCAGCAGCCTCATCAGCACCGTTCTCGTCCTGTCCAAGCAGGACGAACATTCGAGCCATGTGGTTCTGGTACTCGCCCAAGAGCTGAGTTGAGGTTTCGTCGTCCCTCAGGTAGTAGTCACGATCGGGGAGTCCGAGTCCGCCCTGTCCGAGATACAGCAAATTGACAGTGGCATCCTCAAAGTCCGGAATCACGCCGGTTCCGAAGAGAGCGCCAAAGCCCTGGCGGTGCATGTCGGTGACGAGAGCAACCACATCTGGGGTTGTGGCGAGGGCATCGACGCGGGCGAGCCAGGGTTCTATTGGGCTTGTGCCGAGGGACTCGATCGTATCGGTGTCCATTCCCGTGCGGTAGTACGTGCCTGCCCAATGTGCCGCCGTTCCAGCGGCAGCGGATTCGTCGGCACTCGCAGCTTCAAGCAGACCTCTCAGGATTCCTTGGTTTCGCTCGTGCACTTCTTGGATTGCTCCCCATGCGCCGTACTCCGCAGGCACTGGGTTCGAGTCCAGCCAGCCACCGTTCACAAAGCGGTAGAAGTCCTCAGCCGGTGACACGGATTGGTCTGAGTCAGCAACATCAAAGACGGGATCATCATTGGACACGACGATGCGAGCATCGGTCAAGCGAACCTCCTAGGTCTTGCCTGACGATATCGGTGACCGCGAGGTGACTGGCTAGTCGGCCGAGCCGCTTCCTATCCAGTGGACCACGATGATTCCGGCGATGGCCACGATTGCGGTCAGGAGTACCGCAAGCCCCGAAATCGTCGGGAGAAGGAGGAGGAAGAAGATGGCGGTCGCACCGATCAAGTACTGAACCGTCTTTGCGTTCTCCCCGACCCAACCGAACGATCCTTCAGATGCAAACGACGGCTGCGAGCTGTCGATTCGGCCGCGGAGCCCTTGCGCACGAACCGAGGGTCCCATGAACCAGGCGACACCTGCTGCCACGACGCCCAGCATGAGCAGCCCCCATGTTTGGGCGATGAGTCTGCCGAAGAGGATCTCGTAGGCAGCTACTGCGCCTTCTTGCCGAACCGGGTCGCTCACCGCATCGATGATCTGGCGTCGAAAGAGTCTGAGCTCGATCAGCACAAGGAGCATTGAGACAACGGTGCCGATACCCAGCCACACAGTGACCTTGCGGCGATCGGATGCAACCGCGACCGCAGCACCAAGGAGGACGACCACAAGGATGATCGCTCCCCATCTGATCTGGTACACGATCTGCACGATCGATTGAACGACACCCTCGTTCTCAGTTTCATAGAGAACGATCGTTGCATCGATTTCTGTGTCTGCAAGCACATCGATGCCGCGTTCTTGAAGAGTTTCGTCGACCTGTTCGACGAGCCCATTCAGATCGAGGATGACATCTCCCTCGCTTACCTGGAGGGCACCCTCACTTGATTGGTCAATGATGAACATGGCAGTTCCATGCGTGACTCTGAGCGCGGTTTCCCAAATGGCGACGAAGCGATCAGACTGAATCACCGCGGTTGCGGCGTTTGCAATGAGTCCCTTCACTGATTCAGCGAGGGGGGCAGCGATGAACTTGAGGCCCTCAGGCAACTCTTCTGCCAGCGCTGCGCCAATGTCGTTGTTCTCTACGACAGCGGTTGCGAATCGGTCGCCAAGAGAGGCTGCGACCGCATCGTCGGCGGGTAGGGGTGCAAGTGTGTCGACGAATGTCTCGGTGTCGAGCACCGTGGTTGCGAGCCAGATTGCCTGGTTGGCTAATGCAAGGGTGATCGCAAAGAGCACCACAAGGACCGCTGCCGTGATCATTCTCCAGCGAGGAGCTCCCGTGGCGTCGTCTTCGGCTGCGTCGTCCGGGACTGGAAGGGAATCGGCGTCTGTCTGTGGATCCGTCATACCACCACGCTAGCCGTCAGGAGCGACCTGCGTTCTCACCAACAACAGTCCACACGCGGAGCAGATAGGGTCACGACTATGACCGTCTTTGAAGAGCGCAATGACCAAGCAACGGGAGAACGTTACGTCGCTGTGCGAGCGCGGGGCGAGGCGGTGCTTCGAGACCCGTTCCTCAACAAGGGAGAGGCCTTCACCGGAGAGGAACGGGACGCACTGGAGCTTCGAGGTCTGTTGCCGGATCGGATTGCAACGCTCGAGGAGCAGACGCATCGAGTCCGCGAGCAGTTCGCCCTGAAGACCACCGACATTGGGAAGAACGTCTATCTCACCGGTCTCATGGATCGGAACGAGACTTTGTTCTACAAGTTCGTGACCGACAACCTGGGGGAGACGGTTCCCGTTGTGTATACGCCGACCGTCGCCCAGGTGTGTTCGCACTGGTCGCACATATACCGACGGCAGCGTGGCATCTACATCACTCCACGCGACCGGGGCAGAATTGCGGCGATCCTGCGCGCAAGGCCGGTCAAACAGCCCCCGGTGATCGTCGTCACCGACAACGAACGAATCCTCGGCATTGGTGATCAGGGAGCTGGCGGCATGGGAATCCCGATTGGAAAGCTCGCGCTCTACACGGCTGCAGCTGGAATCCACCCGGAGCGGTGCATGCCGGTTTCGCTCGATGTCGGAACGAACAACGCAGCCCTGCTCGACGATCCGCTGTACGTGGGATACCGACATCTGCGGCTTCGTGGCGCAGAGTACGAGGAGCTCGTCGACGAGTTCGTAGATGCAGTGATCGATGTGTACCCAGATGCACTCCTTCAGTGGGAGGACTTTGCGAACACGACGAGTTTCAGAAATCTGTCGACGCACCGCGACCGCATTGCCTCGTTCAACGATGACATCCAGGGCACGGCGGCGATGGTCGTTGCCGGAGTGATCACCGCCCGTCGACACATCGAGGAGCCAGGACGTGAAAGTCGGTTCGTGATCGCGGGAGCTGGATCAGCGGGGCACGGGATTGCGAAACAGCTCGAGTATGCGATGGAGGTTCGTGGCTCGAGTATCGAAGATGCACGCCGGCGGATATACGTGCTCGACTCGCGTGGGTTACTTGTTGCTCACCCCCAGCTCAGTGGTTTGAAGGCTGATCTCGCCACCGACCCGGCCGCAATTGCAGACTGGGATACGGACAAGGAAACTCCGTCGCTCGTCGATGTGATCCGCAACGCAAAGCCCACGGTGCTCATTGGGGTGACTGGCCAAGCCGGACTCTTCACCGAAGAGGCGGTGCGTGAGATGGCCAAGCACGTACGCGATCCGATCATCCTGCCGCTCTCGAATCCGACGAGCCATACCGAGGTGACGCCTGCCGCTGCGCTTGAGTGGACGGATGGCCAGGCAACCGTCGCCACTGGAAGCCCCTTTTCCCCAGTCGAACGAAACGGGAAGATGCACCGTATCGGTCAGGCGAACAACGCCTTCATCTTTCCTGGGATGGGACTCGGGGTCACGGCAGTGCGCGCACATCGGATCACAAATGCCATGTTCCACGCAGCGTCCACGGCCCTTGCCGATGCCACCGACCTAGACCTGATTACGAATGGTCAGATCTACCCGGACATCGAGGATGTCGTGACGGTGTCCAAAGCAGTCGCCCTCGCCGTCGCAGAGAGCGCGATCGACGAGGGCGTTGCCGAGGCCGTTGATGACCTGCAGGCGGTCATCGAAGCCGAGATGTGGGTCCCCGAGTACCTGCCGTTCAAGGCAGACTGACATCTACTCGAGATCTGCGCAGAGCCAATCGTCGGCATCTCCATCAACGGCGTGCACCGCGACTGATGTGGCTGCTTCGCCTGCGACCTGGCCGTTCTCGGCGGTCATGAACCCATGGCCATCATCGCTTGCCGAAAACGTGAGATGGATCTCGTTTGGCGGGTGATGACCGCCCTCGGGATCGAACTTGTAGTGCGGTCCTCCACCGTCGGCGCATGACCCGGCGTGCACGTGACTGGTGAAGTCCGCGCCTGGCGCGAGACCGTGGAGCTCGACGGTGACTGTCGTTCCTCCGTCGTGTCGCGCGAGCCATGCGTTACCTGAGACGCCTTTAGCCCCGTTCAGGCCCGCAAAGCTTCCAGACACAAGGTCTGCATCCTGCACATCGTCGGCGCGTGTCGCACTTGTATCTCCCATGGCCATGCCTTCCATGTCGTGTGCGTGTTCCACCGTCGTGGTGGTCGCTGCGGGCTGTGCTGTCGCGGTGCCACACGCTGCGGCAGCGAGAGCCATTGCCGCAGCTCCAATTGCAAGCGTTGTTCGATTCATGTGTCGGTTCCTCCTTGTGAGGCACCAGTGCATCGCCTGTCGATGAGTCGCTCGTGAGTGGCCGCTGAGTAGAGCGTGTGACCTCGAAACTGCCGCGTGGAACTGCGGCATACAATGGCCGACTTGTCACCAACCACCTACCCCCGTCGATCAGTCGCATCTCTCGCAGCGCTCGTTTTCGTGGCCTTTGGGGTGAGCCTCTACGGCATGTCGGTGCTGCTCACAAAGGACGCTGCGGGTGGCGACTTTTCGATCTCGTTGCTCTCGGCCGGGTTCGGCGGGGCCGCGATCGTGGCGGGTGTGCTCGCGCCGAGAGTGGGCCGATTCGCCGACG
Source organism: Acidimicrobiia bacterium (assembly GCA_051011415.1). GTDB lineage: Bacteria > Actinomycetota > Acidimicrobiia > Spongiisociales > UBA5794 > SZUA-442. The sequence continues at coordinate 26,322 of JBPCTY010000084.1, forward strand.
ACCATTCGGTGCGGGGCCTCATGTTTGTTGGCGCACTGCTTGGTGCGCTCGCGATGATCCTCTTCGCAGCGAGCACGGAGCCCTGGCACGTGATGGTCGTATTCCTCGCACTGCTCGGGCCGGCGACGGCCATGACGCTGTATGAGCCGGCATTCGTCGCGATCGGTCAATGGGTCGGCTCGATGCGTCGCAACCATGCGATTGCATTGCTCTCACTCATTGGGGGGTTAGCGGGACCCGTCTTCCTGCCACTGACTGGTGTACTGCTCAACGAGTTCGGTTGGAGGAGCACGGCGGTCATCCTCGGTGTCATCTACGGGTTGGCCGGTGTCGTTGCTGTTGCCGTGTTTCCGAGGTCGAAACCGATTGATGGACGAACGCAACCGGTACCGACGGTTCCCTGGCGACGGTTTGTCCGGGAGCGAAAGCTGCTTCTGATCACGATTGCGATCGTGCTCGTATTCGCTTCGATGAACTCGATGATCTTCCACAGGGTCGCGGTCTTCGAGGAGCAAGGCTTCGAGGTGCAAGCCATCGCCGTTCTTGCTGGCCTGTCAGGCCTGCTGACGTTCCCGGGTAGATATCTGATGCCCCACATTGCACACCGATTACAGGCCAGCGTTCTGTTCGCAGTTTCTGGGTCGGGTCTGATCATCAGCCTCGTGTTTGCAATCATCGGCAACCCGGCATGGGTAATGGTCGCTTCGTTCGCCTTCTTCGGCATCGCTTTCGGGTTCATGCTTCCGACAAGGCCAGTGATCATGGATGGCCTGTATGCGGGAGTCGATTTTGGTGCGCTCATGGGCAAGCAGTGGTCCATCGCTGCAGTCGTTGGGGGGCTGATGCCGTGGGTTGTCGGAGCGACCCGAGATCTAACCGGCTCCTACACCGTGCCGCTGACACTGCTCACTCTGCTGATGGTCGTCGCGATCGTGGCGATGACAGCCTCGACTCGGGCTGATGGATCAGGAGAGGGTGCGACCGACGTGCCGAGCTCCTGAAAGCGAGGCCATTGCGTCAACCGTCGTCGAAGATCTGATCGAGGAGATCATCAACTGCTGAGTGGGCAACATCGTCGCCGTAGCGTTCATCGAGAATCGATCGCATCTTGGCCAGCACGACCTCGCGTTCTTCGTCCTCGGTCTTGGTCGAGGCAGGCACGATCTCGGTGCCATCGATCCAAGGCTTGCCGTCTGTGGACCACGGAACCATGACAATCCACGACCACAACGATGCGTTCGAGGTCACGCCGGTCTTCCGGACAAGACCGAGGCAGCTGAATGGGAGGGATACCCAGCCCATGCCGCGGAGAAGCGGGATTCCATCAGGCATGTTTGCGGCATCTCGTTCGGCCAAGTGTGCTCCTCTCGACAGTCAGAGGAATGTACCGAAGCGCTCGATCTACATCGGCAAGCGGTCTCGCAGAATGTTCTTCATTGCGACGTTGATCTCCCACACATCAGCAACCGGTTCCTGCGTGAACGGCAGGGTGGGCACGTACGGTGCAGGTCCGAACTCGGGCGTGATGGCGAGAGTCTGGACGCCAGCGTGCCTGCAATGGGTGGCGATCCGCTCCCACAACTCGATGTGGCGGTCAAGGTGGCCGCTCCATTCCGGTGCCCTGGGATCGCCGACCTGTGGGCCTTCCTCGAAACCGACCCGGGCGTGGATGTGTCGGGATCGGCGCAGAGCCGCTTCGAGGTTTTGTTCTTGATCCGAGAGATCTGATTCGTGGACGACCATCCAATGCGACAGGTCAGCGTTGAGCTGCAGTTCTGGGAGCTCGTCGAGGAGACGTCGCGTCTCGATCGCTGAGTAGGTGGGGCGATAGCGATGGGTTTCATGCACGATCGGCACCCCGATGTCTGCGCTCACCGATAGCGCATGGCGGAGAAGTGACACGTTGTCCTCGAACGCAAAGATGTCCCGACCTGTGTGACTGTTGATCAGGTCTGGTGAGAACGCCATCGCCCGTTCGACCGCGTCATCGAAGCTTGACCGATGATCCGCAGGGCTCTCACCCTCAGTGATGATGTCGATCACGATGTGGGACAGACCCGTGTTCTTCACCGTTCCGACGATGTGATCCGGCGCCTGATCGAGCAGTGGGAGAAACATCTCCACACCGTCAAATCCATCGGTTGCGACCTTGCGTGCGAATGTTTCGATGGGGTCTGCCTCGTCGGCCAGATCAAGTTCCCAGAAGGACTTTGTGAAGAGGATGTCCATGGTTCGGTTCCGCCGTCTAAGTTGCGTCGGCGTCTTTGTCAAACGCATCGAGCAGATCGGTGTCACCAGACTCTCGCACCTGGTCGCGCCAACGGTTGAACGCAATGCCGCCGAACGGAATCGGTGCGAGCCATGTCAGGACCCGATAGACGAAGACTGCGGCTGCGATTTCGTCGTTGAACTCCTTCCCGGCAAGAGCGACGAAGGTGCTGATGAGGATCACCTCTGTGATACCGGGCATGTTGAAGATCGGAATCACTGTGATAGCCATGACCACGGAGAATGCTGCGAAGACGATCGTCCAATGCACGAGGTCATCTGAGATCCCAACCGACCGCACAGCCACGAGGAGGACGAGGAAGGCTGCGATTCGTGCGGCGAGTCCGGCCATGAATCCATAGGCAGTCCGGGTGCGGAGAACTTCTGATGCTTGCCCTCTGAACTCATGCACGAGGTCGACGAAGTTGGTGGCGACCTCCTTGCGGAAGATTCCCGCAACCGCCCGAACCCCTTTGCCGAGGATCGTGCCGATCCAAGTTGCGAGTCGCGGGGACCGCAGCACGACAACGATCAAGGCGGTGCCAGCAATGACCGCGATCAGGGCAATGATGGCGAGGGCGTCAAGTTCGTCCTGCTGCACTCTCCGAGCCGCAAGCAGCGTAACCGCAATGATCGGGAGCACGATCTTCGAGAGCGATGCGAACACCCAGCTAGCAATCGTCGCTGACGTCGAGCTTGCTGTTGAGAAACCCCACGAGCGGGTCATCTGGAAGCGAGAGATGAGATCGAGGCCACCGGGTGGGATGTTTGCAAGCGTCTCAGCCACAACGAACAGTTGAACCCCTTGTCCCGAGCTCAGTCCCGGTTGGGCTGCGACATAAATCAGGCCCTCAGGCAGAAATCGGACGAAAGCGAGCACGATCAGGATCGCCCATGACTGGCCGTCGATCTTTCCGATCGCTCTGAACACAGCTTCGTAATCGATGAACTGCGGGAGAACAAAGCCGAACAGGAACACCATGACGGCAACACCCACGATGATCGGAAGCAATCGCTTCCACAGAGGCTGCTTGTTGTCGTCTGTGGGACTCGGAGATTCGGGATCAGTCACCGTGCCACCCTACCGAAGCGGCAGGTGGCGCCAGAGCGAACGGTTCCTAGGCGTCTGCGCCCTTGGCCGAATCGTTGGTTCCCGAGCCGCGCTTGTTGTGACGCTTCGAGTTGCGTTTGAGGAGCTCCGAGACGTCGGTTTCGCCTGATGCGACCGGTGCGAGCTTCGCCTCGAGTTCGGCCAGCTTCTCGTCGGCCTCGGCTTGGGTGAGGCGTCCGGATTCCACAGCCTTAGCAAGCTTCTCTTCGGCGTTGGCAGTGATCGAATCCACCACCGCATCAGCATCGATCAGCTCACTGAGCGTTCCATTCTCAACAGCGTTGCGAATGTCTTCTCTCGGTACATCTTCGAGCTGGTCGCGGAGAACGCCGCCACGTTTGATCTGGCTCTTTCG
>JBPCTY010000085.1:0-3059 GCA_051011415.1 Acidimicrobiia bacterium
TGTCGGTCGCAGTCACCGTAGCCGACCAACGGAGAGCGCATAACCGGCATTATGCGCACTTTCATTCGACACTTGACGAGTTGATGGTGAAAGGGAAGGGAGGCCCCGACGAATCCTTGGAGCGTCCGTTCGTGGGGAAAGGACCGTCCGCAACGCACGCCGAGACATCGGCCGCAGTGACGCGCTCAAACAGAGCCCATGTGTGGATCCGTGACGTCTAGGTGACCCCAACAATGCAGAACTTGGACGATGCGACGTCTTTCCAGACCGATCTGCGGACCAATCGGCCCCAGAACTTGGTTCACGACCACTTGTCCGAGCGGAATCGACGACTTGACCGATTGTCCCCGTGGAGCGGGTGAGGGGAATCGAACCCCCGTATTCAGCTTGGGAAGCTGATGTTCTGCCATTGAACTACACCCGCGAACGCCTTCAAGTCTATCGACCCAGCTGTGCTCGGTTCAGGTGGCGATTCGCCAGGATTCGATGAGTTCAATCGCATTGCCGGTGAGGCTCTGTACTTCCTCAAGGTCGGCTCCACCTTTGATGGCAACGAAGCAGCCCATGATCATCATGGTGGAGAGTTCCACCTGTTCGTCGATGTTGCCCGGAGCGATCTCTCCGTTCTCAACGGCTGTTTCGTACGCCGTGCGGAAGGCGTGTCGGATCCGTGCTCGGTAGCGCCCACCGAGATCGACGATCGAGGGATCTGTGCGGCCAAGCTCCACAATCGAGTTCACCATCAGGCAGCCCCACTGGGCTCGCTCGGGCCTGGTTTCCCGAAACATGGCGAATTGGCGGAACATGTGTGTTGCGCCATCGACGCCGCCACCGTCGACCACTGCCCATTGGGACTCGACGTCCGTGTCGAGGTACCGCTCGACGGCGAGATGCAGCATCTCCTGTTTCGAGCCAAAGGCTCCGTACAGGCTTGCCCTCCCGACACCGGTGGCCTCAACGAGATCCGCAATACCGGTCGCCTCATAACCATCAGCCCAGAACGTGTCAGCGATAGTGGAGATCGCTTTGTCCGTATCGAACTCTCGTGTCCGCGCCATGTCGGGAGGATACCTTTCCAGAACCGTTCTTGACTGTCCGTTCTATTATGGCATATACTGTACCGAACGGTCAAGAAAAGGGTCGAGACACTCGGCCCCTCGCATCAAAGGAAGTGAACCAATGGCTGGCATTCCCAACATCTCCGGATCCGTCACGATCAACGCCCCGAAGTCGGTGGTGTGGTCAATCCTCGACGATTTCTCAAATATCCAGGACTGGACCGACCAGGTCAAGACGAGCGTTCAGCTCGGCGACGTGAGCGAGGGCCTTGGCGCAGGCCGCTCCTGCGAACTCGCACCGTTCGGAACCACTGACGAGAAGATCATCGAGTACGTCCCAGAAGACAAGATGGTTATCGAGCTCACCAACATCAAGAAGGTGCCGATCAGTCGATCGGTCACGACCTTCGCCCTGACCGAAATCGACGCCAACACAACAGAGGTGTCGATGTCTCCGGTGCCCGAGCCCAAGGGTGGCCCAGTAGCTGGTCTAGTCGCAAAGCGGCTCGAGAAGTCACTCCCAAAGGCAATCAATAGCCTGCTTGCTGACTTGAAGGCGGCTTCGGAGTCGAAGGCGCAAGCCGCCGCCTAGGGGTAGCCCGGGGACAGCGCCTCTTGTGAGTGTTGCCCTAGCTGGACCACACCGCGACGGGTGGGTTCTCGGACACGGCAACTCCGCCTGCTACTTCGACGCTTAGTGCAAGGACTTCTGGGCTGCCTTCGACCCTGAGGCTTACGGCAGATGGTTCCTGCCCGAGGAGCCCGACCGACACGATCTCGCCACCGACGACGCTCCAGAGTTGGTACGTCTCGCTTGCCGGCAACGCTGGCAGATTGTGACCTGTCGCGGTTGTCGAGCCATCGTCCGCAGTCGAAACGGTGAGCACAACGTGACCCTGATCATCGACGAGTTCTCGAACCTGGTCAGAGGCAACGACGGTTCCGTCTGCGCCCAGGGTGCTCCCGAGGAAGGCTCCCAGTCCCAGAAACAGGACGGCGACAGCCGCGACAGCCATGAACTGCCAAGGTGAACGGCGTGTGTTGTTTTGTTCCGTGGTCTCGATCTCTGCAACCACACCATCCCAGACGGATGTGTCGGGTTCGACTGAAGGGAAAGAGGCGAGTAGCTCGGAGAGGTGGCCGTCGAGTTCCGGGTCGTTTGCACGCGACCTGTCGCGTCCCTTGGCCGAGTCGCTCGGCGGGTCTTTGGTACCCATAGTCATTGCGGTCCTTTAGGCGTGTGCGGCAACCGCGAGCGTGGTCTTCAGTCGAGCCATGCCCGTTCTAATCCGACTCTTGATGGTTCCCTCTGGCACGTTCAGCTGATCCGCGACTTCGCGATACGAGTATCCGTCGAAGTACGCCATTGCGATCGGCGTGCGTTGTTCCGTTGGGAGTGTCATCAGTGCTTCTTGCACAGCGGATGCGGTTACCGAGTTCATTGCTAGTTCTTCGGTGCCGGGCGCATGTTCGGATGACCGAAGCTGGTGATCGGCGCGATCTCGCCGTTCGGTCGAGCGCCGTGATCGGAGCATGTCAAGGCTCCGTCCGTGCGCATCCATCCTGAGAAACGCAACAAGTGAGCCACGTGAAGGATCAAAACGGCTGGGGTTGCGCCAGAGACGAACGAATACATCCTGCGTTATGTCAGCAGCGAGATGCGGGTCCTTCAGGATTCCGATCGCAACACCGTTGACGGCGCCTGAGTAGAGGTCGTAAGCGGTGCGTAGTGCATCCTGGTCTTGGTCGGTGATTGCTGCCTTGAGCGATGCGTCGAGCTCGCGGTCGGTGGCAGTTGAGTCCGGTACGACTGTGAGTGATGGTGCAGATGTCATCGTTTTCTATTCCCCTGATCTTCTTAGTACTAAATATAACACGACTCTCCGCTAAGTGTCAAGCGCGATCTGTATATGCTCGCCGGACCCGTCGATTGGTGCTAAATGCCGGAGACCTCAGACAACCCGTCAAGCCTCACACTCAACGAAGTAGCCGAGGCCTTGG
>JBPCTY010000086.1:0-5053 GCA_051011415.1 Acidimicrobiia bacterium
CTTCGGCGTGGTCGTGTTGGCTTTCTTTCGCTCCACGACGAGCGCTCCTCCCACTCAGGAAGTGCCTGCTTTATTGACAGGCTCACTCGCCTTCTGTCGGCATCGATCTCAGTGACCTTTACCTTTAGTTCCTGACCGATGCTGAGCTCCAGTTCAGGGCTTTCGACGTGGTGCATGGCGATCTCAGAGACGTGGACTAGTCCCTCGACTCCTTCTCCGACGGAAACGAAGGCTCCGAACGGAACGGTCTTCGTTACCCGACCATCGACGATCGTGCCGACGTCTGCGTCGCGAGCGAAGGTTTCCCATGGGTCTTCGGCCGTCTGACGAATGGAAAGCGAGATCCGTTCGCGGCCGTAGTCGACCTCGAGGACCTTGACCTTGACCTTGTCGCCAACCGTGACGATCTCACCGGGATGGTTGACGTGGCGCCAGGACAGCTCCGAGACGTGCACAAGGCCGTCCATGCCGCCGAGGTCCACGAACGCTCCGAAGTTCACGACGCTCGAGACAACGCCCTCGCGGACATCGCCTTCCTTGAGATCGGCGAGGAATGCGTGGCGCTGTTCGGCCTGCTCCTCCTCGAGGTAGGCCCGGCGGGAGAGAACAACGTTGTTGCGGTTGCGGTCGAGTTCGATGACCTTCGCCTCGATGGGCTCGCCGACGAACGGCTGAAGGTCGCGCACACGACGGAGATCGACGAGTGAAGCAGGTAGGAAACCGCGAAGGCCGATGTCGACAATGAGGCCCCCCTTGACGACCTCGATCACCTGTCCGGTGACGGTGCCGCCCTCGTTCATGATGCCTTCGATCCGGCCCCATGCACGCTCATATTGCGCCCGCTTCTTCGACAGCACCAGCCTGCCCTCATCATCCTCCTTCTGGAGGACGAGGGCCTCGATCTCGTCGCCAACAGCGACGATGTCGTTCGGGTTGGAGTTGTTGCGAACGGACAGCTCGTAGGGAGGGATGACACCTTCGGACTTGTAACCGATGTCGACGAGGACTTCGTCCGGGTCAACCCTGACCACAGTGCCTGCGACGATGTCGCCTTCCTTGAACTCGAACACGGTCTGCTCGACTGCTGCTGCGAAGTCGTCTGCCGTGAGCTCATCCGGAACATCACCGATGTCCTTTGGGGCAGAGATGGCTGGACGGTCGGCACGTGGTTTCTCGACCACGCGAACCTCGCCCTTGTCCTCGGCTTCTTCGGCAACGACCTCTGCGGCCGCCTCCTCGACAACAGCTTCGACGGCTGCCTCTTCGATGACGGCCTCTTCGACGGCCTCGGCAACGGCTTCTTCGACTACGGCCTCAGCTACGACCTCTTCGACGACTGCCTCAGCGGCAGCCTCGGCGGCCAGGTCTTCAGCGGCTTCGGGCACAGGAGTATCCCCTGGGTCGCTCGACTCTGAAGCGTCGGTACTCGCGTCAGCGGGTGCTTCCTCCGGCTGATCTGTTGTGGCGGATTCGGTGGCGGCTACCGCCTCTTCGGGCGCAGCTGCTTCGGTCTCGGTTGTTTCGACAGCGTCTTCGGTCACGCTGTCGCTGGTGTCGTTGGACATGTAAGGGTGGGTCTCCTGTGGATACGTGTTCGCCCATAGCGCGCGCAAGCGGCCTCAAGGGCCCGCGGATGGTAGACAGGTACGGCCACTGTCGCCACCGGCTTCGCTGCAGCGAAGCAGCAATACGTAGGACGTCCTACGTCGTACGTACTACTGCCCGGCGCCAGCCGGGCCTAGTGGCCTGCTTCGGCGAGGGTCTTTCCGGCACCGTGGCTGACCTTGAGCGGTACGGTGAGGTCTACGACACCCTCCATGATGGCGAGCGTCAGTTCGGTGACCGAGGCCAGGTCCGTGTCGCTGGTCTCGATGACCAGCTCGTCATGGATCTGGAGCAGGATCTCGGCATTGCGGCCCTCCTCCCGAAGACGGGCTGCGAGCTCAATCATCGCCTTCTTGATAACGTCGGCAGCCGATCCCTGGATCGGTGCGTTGAGTGCCATCCGCTCGCCTGCCTGGCGTTCCCTCGTTGAGCGCGCGTGCAGCTCGGGGAGATATCGCCGGCGCCCCAGGATGGTTGTCGTGTAGCCCGAATCCCTTGCGTCGTCGACGATTCCTGCCATGAACGCCCTCACATCGGGGAACTGCACGAAGTACTCGTCAATGTGCCGTTGGGCTTCGGATCGCTCGATATCCAGACGCTGGGCCAATCCGTAGGCCTCCATGCCGTACAACAGCCCGAAATTGATCATCTTGGACGTCCGACGCATGTCGTCCGTCACCTCGTCGAGGGTAACATTGTTCACCCTGGCGGCGGTCGCTGCGTGGATATCGAGATCGTCGGCGAATGCATCCACCAACCCTGGATCCTGTGAGAGGTGGGCGAGAATCCGTAGCTCAATCTGGCTGTAGTCGGCCACGAGGAACGAGGAACCGCTGTCAGCAACGAAGGCTTTGCGGATTGCCCTGCCCTCAGCCGACCTGGCTGGGATGTTCTGGAGGTTTGGTTGCTCCATCGACAGACGTCCCGTCGCCGCACCCGTTTGGTTGAACCGCCCGTGAAGGCGTCCGTCGGCGCCGACCAGGTCGATGAGCGACACCACATAGGTCGAACGGAGCTTGTCGAGCTCCCGGAACAGCAGGAGTTTCGCAACGATCTCGTGCTCGTCCTCGAGCTTCTCGAGGACCGAAGCATCGGTCGACGGCGCACCCTTGGGCGTCTTCTTGATTACCGGCAGTCCAAGTTCATCGAAGAGGATGGAACGAAGCTGCAGCGTTGAGTTGATGTTGAAGCTTCGCCCGGCAATCGCATGGATGTCGGTTTCGAGGGTTGCGATTCGCTCGGCAAGGTCGTCACCGAACGCCTTCAGGAAAGTGACGTCCAGTCCCACGCCAGCGTGCTCCATGTCTGCCAATACGGCCACGAGCGGCAGCTCGATCTGCGCGTACAGATCCTTGGAACCGCGTGCGTCGAGCTGCTTGGTCAGGGGCTCGACCAGGTTGACCACCGCCAGCGCACGTCTTGTTGCGCCCTCGAGATCCAGCGCCTTGTCCTCGTCGAAACTGAACGCTCCCTGCGGCCCGGCTCCTGATGCGTCCTCGCGGCCAGCGATATCGACGCCGAGCTCCTTGTAGGCAAGATCCTCGAGATCGGGGGCCCGCTGTGCTGGATTGATCAACCAAGCAGCAAGCATGGTGTCAAAGGCAAGTCCCGGAAGCGGCATGTCCGACTCCAGCAGCGCCAGCATGAGCGGCTTGGCGTGGTGAACGATGGCTGTTACCGACCCGCCACCGAGGATGGGCTCGGCCAGTTCGAGAGGCACGAACACGTTGGTATCAGCTGCGATGACCAATCCGACGAGCTCATCGGCATCAAAGACAGGTTCGATTCCGATTGCACCTTCGAGCGACAACGAAGCAACCTGCTGTGCCGTTGTGATGGTCGTGAGCTCGACATCCTCGACGGTTGCTGCACCATCGCCGACGCCGCCGATTTCCTCAAGCCTATGCCACAGACTCCGAAAAGCGAGGTCGTCGAACAGCGTCCGCACCGCGTCTCGGTCGAACGCTTCCAACACGAGGTCTCCCGGAGCGACATCCTCGATGGGTGCGTCGCGCACCATCGTCATCAAGGACCTGTTCAAGAAGACCTGATCGCGTGCCGCTTCGAGGTTCTCGCGCAGTTTGGGCGTTTGGTCATCGAGATGGTCATACAAGCTCTCGAGGCTGTCGTACTTTGCAAGGAGCTTCGCAGCCGTCTTCTCCCCCACCCCAGGAACGCCGGGAAGGTTGTCGGAGGTGTCACCGCGCAGGGCTGCGTACTCCACGTACCGCTCGGGACCGATTCCGTAGCGTTCCTCGATCCATGCCGGAGTCGCATGCACGGTGTCGGTTATGCCTCGCCTCGTGTACATCACGGTGACGTCGCCAGACGACAGCTGAAATGCGTCCCTGTCCCCCGTCACCACGAGGACGTCGTACTCGAGTTCACGGGCTTGGGCGACAAGGGTCGCGATCACATCGTCTGCCTCGTACCCAGCGAGACTCACCTGTGGGATCTCCATCGCCTCCAGAACCTCGTGGATCAGGGGAATCTGGCTGCGAAACAGGTCTGGGGCGGTCTCGCGATTGGCCTTGTACTCGGCGTACTGCTCCTTGCGGAACGTGGGCTCCTTACGATCCCAAGCGACGGCCACGGCGTCTGGCGCTTCATCGTCGAGCAGCTTGATGAGCATCGACGTGAAGCCGAATACGGCATTCGTGACCTGCCCAGACGGTGTCGCCAGATCGGGAGGGAGGGCGTAGAACGCTCGATATGCGAGTGAGTGACCGTCGAGCAACGCAAGCTTTGCCATGAGCCACGAGCGTAGCCCCGGTCATGGTGCGTCGGAGGCGCTACTCGACCAGTTTCACGGGGTTGCCCTCGATATGAGCTTCCCACGTGGTGGTGTCCTGAGTGGTGCCACCGTAGTTGTAGCGGATCTTCCACCAACAGTTGCCTGCGTTGCAGGCGTACCCCGTGAGGCTCACCCTGATCTCAACGAGGTGGTCATCGAATTTCTGACCTGTCGTCACCACGTTGCACGGTCCCAGAGCTGAGCTGTCGCCCTTTGTCGAAGTCCACTCGCACTGAGCAACGTTCCCGTAGGGATCAAGGATGTCGATCGAGTGGTCGCCACTGGCATCCCCCGGATCCCACAGGCTGATCACGAGCGACTTGCCTGCATGCAGCTCTGCCACTTCCGCCAGATAGAATTCCGCATCTCCGAGGGTTCCATCAACATTGGAGAAGATGGCCATGTCACCAAGGCCATAGACCCGAGGGGTGACCCCGTTGGACGTGCTCGACCGCAGTGACCATCGGTTCAGCCCACCGACGTCCGCCGCCTTGGTGAAGATCCGCAGCGGATACACGCCGGGACCGCGATCGAGATCGGTTGCGGGACACATCTCGTCCCAGAGGTATTCGAGACCGACCTCACCCTGTGAGATCAGGTAGGCATCGACATCAGCCCACGTTGTGCTCGAGTCTGCGCCCGGCATATACGAAT
>JBPCTY010000087.1:0-2892 GCA_051011415.1 Acidimicrobiia bacterium
AGGATCCGACGCTGATGGGGCCCACCGATAGCCAACTTGTGGCCGTTGTAGACCTCAATGGGACCCAATACCCGAACTTCCATGGGCACGTCCTTCCGTTCAAGGACACTATTCGCATATCGAGATCGATTTTCGATCGCAACCGAAACCCCTGGTCAGCCGGTCACCCAGGCACACCAGCGGACGTCCACGGACGCCACGGTGCCCCATGACGCGCAGGGGGTCGGGGTTTCAAATCCCTCGCGGCCCACCACATAACCCCTGGTCAGAGGCAATCCGCTCCACGAGCGCGTCGCCTCGAATGAGTGTGGGTGTGTTGTGTCGGCCTCGACGCAGCGCTGGCAGTGCGTTCAGGCGGGTACCGCTGATGGCTCGGGTGCCGGATCGATCTTGTCCCGTCGCACGTACAGGATGATCACCAGAAGAATGTTGGCGAGCAACGGCAGCGACTGTCGGGCGTTCGGCGACGGGTCGACCTCACCGACATTGTGAGAGAACAGAGAGAAGTCCCACAGGGCGTGGAGGAGGATCGGTACCACGATCGTTCCCGCGACCCGGTACGACAGGTAGAAGAAGAACCCTGAGATAGACACCACGATCACCTGCAGGATTGCTCCTGACCCTTCCGAGATCAGGTTCGTGATATGGGCCAAGCCGAAGATGATCGACGACCACAACGCGACTCGGTGCTCGGCCATTCCGTTGTCGCGCAATGCCTGGATCGTGACCCCGCGGAACATCAGTTCCTCGCCGATACCGACCAGGAGCGATGACGCCACGACGGTGATGAGCAGGCTCGAGTCGATTCTGCCCAGGTTCTCGTAGTCCATGACACCGAATGAAGCCGCCACCAACACGATCGGTACGACCCACACCCAGGGCTGGGTTGGGTTGTTTTCGTGGATCACCTGCGACCATTGTCGAAGCACAGAAATGACCGCGATTGCGAATAGCACCGATACCGCAACCGGGACGGTCATAGCCCGCAGCGTGGTTTCGACGTCAGGGAACGTGGCGTAGTCGGCGTCGGTGCCCTGCGAGAGCGCGACACCGAGGCCCTGGATGATGACCAGGTAGACAACGATGACGCCAGCCAGCGCCCCGTAGTTCAGAGAACGTGCATTGGACATAGCGGCAGAACCCTACTCGTGGTCAATGGTGACCGATGACGCCTCCCCAGATGCAGTCCCGGTCTCCGCCCAACCGCCATTAACAAACACCGAGACCAGCGTTCGGTCTGAGGCTAAAGGGACCTCCAGCCCCAGCGGGGCGGCAAGCTCCACATCTTGCTCGGTCGAAAGTACATACAACGTGGCGGTCGGACCATTCAACACGGACGACGTCATCCACTGTCAGTTCGCTGCGGATCAATCGGGGCCGAACGGCCGATCGCAGCTGCTGTGCGGGGAGCCAAGAGGGGAGCCAACGCCCACGCACTTCTGTGGAGGTCCAGGAACTCCACGGACAGTAGGCCCAAAGCGTGGTGCACATCGCGTGACAATCGTTGGGGATCCCGTATCGCCGGATGCGATCTACTACTGGGACCACGTGAATCCGCCAGTCCCGATCGGCCCTTAGAGATGCAGGACGCCGGTCGTATAGCCCTCCGTGTAAGGATGAGTCTTGCCCAGGCCGACGGTGAGGCAGAACGATATCTGAGTGCCGGATGTAGTCTGATCCAGCTCGACATCGGTGGCGTTAAAAGCGTTACCGAGTTGGTGGATCGCGGAGATGTCGCTATTGGAACGTGCGACCTCGTGCGAGTGTGCGGCCGACGCGACGGGGCGTGTTGGACAAGCCGGTCATCGGTAGCGAGTCCTTCGCGATCACTGCGTCGCTCTTGTCCTTGACCATCGCATCAACGATCGCGACGGCTGCTTTGAGCGGCCTCAACCGCTTGGTAAGCCTGCGCAGCTCTCGAAACTCTTAGCGGGCCGCGGTGAGCAGGTTTCGCACATAGTCGAGAACCTCATGCGCGCTCTGCTGGCCCTTCGCGACCACGGCTTCGACCCGCCCTTGAAGCCGGGCGTGATCGTCTTCGGTGAGGTTCTTGGCGGTAATGACCACGATCGGGATAGAGCGGTGCTCAGCCGATGATCGCAGTTCGTCGATGAGTTCGAAGCCGTTCATGTCCGGCATCATCAGGTCGAGCAGAATCAGATCGGGTTGCCGCCGTTGGATCTCTCCGAGTGCTGTCAAGCCGGAGTCCGCTTCGACGCACTCCCAACCCGCTGCTTCGACGAAACGCTGCAGCAACGAGCGCGACGGCTGGTCATCGTCCACCACCAATACGCGGAACGTATCGCCAGCCAGGTACTGACGAGCCACGTCGTAGAGGGCCTCCCGATCGATCGGTTTGCTGAGTGACTCGACCGCCCCTAGGAGGAAGCCCATCTCCTTGTCCGGCGAGATCGACACCATTACCACGGGTATGCCAGCCGTCTCAGGGTTCTCCTTCAGTGCCGCCAACACGGCCCACCCGTCCATGCCGGGCATGATGATGTCGAGGGTGATCAGCGAGGGCTGCTCGCTGATCGCCAGCTCCACTCCCCGTGCACCCGTTGATGTGGTCAGCACCGAGTACTGGTCGCGTTCGAGTATCCGCGCGAGGAGATCTCGCGAGTGAGCGTCGTCGTCGATCACGAGAACATCCGGTCGCGATCCTCCGCGGTCGGTGGATACGACGCTCGAGCCATCCGCGCAGATCTCCACGGGCGGTCCGTCCGCGGGCAACTGGATCGTGAAGGTCGAGCCCTCACCGACAGCGCTCTCGAGCGTGACGTCGCCGCCGAGCAAGCGGCACAGGCGCCTGGTGACGGGTAGGCCGAGGCCCGTACCTCCGTAATCGCGGGCTGTCGTACTGCTCGCTTGCGCGAACTCCTCGAAGACGTG
>JBPCTY010000088.1:0-2722 GCA_051011415.1 Acidimicrobiia bacterium
CTTCGGCCGCATGGGCGATTGAGGACTTTCCGCTGCCAGAAAAGCCGGTGAGCCAAATGGTCGCACCGCCTTGGGCGACGGTCCCTTCCCTAGCTGCTCGTGGCACGGCACCTTCGTGCCAGGTGACATTCTTCACAGCGCAGCGCCGCCGATGATGCCCGCACCGACCGTGGCATTCGTCGCTTCGTCAACGAGGATGAATGAACCCGTCTCCCGGTTCTTCCGGTACTCGTCGAAGAACAGCGGAGCGGTGGTGCGCAGGGTGACCCGACCGATTTCGTTCAGGCTGAGCTCGTTCGCACCCTGGACCCTGTGGAGCGTTGAGACATCGAACTGGTACTGGAGGTCTCGCACCAAGGCCCGCGCCCACTTCGTGGTGTGCTTGATCGCATACTTCGACCCAGGTCGAAGGACAGTCCGCTCGTCCATCCAGGTGACGATGGCGTCGATGTCCTGACCGACCTGTGGCTGGTTCTGTGGCCTGCAGATCATGTCGCCGCGCGAGATGTCGATCTCGTCTGCAAGCCGGATGATCACGGACAGCGGTGCGGGCGCCTCGTCAATAGGGCCGTCGTAGGTGTCGATTGATGCGATACGTGAGGTGAACCCGGATGGCAGCACGACGACCTCGTCGCCAGGCCGGAACACACCCGAGGCCACCTGGCCTGCGTACCCGCGGAAGTCTTGATATTCACGTCGGTGCGGTCGCACGACGTATTGCACGGGGAATCGGGCGTCGATGAGGTTCCGGTCTGATGCGACGTGGATGTCTTCCATCACCTCGAGCAGCGGTGATCCGTTGTACCAGTCCATGTGGGTGCTGCGATCGACAACGTTGTCACCTTCGAGGGCACTCATCGGCACGAACCGGAGGTCTGCGATATCGAGGCGGGCTGCGAAGTCGCGAAACTCGTCGACGATCTCTTTGTATCGCTTCTGGTCCCAGTCGACGAGGTCCATCTTGTTTACGCACAGCACAAGGTGCGGCACCCGCAGTAGGGACGAGATGAACGCATGTCGCATTGTCTGTTCGAGGATGCCCTTGCGTGCGTCGACGAGCACGAGGGCGATATCGGCAGTGGAGGCTCCCGTCACCATGTTTCGGGTGTACTGGGTGTGGCCTGGCGTGTCGGCGAGGATGAACTTGCGGCGAGGGGTTGCGAAGTACCGGTACGCAACATCAATGGTGATGCCCTGCTCTCGCTCCGCCTTCAACCCATCGGTGAGAAGGGCAAGGTCGACGTAATCGTTGCCCCTGCGCTTCGATGCATCCTCGACCGCTTCAAGCTGGTCCTGGAAGATCGACTTCGTGTCATACAGCAGCCGGCCAATCAGGGTCGACTTGCCGTCGTCGACAGATCCTGTGGTTGCAAGCCGTACGAGCTCGGTGTGGTCAGCCATCAGAAGTAGCCCTCGCGCTTGCGGTCTTCCATGGCAGTTTCCGCGGTGCGGTCGTCGGCGCGCGAGGCACCGCGCTCGGTGATCCGGGTCGTGGACACCTCGGCGATGATCTCCTCAACGGTTGCGGCTGTCGATGCGAACGCACCGGTACATGACATGTCGCCAACGGTGCGGAAGCGCACAACCTCTTCAAACACGTCTTCGGTGTCGCGCCTCGTGATGTAGTCACTGTCGGCCATCAGCATGCCGTCCCGTTCGAAGACAGGCCGGGTGTGGGAGAAGTACACCGATGGCAGCTCGATCCGTTCTTGGAGGATGTACTGCCAGATGTCCATCTCGGTCCAGTTCGAGATCGGGAAGACTCGATTGTGCTCACCACTTGTGTGTCTGGCGTTGTAGAGCGACCAAAGTTCTGGGCGCTGGTTCTTTGGATCCCACTGCCCGAACTCGTCCCGGAAGGAGAACACCCGCTCCTTTGCGCGGGCCTTCTCCTCATCGCGGCGGGCGCCGCCGAAGACGGTGTCGAACCTGCGGTCCTCGATGGCTTTGAGCAGCGGCTCGATCTGAAGCCGGTTGCGGGACGCTGCAGCACCGGTCTCCTCGACGACCCGCCCCTCATCGATCGCCTCCTGCACGGACGCAACAATGAGTTCGGCATCGAGTTCTTGGACGGTCTGATCACGGAACGACAGGACCTCTGGAAAGTTGTGTCCGGTGTCGACGTGCATGACTGGGAAGGGGAGTCGGGCCGGCCAGAACGCCTTCACGGCGAGACGTAGGAGGACGGCGCTGTCCTTGCCACCAGAGAACAGAAGTACGGGACGTTCTGCTTCGGCCACGGCCTCTCGGATGATGTGGATCGACTCCGCCTCAACGGCGTCGAGATGTGTGACCGTGTAGGACATGGCGCAAGCGTAGGCGTGTTCAGAGGACCATCTGGAGCGGTCACACTCGGCTGATCCCCGCGTCCATTGACACCTAGTTAAACAAGGTATATGTTCTCAAGATATGCGACGACAAGCGTCGAACGGATGTCGCGACCTCCTGGTCAGCGTCGCGCCTTCAACTGTGGGACCGAGAGGTCTCCGGCTGGGTGCTGGCGTGCTTCTTCTTGTGCTTGCGGTCGGAACTGCAGCGTGTGCCGCTTCCAGCGCTCCCGAGACAGATGCGGAGGTGCTGGAGTTCTGGGTGACGGAGGCGTCCAAAGGCAACGTCGAGGCTGCGGGCTCGGTACTCGCCGACGAGGTCGACTGGATTGGCCTCGGAAACTCTCCCGAGTCGTATGCGCGCGGGGCGCAAGCATATGAGGCGACCGATCTTC
>JBPCTY010000089.1:0-12661 GCA_051011415.1 Acidimicrobiia bacterium
TCATCGCCGCAGAGACCTCACGCAGTGTCGTCTCCGGCCCAACGATCGCAGCTGAGTCACCTACAAGCGCTCGAAGTTGCATACGACCTCCCTGTCCCGTGTTCCATCGTCAGTCTTCAACGCTGCGCGTCGGAACGCAAGTCGTACATGCCAGTCCGCAGGGCGAACCCCTTCTAGCGATGGCTGGCTAGATCAGATCCTGCTCACGGATGCCGAAGCTTGGGTGCCGCAAACGACACAGCGCGAGCTTCTCGAGCTGACGGATGCGCTCTCGGGTGAGGTTGAACTCTTCACCGATCTCTTCGAGTGTGCGAGGAATCCCGTCGTAGAAGCCATACCGAAGGGCAAGGATCCGCCCTTCCCTGGTAGGCAGACGATCGATCGACTTCCTCAGTGAGTTCGCGATGTCGAGTTCTTCGGTCACGCGGACCGGATCTACCGCGTCCTCGTCCTCGATGAAGTCTCCGAGCTGTGCGCCGTCCTCACCGATTGGCTGCTCAAGCGACACAGTGTCCGCAACCGCAAGAGCGAGCTCCACCTTGGACACCTCAACGCCGGCTTCCTCCGCGATCTCGTCTGGCTTTGGATCACGGCCGAGCTCGGCCTTCAACGAAGCCTGAGCTGCTCGTACTGCCGCAAGGGTGTCATGAAGATGGACAGGAATACGAACTGTTCTCGACTTGTCTGCAATCGCACGTGTGATTGCCTGCCGGATCCACCATGTGGCGTAGGTCGAGAACTTGAATCCCTTGCGCCAATCGAACTTCTCGACGGCACGGATGAGACCGAGGTTGCCCTCCTGAATCAGGTCCAGGAAGTCGATTCCCGATGTGTTTGCGTACCGACGCGCGTTGGCGACCACGAGCCTGAGGTTTGCGGTGAGGAATGCGTCCTTTGCCTCACTCCCGCGACGAACCTGGCGTTTGAGTTGAATCTCCTCGGACTTGGTCTTGAACTGACCGGCTTCGAGGCGCTCGGTGGCGGTTTGCCCAGCTTCGACCTTCTGGGCGTAATCGACTTCGTTTTCGGCGGTGAGAAGCTCGAACTCGCCGATCGATGTGAGGTACTGGCTTACGAGGTCCGTGGTGAGGCGACCGCGGTCGTCAGTGAGTTTGGAGCGGTCCTTCTCTTTGGGTGAGCGGGTGAGCGTGTCCCGGTCCATCCGCTCTTTGGCTTCCTCGCGTTCGCGAGCTGCCTTGTTCGTGATGGCCTTACGTGGCTTCGACCCCGTCGTCATCCAGCTTCCTCCACCCTCTCCGAATGCTGATGCACACACGCCTCCGAGCCAGGTTCTCTTCAGGACGTCGGACCCACCTGTCCGTTTGCGCGCCCCTCAATATCACACAGCCGTCAGTGTTTGTGAACCCTCTTTCTCCGTTGCGGAAGGTAAGGAGATGTCCGGCCTATCCCCACGTAAGCGCAGGTCAGCTTCGAGTACCCGCGAGCGCGGCGATTCCAGCAAGCACGAAGTACGTGACTCCCGCTGTGCGACGCGTCACCTTTGCCGCGCCGGGCTTGCGGCGGAAGAATCGCCCGATGCCGCCCCCGAGCAACGCGTAGATCGAGTCCGAGATCAGACCAATCGTCACGAGGGTCATACCAAGCACAAACGACTGGAAGGAAGCATTGGGGCTGTTCGGATCAATGAACTGAGGGAGAAAGGCCAGGAAGAACATCGCCACCTTCGGATTCAGGATGTTGACGATCATCCCCTGAAAGAAGATGCGGTGCAACGCTGCCTGATCAGTTGCCTCTTCGGTGAATTCCACATCCGATGCCGTAAGAGTCTTGTATCCAATCCACGCGAGATAGGCCACGCCTGCCCACTTGACCACAGCGAACAGCGCAGCGGACTGGGCGAGGATCACCGAGATGCCCACGACCGCGAATAGCACGTGGACGGCCGACCCAAGATTCACCCCAACGGCCGAAACCAAACCCGCAATCGGTCCCTGGCTGACCGAACGAGTGAGGATGTAGATCACCGCGGGCCCCGGAACAACGACGAGGATAAGCGATGCGATCGCAACGAGAAGGATTGTCTCGGTTTCAGGCATGAAGGGACCCTACCGGGATGACGTTTCGCCCCAGCTCGCCGAGTGCCGCGCAAACATCACACGAGAACCGACGAAAGATGCTGACAGATGCCCAACCGTTCGGTACAATTACATAGTCAGGAACTTAGGATTCTTGTAAGGCGAGACCAGGACACCATGCGGCTCGAACTGACGAAGAAGACCGATCTTGCATTTCAAGCGCTCGCGGCGGTCGCCGCTGCCTCAGATTCGAGAGTCAATGGAGCTGCGCTCGCACAGTCGCTCGAGATTTCCACGCAGTACCTGCCACATGTGATGGCCCCGCTCACCAGGGCTGGCTGGGTCAAATCGGTGTCGGGGCCACATGGCGGCTACACGCTGGCTGTGAGCCTCGGATCAGTGAGTCTGCTCGATCTGGTCGTAGCGGTAGAGGGCCCGGTCGACGAGTCTCGATGTCTCCACCAGGGCCCCATGCACACCGACGACTCAACCTGCAGGCTGCACGGGCCATGGACCCGCGCGCGGGCCGCCTTGCTCGGAGAGCTTGCGGACACACCCCTCGAAGAGATGCTCGTAGCGGCGGCTCGCTGAACCCTTCGAGGCCACCCACAACACTGAATGGACAGTCCGCATCTTTCATTGCTACTATTACAGAGTCAGATAGTCAGGAACTCGGAGACTAAGGATTCCCTTGTGAAGCTGCATCTGAATCAGGGAACGGAGTACGCATATCAAGCGCTCCAGGTTCTCGAACAATCAGATGACACCCACGTAACCGGGAGAACGGTCGCCGAGAAACTCGATGTGTCCACCGACTACGTCGCCAAGGTGCTCTCTCCGCTCACCCGAGCCGGATGGGTCTCCGCAACGACGGGTCCGGCCGGTGGCTACCGCCTCAGAGCGGACCTCACCACACTGTGCGTTCTCGATCTGATCGAGGTCGTTGAGGGTCGAGTCGACAGGTCACGGTGTATGCATGGGGATTCCCGCGACCCGGCCAGTGAGATCTGTGCATTGCACGATCCATGGATCCGGGCGCGGGATTCCCTGTTATCCGAACTGGAAGTGACACCTCTCGCGAAGACGAGTCACTCCAGTTGAAGTAAGGGAGAGTAGACAATGCCAAGTAGGTCGGGAACGCCATGGTGGCGGAGACGATCACTTCTGGCCGTGGTGGCTCTGATCGCTGCATTCACATTGGTGCTGGCAGCGTGCACGGGCAGCGGCGATTCGGGAGAGTCCGCCAATACAGAAGATATCAACCAAAGACGCGAGGCAGCGGGCCTCGTCGCTCTGTCCGATGATCAGCTGGCAGCCGCAGCGCTGACGTACATGCCATCGGGCGAGTGGGACCCATATGTGATGTTCGCATCTGGAGGCCAATCGGGACAGATGTTTGCCATCGGTGTGCCATCCATGCGGATCCTCAAGGAAATCGCAGTTTTCACCCCAGAGCCTTGGCAAGGGTGGGGTTTCGGGAACAAGGGCACCGAGGAGATCCTCGACTCCGGAAACGTCGAGGGAAACCGCGTGAACTGGGCGGATACACACCACCCGGCGATCTCGGAAACCGAGGGTGAATACGACGGTGAGTTCGTGTTCATCAACGACAAGGCGAATGCACGAGTAGCACTCGTCGATCTACGTGACTTCGAGGTCAAGCAGATCGTCAAGAATCCCATTGCGATCAACGACCACGGTGGTACCAAGGTCACACCGAACACGGAATGGGTCATCGAAGGTGGCCAGTACGCAACACCACATGGCTGGGAATATGCCCCTGTCGAGAACTACGACGACGAATACAAGGGCATGGTCACGATGTGGAAGTTCGATCGTGATGCCGGTCGCATCGATGAGAGCGCCTCGTTCGCGATGGAGCTCCCTCCCTACTGGCAGGATCTCTGCGACGCAGGGAAGCTCGAGTCCGACGGATGGATCTTCTGCGGTTCGTTCAACACTGAGCGAGCCACGGGTGCCGGCACGGACGGAAGCGGAGAGCAGTTCGAGGCCGGTGTTTCAGCCCGCGACCGCGACTACCTGCACGTAATCAATCTCGACAAGGCAGTCGAAGTTGCGCAGGCCGGTAACACATTCGATGTGAACGGCTTCCCTGTGATCAGCCTTGACACGATGATCTCGGAGGAACTCCTCTACTTCGTACCAGAGCCGAAGAGTCCACACGGCGCTGATGTCGCACCAAAGGGCGACTACATCGTCGTGTCAGGAAAGCTCGACCCGCATGTCACGATCTACTCGTTCGAGAAGATCCAGCAGGCGATCGCGAACGAGGACTGGGAACCGGATCCATACGGAGTGCCAGTCCTCAACTTCGACTCCGTAATGGAGGCCCAGGTTGAGGTCGGTCTTGGACCGCTCCACACAGAGTTCGATGCCGATGGATACGCCTACACGTCGATCTTCCTCGACAGCACAGTCGCAAAGTGGAGCCTCGGTGGCGACAACTATCGTGGCGACGACGGGTGGAAGCTCGAAGGCACGCTGCCGGTGCAGTACAACATCGGACACCTCGTTGCGGCAGAAGGCGACACGGTGAGCCCTGACGGTGGCTACCTCGTAGCACTGAACAAGTGGTCAATCGACCGCTTCTTCCCGCCCGGTCCGCTGCTGCCCCAGAACTTGCAGCTCGTGGACATCAGCCAACCAATCGACTCCAACCCGGAGACAGGCGGCATGCAGGTGCTCTACGACATGCCTCTCGGTATGGGCGAACCTCACTATGCGCAGATCATCAAGGCCGACAAGCTGCAGCCGTTCGAGGTCTATCCGGAGATCGGATGGAACCCTGAGACGATGTCGGTCGATCCGAATGCGCCGCAGATCGGGAACGAGAAGGTCGAGCGCAATGGTGACACCGTCGAGATCTGGATGACGGCGGTGCGGAGCCATTACACCCCGGATCGCCTCGAAATCAAGCAGGGCGATCACGTGATCTGGCACATCACGAACGTGGACACATCCAAGGACGCGACGCACGGCCTCGCGGTGCCTGGATACAACATCAACCTGAGCCTCGAGCCAGGCGAGACAGCCACAGTCGAATTCGATGCGACGATGGACGGGACCTTCCCGTTCTACTGCACGGAGTTCTGCTCGGCACTCCACTTGGAGATGGCTGGCTTCTTCCTGATCGAGCCTTCAAGCTAGAGGGAGAAGCCAAACACATGTCAGTCGCCGAACGGATTCTGGGGCCTCGGGTTTCCAGAGAGGAGAAGCGGGAGCACGCAGAGCGCTACCGGCTCCCAACATGGCTCTTCACAGGAGCGGCGTTCCTGTTGATGGTCTCTCTGCTCCTGCCGTACTGGATCCTCCGACTCAGTGCGCCCCAGTTTCCAGACGGGCTGACAGTTCGTGCCTATATCAATCGTCTCGAAGGAGACATCAATGAGCTGGAAGGGCTCAACCACTACGTCGGGTTGGGCTCTTTCCAGGACGCTGCCACGCTTGAACGATCGATCGCCATTGTTGCGATCGTCGTTCTCGCGGGGCTGCTCCTCGCGGCGCTCGTCGTCCACTCACGTTGGGTGCTGCTCCTCGTGCTTCCCGCACTTCTGTTTCCGATTGTCTTCATGATCGACCTTCAGTTCTGGCTCTGGGACTTCGGCCACCACCTCGACCCAAAGGCTCCCCTCGCCAAGGCAGTGGGAGAATTCACTCCACCCATCTTCGGCCCCGCAACCATTGCTCAGTTCGACACGATGGCTCTGCCTGGCCCCGGATTCATCCTCGCCCTCATCGCGTCCTGTCTCATCGTCGCGGGACTCGTATTCCACCGACGGGCATACAAGCCCCTCATCGACGCGCAGAGCGAACACGGCTGATGTATCGATTCCTGTTCGCACTCGTTCTCATCTCCGCCGGTGTATTCGCTCCCGCGGCTCTTGGTGCAGACTCGTCGCCGATCGATCTTCAGTCGCTGATCGATGCTGCGGAACCCGGTGATGTTCTGGTCCTCGACCAACCTGTCTACGAGGGTGGAATCACGATCAAGAAGCCGCTCACCCTCATCGGCGAGGGCATGCCTGTGATCGATGCCCGCGGCGAGGACAGCGTGATCCTGGTCGAGGCAGATGACGTCACCGTCGATGGTTTCATCATCAAAGCGAGCGGTGCATCACTGGACCGAGAGGACGCAGGCGTCTCGCTCACTGGCAAGCGAGCGACAATTCGCAACAACCAGTTTGAAGATGTGCTCTTCGGCGTGTTCCTGCGGGCAGCTCCAGACTCTCTTGTGGAGGGCAACACGTTTGGAGCCAAGGACGTCTTCATCGCTAACCGCGGCGACGGCATTCGGCTTTGGGAGGCTGAACGATCCGTTGTGCAAGACAACATCGTCGAAGGCGGGCGAGACACTGTGTTCTGGTTCACCGACGAGGTCGAGGTCCGAAACAACCAGATCTCGGGAGGTCGGTACGGCCTCCACTTCATGTACTCCGATGGTGCGATTGTCGAAGGCAACACCCTCACAGAGAACTCTGTCGGTGCCTTCATGATGTACAGCAGGGACGTAACCGTCCGCAACAACGTGATGGCCGAAAACTTCGGGCCCTCCGGGTATGGCCTTGGTCTGAAGGACATGGACCGCGTCGCTATCGAGGGCAATCGAATGGTCGGCAACCGAATCGGTATCTACTACGACAACACGCCGTATGCCCACGACGAGTTCGGCTACACGTCACACAACCTCATCGCGTACAACCGCACAGGTGTCTTGCTCCAGCCTTCCGTGAAGCGCAACTTCTTCTCCGAGAATGCGTTCATCGACAACGGGGAGCAAGTGGGCTTCTCCGGGACTGGGTCCATCTCAGGAAATGAGTGGTCCCTCAATGGAGTGGGCAACTACTGGAGCGACTTTGCCGGGTACGACGCAAACGGCGATGGCGTTGGCGACGTGACCTACAAGATCGATGATCTGTACAACACGCTGACTGACAGCCACCCTGAGCTGGCCTTCTTTCAGGACACTCCCGCTGCCCGTGCGATGAGCCTGTCCGCCGATCTGTTCCCCGTCCTCAGGCCAGACCCCTTGGTTGAGGACGCACACCCCCTGATCGCTCGACCACAACTCTCTGTCTTGCCGGGTGACAGCGGAAATGCCGGCCGCGCAGCCCTTCTTCTGACCTCTTTCGTGATGGTTACCGGAGCGATCGCACTGATGGCCATCCCTTCGCGGCATCGCCGCACCGCACCCAACCGGAAGGCACACGCATGATCGAGATCCGATCCCTCACGAAGAAGTACGGACACACCGCAGTCGTTTCGGACTTCGACCTCGACATCGACGCAGGCGAATCGATCGCCCTGTGGGGACCAAACGGCGCAGGAAAGACGACTGTGGTTCGTTGTCTCTTGGGACTCGTGTCTTATCAGGGAACGATCACAGTTGGCGGCCTCGATGCAAAGACCCACGGGAAGGCCGTTCGAGGTGCGATGGGATACGTTCCACAGGAACTGTCGTTCTACGACGACATGACGGTCTACGACCTGCTCGACTACTCGGCGTCGCTGAGAGGCATCGAGCCGGAGCGTGTCGACGAAGTCACCGAGATGGTCGAACTCGAGGACCACGTGTCCAAGAAGGTCCGCGAACTATCCGGCGGTCTCAAGCAGCGGTTGGGCATAGCTTCGGCGCTCCTCCCAGATCCACCGATCCTCCTGCTCGACGAGCCGACATCGAATCTCGACGCACGAGCACGGGAATCAGCCATTGCGTTGCTCGAGGGTCTGCGTCACGAAGGACGAACACTGATCGTCACATCTCACCATGTCGAGGAGATGGCAATGCTCGTCGATCGGGTCGTTGCCATGGAGCAAGGCGAGATCGAGGTCATTTGTGGACCATCGGACCTCGCCGACGAGCTGGGGCTCAAGGCATGGCTCCACCTGATCCTCTCGAACGGTTCAGCCCAACAGGCCCTGGGCATCCTTCACGAACACGGGTTCGAAGCTCGAATGAACTCCCGAGGCGTCCTGGTTGAGGTCTCGGCCCAGGGAAAGGGCGATGCCGTCGCTGCCCTCCAGCACGCCGGCCTGACCATCGAAGACCTGGAGGTGTGGCGATGACCTCGTACACGATCGAAGCAACGTCTGAAGGGATCCAGGGATCGCTGGTCGCTGCTATTGCACGCAAAGAGATCAGCGAGGCGCTTCGATCGAAGTGGTTCTGGATGTGGACTGGTGCGTTCGCTGGGCTGGCTGCCTTCATGGCAACGGTTGCTCTCCCGGGCAGCCAGGTTGCGGGATTCGGCACGTTTGGGCGCACAGCGGCGTCGCTCGTTGCGCTTGCCCAGATCATCATTCCGTTGATGGGTCTGACCCTCGGCGCGTACTCGATTGCAGGCCAACGTGAGAGCGGAGCGCTGCGATTCCTCCTTAGCCACCCGATCAGCCGGAGCGAGGCATTCCTCGGAACGTATCTCGGGCTCGCTACCGCCCTCGCTGCCACGGTGTTCGGTGGGTTCGGAGTTGCGGGCGTGATCGCCGTCGCTCAGGGCGGTGGAGCGAACGCAGGGAGCTTCGTTCGCATCGCTCTGCTCTCGTGGCTATTGGCTGTTTCCATGCTGGGCTTCGGGATGCTCATCTCGACCTTTACTCAGCGAGGCAGTGCCGCGCTCGGCATCGCTGTATTCGTGTGGCTCGGGCTCGCGTTCATCGGCGACCTCGGCGTGATGGGTTCTGCCATCGCCACCAAGGTTCCCACGTGGGGGCTTCTCGTGACGGCGGTTGCCAACCCTGTCGAGGCGTTCAGGCTCGCATCCCTCACTGCGTTCTCCGGCTCACTTGACGTGCTTGGCCCCGCCGGGACATATGCCGTCGACACCTTCGGCGCTGCTCTTGGATCCATCCTGTTTCTCGCTGTCGTCATCTGGGCGGTGGTGCCAGTCGGTGTTGCGTGGCTCCGGTTCACGCGTGGAGGAGACGTATGAACACAATCCGAACAACTCTCATCGTGGTTGCGATTGCATTGCTCGGTGCCGCATGTGGAACGGCAGATGCAAGTGGCCCCCCAGAAATCCAGTACGGCAGGGACATCTGTGTTGAGTGCAACATGATCATCTCCGAAGCGAGGTTCGCCACGGCGTACCGATTGGCTGACGGCACAGACCGCAAGTTCGATGACGTCGGAGACATGGTCGTCTACCTTCAGGAGACCGGCGAGACCCCGACCGATTCGTGGGTCCATGACTTCGAAACGGAAGAATGGATCGAGGCCTCCGCCGCCCACTTCGTGCCGACACTAAGCGTGTCGTCACCAATGGGGCACTCGATAGTTGCGTTCTCAGACCTCGAGCGCGCGACCGCATTCGCCGTCGATGTTGGGGGCGAAGTCATTCACTGGGACGTTGTCCGAGCGCTTCCTGCCGCAGACGGGTTGGTCGGACACCATCACATGGGCATACAAATGGACGACGAATCAAATGACGACCACAGTCGACACGACAGCTAAGCGATAGGATCGCATACTCATGAACTCAGTAATCAATACGACGACCGGATGCAAGGGAGAGACACCATGACGATCAAGAAACTGGCCCTCGGCGTGGCCGTGCTGGCACTCGCACTCGCTGCATGCGGTGGAGGCGACAGCGGCAGCTCCGATACCACAGCGGGTTCGGGCGGTGGCGTCGATGCGGGCGATCCAGTCAATGGGGCGTCTGTGTACTCCGGAACATGCGCGACGTGTCACGGGACCGACCTCGGCGGTATCGAGGGACTGGGTAGGGAGCTAGCCCCGAGCGAATTCGTGGCTGAGCGCACCGAGAACCAGCTGGCGGAGTTCATCAGCATCGGCCGACCCGCCGACGACCCGGCGAACGAAACTGGTGTCGACATGCCGCCCCGAGGAGGGAACCCCTCCCTCTCCGATCAGGACCTCCGTGACGTATCCGCCTATCTCAAGGCACAGCAGTAGCCAGGCCGGAAGTCGTTTCATCCGACCACACATGGTTCCGTAGAGAGCGCATCGATGAGTTCTGCCAAAAGAGAACGCCTCAGTTACTATCAGACACATCTGAACTAAGGAATCCACGTGCGTCTCGAAATGACCAAGAAGTCAGACCTCGCACTCAAGTCGTTGCGATGCATCGGTGATGCCGAGGGTCAGCTTGTCGCTGGAAAGTGGCTCGCCGAAAAGCTGTCGATCACGACCCACTACCTACCGCAGGTGATCTCTCCTCTCGTGAAGGCTGGCTGGGTTGCGTCGACACCGGGGCCACGGGGTGGGTACCGACTTCTCGAAGAGCTGGACTCGATCTCCGTTCTGGACGTGATTGAGGTAATCGAGGGCCGGATCGAGGATCAGGGCTGTGTCCAACGCGGTATCCCATGCCCAGAGCAGGATCTTTGTGCTTTGCACGCTCCCTGGCAGACGGCTCGAGATGCGATGTTGTTGGAACTCTCTGCGGCGACCGTTGCGGCCAACGTCCGGCCCTGCAGCGAGATCTGACCTAGCGCCCCAGAGCCCGGTTCGTCAGTCTCGGTTTCTCCGCTGGGCACGCAGGTCCAAGACTCTTCCATCGTGTGGTCCCTCTCAATTGGAGGTGCTCCTCGTAACCTCCGCGACGCATGAGTGATGATCAGACCCCAATGCCAGTTTGTGTGCACTGCGGGACCGCGCGCCCGGCGGACGAACCGGTGTGCCCAAACTGCGGCAAGCCGTGGATAGACGAGCGCGTAGATCCTGATGCAGGGGTTGTCCCGTCCCCAGCTGGCACCGACGAAGCAGCTGCGGCCGGTGCCGCGGTCATTGCCGGCGGTGCTCTCGATGACACCGGAGAGTTCGCATTCGAGGACTGGACCATGCCGCCGGAGAAGCCGCGAAGCAAAGCGCTGTGGCTGATCCCGATCGTTCTTCTGGCCGGCTTGGCAGTTCTGTGGGCGATGGTGTTCCTCGACTCAGATCAAGCGACCACAACGACGGTCGAAGCCGCACCAACCACGACAGTTGTCGAGACCACAACGACCGTCTCCGACACGACGACCACAAGCCCCGAGACCACCACGAGCACCAGTACGACCACGACCGTTCCGTGGCCTCCCCCATCAGCTTGGAGTCCAGTTGGAGATCCAATTCCCGCCGAGGATTTGCCGCTCATGGCCGCCGGAATCGGTGATCTCGACTTCGGGCAGAGCATCGAGGATGTTGCAGGCATGCTCACCGCGAGCTTTGGCGAGGCGGAGCTATCCGGCGTCGATGGCGTTTGTGGCCCCGAAGAGGGCTACTGGCTGCAATGGGGTGAGCTACAGGTCACATTCGACGGATACGAGGCCGGATCGACCTTCGTGAGCTATCAGTACGAGGACGTCGGTTCCGACACGTCTCTTGGACTCGTCACGCTGTCCGGCCTCGCGCTTGGCGATACGGTCGAGACGCTGAAGACGATCTACAGCCAGTTCACAATCACCTTTGAGATCATCGACAACCGCGACTACTTCCGACTCCTCTCAGCGGGTGAGTTGCTCCTCTGGGGACCAGTGACATCCCCAGAGAACGACGGAATCGTCGAAGGCATCTACAGTCCTAGTCCGTGCACAGGATGAGAACCCAAAACCGCTAGGAC
Organism: Acidimicrobiia bacterium; assembly: GCA_051011415.1. Taxonomy (GTDB): domain Bacteria; phylum Actinomycetota; class Acidimicrobiia; order Spongiisociales; family UBA5794; genus SZUA-442. Next base: position 11,618 of record JBPCTY010000089.1, read on the forward strand.
ACATCGCCCGTAGCATTACGTGGACCACCTAGACCGAGGTAGCCAGAGCGTGGCATCCGATTCCGATCGAACATCTGAGACGAGCGTGATTCGTCGCGTCTTCAGCCTTGCAAACATGGCTGCGCTTGCGACGGCGATCGTCGTGTTCTACATCGGCGTCTCGATTCGCGACACCTATTTGGCCATTGCCATCGCGGCACTCGCTGCAGGGGCAGCAGGCGGACTCGTCTGGTACTTTGTGACGTCCCGACGCGCCGGCCCAACCCTCGCCGACGCCGTCTCAGGCATACCGCTCCTTGGAACGATTCCTGTCGATGATCAGGGGCCGGCGCCAGCGCTAGACAACCCGGAGGCCACTGATCGGTACACAGGTCTCCTCAGAGAGATCGAAGGGCAAACCTCCGGACGGGTGTTGCTTGTCAGCTCACCGGGTCCAGGTCAGGGAGCTTCGAGCGTTGCGTTGAACCTCTCAATTGCTGCAGCAAAGGCAGGTAGACGGGTCATGCTTGTCGACGCAGACCCCTCACCAAACGGCATAGGTCGGTACCTCTCATCCGGGCCGAGTCCTGGCCTTTCTGACGTTGCGTCCGGAGTGGCCACGCTTGCGGAAGCTTCGCGCATGTGGACGCTCGAAGATGGCACACGCTTCCCGATGCTTCCTTCTGGAGGCGAGCTTTCCGACGACAGTGGGCTGAACGGCATCCTGGTCGCTGACGCTTTCGACGTCGTTTCGGAGCACGCTGATTTCATCGTCATCGATGTTCCACCGGTGTTGTGGTCCAGCTCCACGCCGGAACTCGGAGCCCACGCAGACGGAACGATCCTCGTCCTTGCCGACAACGCCGACGCCGCAGTCGTCGACACCGCGATCGAGCAGCTCTCAGACGCTGGCGCACCGGTACTTGGGTACGTACGGAACAGATCAACGGGGACCGCAACGCTCGCTCCCCACAGAGCCCGCTCGGCGATTATGCGAGCCGGGCTCCTTGCGGTTCTTGTCGTCCTCGCATTTGCCCTCTACACCGGGGCACAGCTGCTCTGGTC
>JBPCTY010000090.1:0-3614 GCA_051011415.1 Acidimicrobiia bacterium
GTTGCGGGCATTGAACATGTCGACGCCTTTGTGGGTTCGTCCACCTGACCGTCGGAATCCCCACGAGTCGATGAATGAAGCACCGCCTTGCACCGGGCAGATGAACCCTGGCGTTGCCTGCGGAGCAGCACCACCCGCTGCGCCGGGGCGCGAAGCTGAGCTCTCTGCCTGCTGTCGCTTGATGCGATCATCCTCGATTCGCTTCTCACGGATCTCCTGGTTGAGTGTGTCGATAGCGGCGCGAAGATTCACGTCAGCTTGTGCGAGTATCTCGCTCTGCTTCTGCTGCAGGACCGCGATCTCTTCGACAACGACAGCAGCCTCGTTCTCGGTGGCTGCGACATCGGCTCTTCGGAGATCAAGCTCAGCGGAGGACCGGTCAGCCTGGCGCGACACCGCATCGAGATTGTCGAGGGATGTCAGTTCTCGTTCTGCGGCGCGGTCGATCAGCGCTCGGGATGTCACAAGATCTTGAATGTTGTTGGCACTGAAGGCGCTTCCGATGAGGTTTCGCTGACCGGACATGTACGCATCAACGACGATGTCGCGTGCGGAGGCTTCGAGTTCGGCTGCCTCGGTTTCGTAGTGATCTACAGCTCGCTCCATCCGCACAATGCGGTACAGAAGGTCTTCGTGCTGGGCATGGATGATCTCGTAGCGTTCGACGGCGGCATCAAGCTGTTCTGTGGTCTCCACATATTCCTGATAGGCCCTGGACTTGCGCGCTTCAGCGATCTGCTTGTTGCGTTCAGCGTTGTCGACGTCCTGCTGGGTCTGTGCGGACGCGCCAACAGGAACGAGCGCCATCAAGGCGAACGTGGAAACAAGGATTACCCAGCGCCGAAAGTTCGGTCGGAACATGAACCCCTGAGGATAGGCACAAAGACCGGAAACGGCCCCAGAGATTTCGTTGGGCTACAGCCGTCTCGCTGACTGATATAGGTATGAAGGAGCTCAGGGTTGAGCCTTCGGTGGTTATCCGAATACCCAGAGGGCGAGCCAGAACAGAGGTGCAGCGAGGATCGCTCCATCGAAGAGTGCCAGAGCTCCGGGAGGTTGTTCGGTGTGGGAGACGTCACCGGTTCGCAACATGGAGCCGAGTGCGCGCCCTGCAATGACACCGGCGGCGGCCGCGACTCCTCCGAGCAGCCCTGCCGCGATGTCGAGCTCCGAGATGGCAAGGCCCCCGATGAGACCTCCGACAAGTGCGCCGAGCAGGGCGCCAACGTTGGCATCAACGGACTGAATCTGAGCTCCATACGTTCCCGCAGCCCATGCGCCAACAAGGGCAAACACTGTGACAAGCACGAAGGCGACGACTGCGTACGAGCCTTGGAGCCGGATCAGCACAAGCCCAGCTGCTGCACCAGTTGCGGCAAGTGATACGAGGGTTGTTGCGGCGGTGGTTCTGAAGTCTCGGTTGGCACGGTCAAAGATCGGCCAGGCGACCGACACGATGGTGCCAATGGCAAGCGCACCTGCAAACCCTTCCAATCCCCACGCATAAGCGAAGGCTCCACCGGCAGTGGCAGCAATGAGGGGTGGAAAGACAACAAACGCGTCTCGTGTCATCTTCGCTGTGTCACTGAGGTCCCATACCCAGGCCATGACTGCTCCGACGGCAACGACCACGAACCATTGGTAGTCAGCCCAGGCCACCGCAAGCAATGCGATCACCAGGGCAATCGAAAGCAAGCTTGGAGCGACGTCAACTCGCGTCGTTGCGAGAGCGCCTCCGCTCACAGGGGGGATCACCGCGACCTCGTCGGAAGAGTCGATCGCGGTCGATGCCGACGCTGTTGTTCCGTTTACCCACACTCCAGCGGCTCCGAGCCCGGAAGCAAAGCTTTCCCCGAACTCATCGGAAGCGGTATCGAGAAGTTCCTGAACGGTTGATGCATCAATCTGCACAGAGTCTGTGCCAGCTGACTCTCTGAGGTTCGCAAACAAGCGGAGCGTGGCCATGTGGGGAGCGTAGCGTTGCTGTGACCCCGTGCCGCGATGGTTAGCTGGTTCGTGTGACCTTGTTGAGACCTCTTGGGGTCTCCGGATCGACTCCACGAGCGAGCGCCATGTGCAGGGTGAACAGCTGGGCTGCGGTGATGAATGAGATCGGAGATGTCGATTCAGGCATTGACGGCGTCGTTACGGATGGCAGCCCCGTGTTGTTGATGTTGGTGAGGAGTGACACTCGTGCGTGGCCCTCTTCGTGCGCTCGCTGCAGGATGCTGAGGCTGTCGTCGGTGATCGCACCGCTCGGTAGCAGTGCAAAGACGGGGAACCCTGGCTCCAGAACCGCAAATGGTCCGTGAGCGAAGTCGGCAGTGGAAAACCCATGCGCAAACACATACGCCATTTCTTGGAGCTTGAGTGCCCACTCGAAAGCGGTTGAGTGGTTGTATCCGCGGCCAAGCACTACTGCTCGATCGACCGGTCCGGTTTCCGCAACCAGCTGTTCGATCGCACCATCAAGGGACAGTGTGTCTTCGGCCGCTTGTGGAACACCGAGGAGTTCTTCGCCAAGATCAGCGATCATGCCAACGGTCATGAGGCTTGCGGTGTAGCTCTTGGTCGCTGCGACCGAGCGTTCCGCACCAGCGTGGAGCGGAATCACGACATCTGCGAGGTCTGCAAGCGGAGAGTCGGGGTCGTTGACGATGGCGATTGTCGGACGACCTTGACGTTTCCCTTCCTCAAGGACAGCAAGAAGGTCGGGGCTCTGCCCAGACTGTGAAATCCCAACGACCACCGCACCAGAGAGGTTCGGCGGTGATTGGTACCGTGTGTACAGGGACGGAGCGGCAAGCGTGACTGGTACGCCGAGTCGTGTGCCCCAGACGTACTTGGCGTAGCGGGCGGCGTTGTCCGAGGTACCTCTGGCCGCGATGACTACGTGACTGACATCTGCCCCGGCGATGGTTTCCCTGGCGTCTCTGGCTACTTGGCCATTCTCGGACAGGACAGTCTGAAGAACAGCGGGTTGCTCGTAGATCTCGTCACGAAGCAGCATGTGGGGTTCCTTTCCAGCGGTCGGGTTCGGTCAGATGGACGACCTCACCTCCGACGATCGTGGCAGCGACCTTGTCACCATCCAGCAGGACCAGATCTCCGCGCGAGCCCCGTCTGATCCGGCCCCTGTCCCATGCACCTATCGCTTCAGACGGATTGAAGGTTGCAGCCTTGACCGCGTCCTCGAGGGAAGCGCCCGTGATACTGATGAGCAGTGAGAGCTCTCGGTCCATCGTCGCCGATGCTCCAGCCAAGTTTCCCTCCGCATTTCGCACTGCGCCGTTGACCACCGTGACGTCGATCGGGCCAAGTGTGTAACTGCCATCTGAAAGACCCATGGCTGCGATCCCGTCCGTCACCAGACAGAATCGCTCGGGGGCTGCAGCCCAGGCCATCGCAACCATCGCAGGGTCGTGGTGGTGCCCATCGACGATCATGCCGAAGTGTGTGCGTGCGTCGGATATGAGAACACCAGCGATGCCTGGCTCACGGGCTGTCATGGGTGGCATTGCGTTGAAGAGGTGGGTTCCCATCGTTGCTCCGGCGTCGAGTGCCTTGCGTGTCGTGCTGGCCGTTGCCGCGGAATGGCCGACTGAGACCACGAC
>JBPCTY010000091.1:0-3064 GCA_051011415.1 Acidimicrobiia bacterium
CGCGATCACGCTTGATTCCTGTCCGAGTTGGGCGGAGAATGAAGTGAGGTGATGAGCCGATGTCGAAGACCCTCGACATTCTCGAATCAAAGGTCGGAAGGCTCTGCCCGTCGTGCGGTCACAGGGAGTGGTCGCGCAGGTTCACCATTGACCGGATTCAGGAGTGGCAGCCCAGTGCCACGCGCTGGTACGCCGGTCCGGTCATGGAGAAGGTGAAGATCACCCACGAAGCCTGCGGATACACCTGGACAGAGGAACGGGTTGTTCCTACATCCGGCCTGTGGGCTGCGTAGGCCTGAACAGGTGAGGTAGCCGGGAGCGGTTGCGATTGCTCCCGTTCGTCCAAGAGGGGCTGGAGCACACTGGTGCGACCTACTACGTATCGCCGCGCATCACGCAGAACTCGTTGCCGACAGGATCCTCCATCACGACCCAGGGCTCGTCGCCTTGCCCGATGTCGATTCTGCGAGCCCCCAACCCGATCAAGCGTGCGACTTCGTCGGCTTGGCTGGTGTCCACTGGGCGGATGTCGAAGTGGATCCGGTTCTTGTGGAGTTTTGCATCCGTGGCCACGTCAAAGATCACCGCCGGACCCGCCGAGTCACCAGCGATCGTGATCTCGGTGCCTCTGCGCTCGGTCACTCGATAGCCGAGTGCAGCGCACCAGAACGTCGCCGCGCGATCGGGGTCGATGCAGTCGATGATGATCTCGCCAATGCGGGATGCCATCAGCCGATCGTAACCGCATTGGCATCTGCTGCTTCCCCCGCATCGATCTCGGTACGGTGCCGGGGTGCATGTTCGACGCTTCACCTCTGAGTACGAAGAGATCGCTTGGCTGTATGGCGAGAACGCAGCGGCCATGCGCATGCGTGAAGAGGCGCGCGACACGCCGGTCATCCGTTGGATCGCACGAGACGAGGGCGAGGTAACGGGAGCCGTGGTGGCGTGGCTGCGGCCAGACAATCGGATGTTTCTGACATTCAAGGTGCGGGACGTGGACTCGTACGGACCGCTCGTTGCCGCTGCCGCATCGGAACTCGGCCGGTCGCTCTCAACATCGGTGAATCCCGAGCTCGTTGGGCCGTATGCCGCACTGATTGACGCTGGCTTTGAGACTGAGACGGTGGGCGAGCGTTTCCGGGTTCCGTTTGCCGATGCAATGCGGGTCGTGAGGCGAGCTTGGGTTCCATCGGGGTATCGGATCGCTTCGGTTGTGGACCTCGACGAAGGGCGGGTATTCGAGCTCGACAACGCCATTCGAAACCTTGTGCCTGGCACCGATGGGTGGGCTGGCGATCCAACATGGTTTCACGCAGAGCTGGAGTCAGAGGCGTTCGACAAGGACGCCTACCTGGTCGCCGTGGAGGAGGCCACCGATCGATATGGTGGGCTTATCCGGATCTGGCGCAATCCAGCCGGACCGCACCTCGGGTTGATCGGTGTACTCCCTGACCACCGAGTCCAACCGCTGGCCGCAGCGTTGCTGAAGCAGGGACTTGCGGCGGCCGCTGACTGGGGATTCGATGCGGTGTACGCAGACACAAGCCCGAGCAACGCACACACCTACCCTCGTTTGGAACGCCTGGGTGCAGAACGCATCGGCGGTTTTGTCCAGATGACTCGTGCGTAGCGCTGCTACTTGCTTGCCGAGGTGGCCGCTCGGCCGGGCTTTCGCAGAGGTCGTGTGCATCCGGTACGGTCGTCAGTTGTGAACAGCTTTGTTTGTCTCTATTACCCGGGCAGCGGCAGCTCGTGGCTCTTGGTCATGCTGGGCAGCGTTCCGAGCGTCTGGGTTCCCGGCTACGAACCGATCGAGTCGTGGCATTGGGAGGCGGAGCAGTCCGAGAAGCGGGTCTGGCTTCAGTCGCTCATTCAGGGTTCGCCCGGTGGTGCAGGCGAGAACGACGAGGCGTGGCTGTCACGTTTGCGCGCCTCACCGCAAGCGACGGAGCCGGTTCGCACAGGATTCACCACGGTCGGGATAAAGATGACCCCGGATGCGATCATCGATCACGATTGGCTCGTGGACGTCTTGGATGATGCCGACACGGACCTCGTGTTCTTGGTGCGGAACAATCGGTTGAAGCATGCTCTGTCGCTGTACCGGTCGTATGAGGAGCAGAAGAACCAGTTCCAGTTCGAGGGCATCATGCCCGCAACCGAGATCGATCTTCCTGTGTTCGATACGTGGCTAGAGACAGCTCGAGGCTGGCACGAGCGCAGCATGACCCTGCGCGATCGATGCATGGAACAGCTCGGCGGCGACCGGGTCCTCACCGTTGCTTACGAGGACTTTGCGGATGACGCAGGCAAACCTGGCGTGATCAGGGCCTCCTGCGATTTCTTGGGTCTCGATCCGAGCCGACCGATCGAGGCTGCGGAGTTGGCTGCGTCCGGTGGCGAACCCTTCGGCCCCGACGGCTACTACCGAAAGGCGACCAGCGACCGGGTGTCCGATGCAGTCAGCAATTACGCAGACCTGCGCGATCACTACCACGGGTCAGACATCGAGGCAGACTTCCTCGAAGCTTGAGACCGCTGATCACGGCGCGGCCGAAGCTAGCGCAACGGTGACGTTGCGCACCATGCGATCGTCCACGGAGAGTGTTGGGCGACGGCGGGACTCGCTGAGTATCGTGGACCGGTACTGGAGCTGGGAGGCATCATGTCAGATACGAGCACTACAACAAGCGCGCGACCGGGAGTCGTGACCTTTGTCGGCATCGTCGTCTATATCAGCGCGGCAATTGCCGCGATCAATGCGATTGGCGTATTCCTGAACCGCAACAATCTCGTGTGGAAAGACGCCTACAACGCCACGTCGAGTGAGCTGGTGTGGCTTGCGATCTTCGAGGCTGTCCTAGCCGTCCTGCTCTTCTTGGTTGCGTCAGGCGTGATGTCTGGCGCTGGCTGGGCTCGCATGGCTGTTGCCATCGTCGTGGGCCTGCGTGTTGCAGCTTTGAGCTGGTTCATGCTCACGCATCTCGGGAACGGGATCTTCACCTGGTCGACATTGTTCGCCTTGGCGATTGGCCTGTTCATTCTGTGGGCGCTCTACGGC
>JBPCTY010000092.1:0-4303 GCA_051011415.1 Acidimicrobiia bacterium
GAGTCATGGGCGTGTTCATCTCGCTCGATCTGCTTCTCTTCTTCATGTTCTTCGAGATCGTGCTGGTCCCCATGTTCATGCTCATACGCATGTGGGGATCTGAGAATCGGGCCTATGCATCGATCAAGTTCGTCCTGTTCACCGCACTGGGGTCAGCCTTCCTTCTGGCGTCAATCATTGCGCTCGGTGTGATCACTGCAGACCAAACCGGTGGGATCACGAACTTCGATTACAGGGCGATGCTTGGTCTTGAGCTGACGTCAACCACCCAGCTTTGGTTGTTCCTCGGGTTTGCGATCGCGTTTGCGATCAAGGTTCCGCTGTTCCCGTTCCACACCTGGCTGCCGGATGCACACACTGAGGCTCCGACAGCGGGCTCGGTGATCCTTGCCGGTGTGCTTCTGAAGATGGGCACCTACGGCTTGCTCCGCTTCAACATGACGCTGTTCCCTGAAGCCACAGTTGACCTCGCGATCTGGATGGCTGCACTCGGCGTTATCGGCATTGTGTATGGAGCAGCAGTGGCGATCGTCCAGTCAGACCTCAAGCGGCTCATCGCGTACTCATCGGTGAGCCACATGGGCTTCATCGTTCTTGGCATGTTCGCCCTCACGTCCCAGGGTCTCCAAGGGTCGATCTACCTCGCCTACAGCCACGGACTCACCACCGGCATGCTGTTCCTCCTGGTTGGCATGATCTACGACCGAACCCACACCAGGAAGATCGCCGACTACGGCGGTCTCGCAAAGATCATGCCCGTCTATGCAGGGTTGTTCCTGTTCGCAGTCTTTGCCTCTGCGGGGCTTCCTGGGTTGTCCGGATTCGTCGGCGAATTCACCGTGCTGATCGGCTCGTACATGACTTTGCCGGTGCTTGCGGTGATTGCCGGCTCGGGCGTCGTTCTTGCAGCGATCTATCTGCTCTGGTCCTACGAGCGTGTCTTCACTGGCCCGGTCACGAACTCGAAGCTCAAAGCCCTCAAGGATCTCAACCCACGAGAGATCCTGATCCTTGTCCCGCTGGTCGCCCTCATCGTCATCCATGGTGTGTATCCACCCTTGATCTTCGACCGCATCGAGGGTTCGGTCGAGTTCGTGCTTGATCGGATCGAAGCGGTTACCGAATACGAGGCGCCGGAGTTCGGTCGGGCTGAGGACCAAATCGACATTGAATACGGCGTCGACGAGTCGCATGCAGACGATGGGTCACACGACGACGCACACGACGAGGACGGTGACGGCTGATGAACAACGCTGCCTTCCTCCCAGTGGCATTCGAGGTTGTCCTCCTTCTCGGGGCACTCGCCGTGCTTCTCGTGGCCGTTGTTGCCGGGCGCGACCGACGCATATGGGGACCTGTTGCAGGCCTGTCCTTTGCCCTTGCGGGGGTTGTCGGCCTCGCACAGTGGAGAGAGGTTTCCGAGGGAGGGGCCGGGCTGTTCTTCTCCACTCCGGGCATCGAGATCCTGCGGTCACCGATGGTCGTCATGGACGGTTATTCGGCGTTTGCAGCCATCATCCTCGGCGTCGTCGGATTCGTCGGATTGCTCGCCGCTTGGGACCTTGTCGTCAAGGTTGGGAAACGTGGTCCCGAGTTCGTGGCGCTCACGCTGCTTGCGGTGGCTGGCCTCCACATGATGGTGATGTCGCCAAACCTCGTGGTGATCTTCCTCGGTCTCGAGACTGCATCGATCAGCTTCTACGTCCTTGCTGGATATGTCCGATCGGACGAGCACTCCGAAGAGTCCAGCCTCAAGTACTTCCTCCTGGGTTCGCTTGCGTCAGCGTTGTTCCTGTATGGCGTTGCTCTCACCTTCGCCGCAACGGGTTCAATCACGATCTACGGGGCGAACTCGATCAGGGACTTCTTCAGCAGCGACATCATCACCGAGCCGGGAATCTTGCTTGCTGGCATGGCGCTGATGCTGATCGGGCTTGCGTTCAAGGTCACTGCCGCACCGTTCCACCAATGGGCGCCGGATGTGTATCAGGGTGCCCCGACTGGTGCCGTCGGGCTTATGGCCGCTGGCGTCAAGATCGCTGCGTTCGGTGCGATTGGTCGGATCTTCATCGGAGGTCTCGTTTCCCAGATCGACACATGGGCGCCGATATTGGCAATCATCGCCGCCATTTCGATGGTCGTCGGCACGATCCTGGCCCTTGTGCAATCCGATCTCAAGCGGCTGCTGGCCTACTCGGGTGTGGCACACGCTGGATACATCATGACCGCGTTGGTGGCGGGAGTGAACGGCGTACCTGCCATGTGGTTCTACGTCTCGACCTATGCATTGATGGTCATCGGAGCGTTTGCCATCGTGTCCATAGTTTCTGGCCCAGACTCGACATCATCCCCGCTGAGCAGTTTCGCCGGACTCACGAAGCGATCCGGTGAAGTCGGCTGGCTGGCAACCGTCCTCGTCCTCGGCATGTCCGGAATGCCCTTCTTTGCAGGGTTCGTGGCCAAGATCATGTCCTTCGTGGCCGCCGCATCGGCGGACAATCCATGGCCTGCAGGTGACAACGGGTACCTGTGGTTGGTGGTGATCGGAACGCTCACCACCGTGATCGGATTGGCGTTCTACCTGCGAGTCATCTCGACATTCTTTGGCGACCCGGACACCGATGACGAGCTCGATCCGAGCCTGTCTGCGAGGTTCGCCGTGATCATCGCCGCGATAACAACCGTGGTATTCGGTATTGTGCCGTGGCCCCTCATAGATGTAGTTCGTGACGCTCTTCCACTCTGATTCAAGAACGCTCCGGTCGCCAGGCCGGCTGGTCTTTGGTGCAGTTGCGCTCTTTGCGGTGTTGGTCCCGCTCATGCCTGTTGTCGGCGCACTGATCACGACCGATCGCTACATCGTGAGAGAAGGCGAAACGGTCGACGAAGACCAGTACGTCACCGCCACCAACGTGGTTGTCGAAGGCACGATCGATGGAAACCTGACGGTGTTCGCCGGAGATGTGACCATTACCGGTCTGGTGACCGGCAGCGTGACCGCGCTATCTGCCGGAACCGTCACCGTTGCGGAGACCGGCGCCGTCGATGGTTCGATCGATGGGGCTGCCGTTGCAGTGTCGGTACTCGGGACGGTTGGCAAGGACGTGTTTGTAACTGCTGGATCGATCGTCATTGAGGATGATGCGCATGTGATGCGTGATGCTGTGGGATTCGGCGGCACATTCAGGGTTGAGGGAACCGTTGACAGGGATGTGCGAGGCCGTGCCCTACGGACGACGGTCAACGGCCAGGTGGGCGGCGACGTCGACATCGCAAGTCAGTCGTTCTCGATAGGTTCGACGGCAGTCATCGAAGGCGATGTGCTGTACCGGTCGGAGGGCGACGCAGATATTTCTGAGGATGCGGTCATTAGCGGGACGGTGACCCGGCTGCCCACCCAGAGCAACTTCCTCTACAGCCTTGTGCTCTCTCTTGCCTCGGTCGTGGGCTTCCTCGGATACGTCGTCGTCGGTCTGCTGACGCTGTGGATCGTACGCGGCACGTCGAGCAGGGCCGTTGGAGCGATGCTGACCCATCCGGTGAAGTCGTTGTTTGTTGGCATCGGCGTCGCGATTGTGTTTCCGCTTCTTGTGGGGTTCGTGGCGATCACGCTTGTCGGTATTCCCCTCGCCGCGGTGTTGATTTCTGTTGGCGTCATTGGCTTTGTGATCGGCTCGATTCCGTCAGTCACTGCGCTCGGAAATCGGGTCCTCTTCAACCGTGGAGGCTTGTTCGGTGCGTTCGTCGTGGGCGCGGTCCTTTGGCGGCTTGGTATCTGGCTGATCCCATTTGTGGGCGGAGTTCTCTTTGTTCTTGGCCTCGCATGGGGAATCGGTGCGTGGGTACTCGGGGCTCTCGCATCGCGGAAGGCAGAGCCAATCCCTCCGGTGTTGCTTCCGCCTGAAGTCATAACTGATGGATCGGCTCCGTTGGAGTGGGAACCGCCGCTCGCTCCGCGCCCGGACGAGCCCGAGCAGGGTTCTGGCGAGGCGGCAGGCGCCGCACTCGGCACCGCCGTTGTCGGAGACGCGGGTACTGATCAGCCGGTGCCGATCGACGATGAATCCGCTGTGGAAGATTCGCCTGCGGCTGCTCCCGATGCGTCGGCTGAACGCGACACTTCTGATGAATCGGAGGCGATCTCGTTCGATGGCAGCGAAGCCGTCCCGGATCCGGACAATCCGGCTGACGATCAATCGACGACTGACCGCTTCGAGGCGTTGCGCGATGAGCTCAGGTCGACTGGCACCGTGGAGCCTGTGGCTGACTCGCCGACGAAAGATGATGAGGATCCGGGCGATCC
>JBPCTY010000093.1:0-3738 GCA_051011415.1 Acidimicrobiia bacterium
ACGGCATCGCGAAGCAGGTCCACCGCTTGTTCGTAGTCAGCTTCGAGGTCATCGGTCACATACACGTTGCGGATCAGTGTCACGGTCTCGCGTAGCCGATCGATCGCAGCGAGCCCTCCGACAAACTGCCACAGCATCTCTGGCAAGCCGCGGTCATCGTTGGGACGATTGGGCAGCCGTTCCACATACCGCACGGCGTCGTAGGAGAGATACCCGACTGCTCCTGAGTGCAACGGAGGCACGGGTCCGCCAAAACCCAGCTCGTCACCGTCGGGCACGCTGAAGCGTTCGGTGAGGTCCTCGAGAACAGTAAGTGGATCGCCGTTGGCGAGGTCCACGCCGGAGTCGGTCTCTGCGACGCCGTCGTGGGCCGTGAGGGTGAACTGTGGATCCCAGCCAACGAACGACCAGCGCGCCCACCTCTCGCCGCCCTCCACGGACTCGAGCAGGAACCCGTCGCCGTCCTCGGTGAGACTGTCGAACACGGAAACTGGCGTAACCCTGTCGGCAAGCACTTCCACTGACAACGGAACGACCGAGTGGTCGGCCGCGAGCGATGCGAAGGCTTCAAAGGTCAGCGACGGTTGCATGCGGCGAGGCTAAACGCCGTGCGAACTCACACGTCGGCGAGATCTTCGAGGCCAAGCCTGATGAGCAGGTCTGAGAAGAACGCGGACAGTTCGGTGATTCTGCCGGTGATCATCAGTATCCCGAAGAATGCGAGCAGAAGCCCGGATACGACAGTGATCTGCGTCAGATACCGCTTGACCCAGTTGAACGCGGAGAATGCCTTTGCCAGCAACAGCGAAGTCAGCAGAAACGGGATGCCAAGACCGATCGAGTAGAACAAGAGGACCAGCATCCCCTCGAGCACGGTTTCGCTCTGCGAACCGAGGAGCAAGGCGGAGGCGAGGAAGGGGCCGATACACGGTGTCCAACCAAAGGCAAACGCCGCACCCATCACCGGAGGGCCGAGCACCCCGAATCGTCTTGCGCCGGAGGACTCGACTCTGCGGTCCTTCATGACGGGCATCAGCCACTTGGGTGTCCACACGGCTGTGATCGCGATGAACAAACCCATCGCGACAATCACCCATCCTGCAATGACGGTGAAGAGACTGTTTCGGAGGATGCCCGATAGCGAGGTTGCGGTCGCCCCGAGGGCAACGAACACGACGGTGAACCCGAGTACGAAGAGTCCGGTACGGCCAACGACGCGGCGCATCGACACTTGGCCTTCGGCAAGTTCGTTCATGTCGTAACCGGACATGAGTGAGATGTATCCGGGCAGAAGCGGCAGCACGCACGGCGATAGGAACGATGCAGCTCCCGCGAACAATGCGGCAAACAATGAGACTTCCACGCGATCCCTCTACTCGTTCGTCCAACAAACGGTAGGCACCGATCGCATGTTCCCGGTTCATCCCTTGTTCACATCTTTCATTGTCCGGTTTCCGACAACGCAGTCGTCCGATAGCAGGGGACTCAACACGGACCCTGATACTCTCGCTGCTCGTGACCAGAGCAACCCCCGCGACCCCACCCGCGTTCGGAGCCACCGACCGACGAATCCTGTTTCTGATGTCCATCATCGGATTCGTTGCTGGGTATGCGGGCGCTCAGATGGCGCACACACTTCCCTTTGCCCGCACCGCGCTCGAGCTCACCGAAGGGCAAATGAGTGCGCTGTTTGCGATCGTGAGAGCGGTATCGCTGTTTGGCGTTCTGTTCTCCATTGCCGCAGACACCAGCGGCCGAAGACGCCCGCTTCTGGGTGCATACACGCTGATGCTCATCGCGAGCCTTGGCACCGCGCTGATCCCGAGTGTCGCCGCGTACACGGTGACCCAGGCGTTGGTGCGAGTCGCGCTCGTAGCGATTGCGGCCCTGTCACTCGTGCTGCTGGCGGAAGAGCTCAAGCCAGGTATTCGAGCCTTCGGAATCGGCATCTTTGGTCTGTCGGGCTCACTCGGAGTCGGGCTTGGCCTAGTGCTGTTGCCAATCGCGGAGGCGAATGACAACGCATGGCGGGTGCTCTTTGGCCTCTCTGCGCTTGGTCTCCTCGCCCTCCCATTGCTTGCGAAGTTCCTGCCGGAGAGCAGAGCCTTTACTCCCGCACCGCGGATCTCGTTCATCAAGGCACTCGGTATGGGGCTCTCGAAGCACTTCTGGCCTCTCGCAGCGATTTCCTTCTTCATTGCTGCCTTCTCCTCCCCCGCATTCGACTTCGTTCTCGAACGGCTAATCAACGATCTCGAATGGGACACCAGCGCGGCACGGTTCCTCCTCATCGTGTTCTCCGGCCTCGGTGCGGTCGGATTGCTTGTCGGCGGACGCTTGGCAGATCGGTACGGCAGACGACCGACGACCGTCGCTGCCCTCGCACTCGGACTCGTCGGTGGAGTCGGTTTCTACCTCATCGACTCCGGTTGGTTCCTCGCCGCGTCGATCTTCCTCGCCACGCTTGGGGCAACAATGCTCGCACCATCGCTTGGTGCACACCGTTCGGAACTCTTCCCCACGAGGGTGCGTGCGACCGCAAACGCATGGGTTACCAATGCAGCGATCGTCGGCAGCATTGCTGGCTTCGCCACTGGTGCGATCCTCATCGACCGAATCGGTCTTGCGACAGCCGTCTCCACTCTGGGCGCCGGGCTGGTGATTTCGATGGTGCTCGTTCTCAGGCTGCCTGAGACGCGCGGGATGGACCTCGTCCGGGCGCCAAAGGCCCGAACCGGTGCCAGCCCGCAAGGGCCAGTAGCCGAGTAGCGGTGAGCACGGTCACTCCGACCCACACGCCGACAAGTGTGTCGCCAAATGCAAAGAGCGTCACCAACGTCAGAACTCCTGCGACAACCATCGACGCGGCCAAGAATCCGAACGCACTCGCACCGATCCCGACACCGTCCCAGACGTAAACCAGTGCGGTCAACGGCTGAAGCACGATCACGAACGGATAGATCGACCGAAGCGCATCGACGACTTCGGGTTCTGCTGCGAACAGCGACCCGACCCAAGGTGCGGTAACAAAGACCAACACCGACAGTCCGATCCCCGTCATGAAGCCCAGAGCAAGCAGCCGATTCGACACACTGCGAGCATCCGTTCGTGCCCCCGCACCAATATCGGTCCCAATCATTGCTGACGCGGCAATGGCATACGAGTCGAGCACAAACGACAGGAAGAGCCACACCTGCATCGCAATCTGATGCGCCGCCACATCAACGGTAGATATCCGCGAGGCAGCGACGGTGGCTGCGGTAATGGCCACCAGCAGCGCTGCGCTGCGAATCATCATGGGCCATCCGGCTCCCAGGATCTTCTTGATGCCGAGCGATCCGAGATTGCCGATCTTGCGTGTTATCCCGAGTTTGGCGCGTTGCGTTCCGTACATGAGAATCAGGAACCACACCGCGGCCACGACCTGAGCGACCACGGTTGCCCATGCTGCACCCGCCACTCCAAGATCGAACCCAAAGATGAGAATTGGGTCGAGCACGAGGTTCACGGCGTTCATTCCTCCGGCTACCCACAGAGGTGTCCGTGTGTCTGAGTGGCCGCGGAATACACCGTGCCCGACCATCGCGACGAGCATCGCTGGCAGGGCGAGGAATCGAATCTGCAGGTAGGTCGTGGCTTCCGCCGCAACCTCCGGCGCTGCACCAAATGCGCCCACGATGGCGGGAGATGCGAGCGCTGCCAGAGCCGCGACGACGACCCCCATCGCAAATGTCACCA
>JBPCTY010000094.1:0-4201 GCA_051011415.1 Acidimicrobiia bacterium
GTCCATGCTCGGCGATCGCACCGATCCAACGTTCCTTCTGCTCGTCCGATCCGCCGAACACGATGGGATCCGAGCCAAGAAAGGTTGCGAGAGCGCCGGTGGCAATTCCCAGATCGATGCCGGCGAGCAGCTCGGACACCCGGTAGACGTCGAATGCATCGCCGCCCATGCCGCCGTATTCCTCAGGGATGAACAGAAGTGACACGCCGAGCACATCACCGCAGAGACCGCGCACGATCTCCTCGGGGAATGCATCCTTGGTGTCGATCTCGATCAGCGTTGCATCGTCGAGTTCGTGCTCCGCATAGTCCTTGATCGATGCCATGACCAGGTTGAACGTGTCGCGATCCAGTCCCACGGAGGTTCCCTTCTCTGAAGATGTGTCGTGTTGGGTGGTTGGGGTTTTTCGTGTTGGGTGGTTGGGTTGCTGCGGCGCAATCGTTTCCTACGCCTCACACGTCGATCCTAGCAAGATGCTTAATCCCTGTCTAAGGGACTTAGGGAACTTTGAGGGGGCGCTCAAGATTGCGGAGCCAACCCGCGATGCAGGGTGTGTCCTGGATTCGAACTGACTACTCGCCGCAGCCCCGGCCGCCGTTGATCGACGAGATGACGCTGTCAGGATCCTGACCGTCAGCGAAGCCCCACAGGCCGGTGTAGCCAACCATGTCGTAGAGCCAGACCCCTCCGGAGGGGTCGAACGGATCCTCGTTGATCTCGAGCTTCGGGCCGCCGTAGAGGGCCTCGACCGTTGCGAGGGTGTCGCCGATGACCAAACCGTCGGTTGTCGCGAGCGCAGGAACGATGTCGGTGTAGTACCACGCAAAGAAGTGAGGAACGCCGCCGCTCCAGAAGTCGGTGTCGGCCTGGGTGAAGAGCATCACATAGGCATCCCAGTGGACCCCACGGACCACTGCGCCGGGACATGTCCCATACCCCGAGAAGGAGTCGATCCATCCGCTGTCATTCGTCGGTGCACCAAGGACAGCTTCGACGGCCGCTATGGCATCCTCGTCGATCGTGCCAAAAGGCACCCACGTCGCACCGGCCTGCACACCCTCGTCGGACAGTTCGAGGCTCGACTCCTCAGCCATCGTCGTCGTAGTGCTCGACGCGCTTGTGGTCGTCTCCGCCACTGTTGTGGTCGTCTCGGCGGCGGTGGTGGTTGTGTCCTCCGGCACCGTGGTCGTAGTGGTTGCGGGTGCGGCCGTCGACGAAGTCGTGGTCAACGTTGCAGGAACGGTGGTGGTCGAGTCAGCATCGTCGGAACATCCCGATGCGACGAGCGCAACAACTATTGCAGCGAGTACGAACTGCTTCGTCACGTTCATCCGCTCCTGGCCCACTCGGACGTGAAACCCTCCGCCGTGGCTGACAGCGTTTCGCCGTCACACGCAACGGTGGCACCGGTGAACTCTGCCTCTGGCGGCTCTATCGGAGATACTCCACCTGGGAACACGAACGGCTGATCGTCCACGGTGATGGCGATCTCCGCTGGTTCGCCCGGCTCGACGGTGGTCGTCAACACATCGCCTTGGAGCGACCACGTACCGATGTCTGAGTCGTTCACCGTGACCTCGAGATTCCCAAAGTCGCTGGTCACGGCGAATGACCAATTGTCGCGGAGCGATTGGAATGTGCCGTCCGCATCGATGATGAGCACGTACTCGCCGTCGACGAACGCAAACTCACCATCAATGCCCTGTTGTGGCTGTTCGGCAAGCACATCCTCGAAGAACGCGACCGGATCAAGCACCCATCTACCAACGACACAGGTTTCGAGCGAACCGCTGGCCGGTTCCGGTGCTGCAGTGGTCGTCGTGGCCTCCGTAGTTGACGCTGCAGCGGCGGTTGTGGTCGTCTCGTCGGCACCCGCATCAGAAGCATCCGAAGGAGCAGCAGTCGTCGTCGTTGGCGTGTCCGCATCGGTGGAGTCAGAGCTGCAGGCGGCTCCCAGCATGGCCAACAAGGTGCACACGATCACAAGACGCTTCATGGAAGTCCTCCCCCGGGGATGAGGACCAACCTACCGATTGGAGAACGCGTCTGCCACCGATTCGTGGTCGAGTTCGATCCAGGGCGGATCCGCTACGGGATCAGCTTGGGCTCCGGAAGCGTGGACACGATCGTCCCCTGCTTCGTGAGCAGCACGGTGTGCTCGAAGTGCGCGGACCACGCCCCATCCGCCGTCACGACGGTCCAATGGTCATCGAGCACTTCAGACTCCGGTGTGCCGAGGTTGAACATCGGTTCGATGGCGAGGGCCATACCGGTCTTGAGCCGCAGGCCCTTGCCCGCCTTGCCGTAGTTGGGCACGCTTGGAGCTTCGTGCATCTGCCTGCCGATTCCGTGGCCGACGTACTCTCGGACAACGCCGAGGTTGTGTGGTGCCGCGACCGCCTCGACCGCGGCACCGATGTCGCCAAGCCGGTTCCCTGCCTTCGCCTGCTCAATGCCTTTCCACAGCGCCCGCTCGGTGACTTCGAGGAGGTTTGCGACCTCGTCCGGAACATCGCCGATCGCCATGGTGAACGCTGCATCACCGTGCCAGCCCTCATAGATGGCACCGGCATCGATCGAGATGATGTCGCCATCCTTGAGCGTGTAGTCACCAGGGATGCCGTGAACAATGACCGAATTCGGTGACGTGCACAACACACCGGGGAACGGGTTGTTCGGGCCGCCATACCCAAGGAACGACGACCGACACCCATGCTCGGCAAGCACCTCTCGCGCCAGGCCGTCAAGGTCGGCCGTTGTCACGCCGGGGGCAGCCGCATCTCGGACTGCGGCATGCATTGCAGCAACACACTGGCCAGCAATCTTCATCTTGTCGAAGTCAGCCGCAGACTTCTTCGTGATCACACGTGTGTCGCCCACGATCAAACGTCCCTAGCTAGCGAGGGCCAGAACGACCCTGGAGAAGATGTCGTCGATCTCACCAACACCGTCAATCCTGATCACCGCATCTGCGTAGTGGTCAACCAGAGGGGCGGTCTCGGCGTTGTACACCTCGAGCCGTCGACGAATGGTCTCTTCGTTGTCGTCGGCGCGGCCCTCATCGGCGGATCGCTTGAGCAACCGTGCAACCAGCTCGTCCGTGTCGACCTCGAGCAAGAGCACTGTGCCGATGGCATCGACGACGGCATCGTTCAGCGCGTTCGCCTGTGCGACGTTGCGGGGAAAGCCATCGAGCAGATACCCGCACCGAGCGTCCTCCTCTGCGAGCCGTGCATCCACGATCGCCACCACGAGGTCATCGGACACGAGGTCACCTGCGGCCATGACACTCTCGGCTTCTTTGCCGAGCTCGGTGCCAGCCGCCACCGCATCCCTGAGTATCGCGCCGGTGGAGATGTGGGGAACCTTCAAGGCCTTGGCAAGCATTGCCGCTTGCGTGCCCTTCCCAGCGCCCGGGGGTCCGAGGAACAGAATCCTTCTGGCCATGGCCTACGCCTCCTTGGGTAGTGACACGGGAGCCTCGACGCCGAACGTCAGCTGAGGAAACCCTCGTAGTTGCGCATCGTGAGCTGGCTCTCGATCTGCTTGGTCGTCTCGAGGGCAACACCGGCAACGATGATGATGGAGACACCCGACAGTCCGACGGGAACGCCCCACCACCAGCCAAAGAGCGATGGCAGGATGGTCACGACCGCCAGATACAGAGCACCCGGCAGGGTGATGCGGGACAGCACGTAGCTCAGGTAGTTGACCGTGGCGCGCCCTGGGCGGATACCCGGGATGAACCCACCCTGACGCTGGATCATGTCTGCCTGACGCTCGGGATCGAACTGGATCGCCGTGTAGAAGTAGGTGAAGAACACCACCAGCAGCGCCAGCAGGCCGATGTACCACAGGCTCGGCGAGAATCCGCCAGCGCCTCCGGTTGACAGCATGTTCTGGTCGATCCAGTCACGAACCGACGCTCCCCAACCCGTGCTCGGGAGTGCCGAGGACAACAGTGCAGGGAAGTACATGATCGACGTTGCGAAGATGACAGGAATCACGCCTGCCATGTTCACCTTCAGCGGGATGTAGGTCGACTGGCCACCAAGTACCTTGCGACCACGCACGCGGCGCGAGAACTGCACCGGTATTCGACGCTGTCCTTGCTCGGTGAAGATGATGCCGATCGTAAGAGCAATCATCACAGCCACGATGATCACGAACTGGTATGTGTCCGAGTTCGTGTAGAGCAGCG
>JBPCTY010000095.1:0-11914 GCA_051011415.1 Acidimicrobiia bacterium
TCGTCGTGATCGTGGTCGTCCAGATCATCATCGCCGGTAGAGCGCCTACCGAAGCAGGTGTCGAAGATGAACGCGACACGCTCATCTCCCACAGGGGGGACCGGGTCGGAGCCGCCGTGCTTTCGGCTGGCATCGCTGTCACCCTCGTGATTACCTGGTTCGAGGCTGAGTACTTCTGGATCGCAAGCGCGATCTTCGCAGCATTCATCCTTCAAGCCCTTTCTGCGATGACCATCAAGGTGGCTTCCTACCGCGGGGGCATGTGACCGTGGTTCGGCGGACAAGAATCACGAACTCGATGCGCACGCTTCGAGCCGAGCGAGACATAACTCAAGCCGATCTCGCCCAACGGCTCGGTGTCACACGCCAAACGATCATCGCTGTTGAAAAGGGCAAGTATTCGCCCACGTTGCAGCTTGCATTTGAAATCGCCGCGGCACTTGATGTGCCGCTTGAGGATGTCTTCGAGTATGACTGAACGCCTTACCAAAGGGCTTTCCTCCTTGACATCTCCGGCTGCATCGGGCACCATGCCGTCTCTGGTCCTGCGGGACCGGGTACGCAACCGAGGAGTCACGATGCGGTGCATGAAGTCACCAAACATCCCATCGCTGGCCTTCGCGCGCGCCCGTCTGCGGTAACTCCAACCGCACTCCCGCTTCCGAAGTCCCCACGCAAGTCGATGTTCTTCATCGCATGAAGCGTCTCTTTTCGATTCTCAAGGACCATCCATGATCCCCGTACGTGCATATTTCAGACTCTTTGCAAAGTACCTCCGGCCATATCGCCGGCGGGCCTACTTGCTCGCGGTCGTGCTCTTCGCCACGATCGCGCTGCAACTCGCGAACCCGCAGCTGATCCGCAGGTTCATCGACGGAGCGACAACCGGGGCGTCGGTGTCCGAGCTGGTTCCCATCGCGGTGCTGTTCATGGTGATCGCCGTTGTGCACCAACTGTTGTTGGTGTGGGCGACGTATCTCGCCGAGCAGATCGGCTGGTCGGCAACAAACACACTCCGGGCGGATCTCACAGACCACGTGCTGCACCTCGATATGGGGTACCACAAGGGCACAAGCCCGGGAGAGCTCATCGAGCGAATCGATGGCGACGTCACCGCGCTGTCGAACTTCTTCTCATCCATGATGATCAAGGTTGTCGGCAACGGGGTCCTGCTCGTCGGGATCCTTGTGCTGCTCTGGGCTGAGTCGTGGATTCTCGGTCTCTCGATCACCGTGTTCACTGCGATCACCTTCCTCGGTCTCGGACGAATCCACGGAGTCACCGTGCCGTGGCACAAAGCGATCAGGGGAACGAGTGCAGAGATGTTCGGGTTCGTCGGCGAACAGGTCGATGGAACCGAAGACATCGAGGCCAACGGGGCGACCGGGTTCATGGTCTCACGGTTCGATGACATCCAACGCAAGTGGCTCCCACAAGTCGTCCGCGGTTGGACAGGTTGGGCGATCATGTGGACGGCATCGATGGGCCTCTACTTCGCATCCATGATGCTTGCCTTCGTGCTTGGCGCATGGTTGTTCGGCATCGGGACACTCACGCTCGGGTCGGTGTATCTGGTGTTCCAGTACATCGAAATGGCGCACAGACCGATCGAAGAGATCCGTGAGCAAATGAACGACCTCCAGAAGGCTGGAGCCTCGATCGAAAGAGTCGAAGAGATGTTTGCGACCGAATCGAGGCTCGTACAGCGTTCAGAGGCGACGATTCCAGACGGTGCGCTCAGCTTGAAGTTCGATCACGTGACGTTCTCCTATGACGACGAAGCCGGGGACGAAACCGTGTTGAACGATGTCAGCTTCGACATTGCTCGAGGACGCGTCGTGGGTCTACTCGGCCGTACCGGAAGCGGGAAGTCGACGATTGCACGTCTGGTCACGCGGCTTTACGAACCCCAGCAAGGGATTGTCGAGGTCGGCGGGAGAGCGACCTGGGACATCGGACTTCCGAACCTGCGAGAGCGGGTCGCCATGGTCACGCAGGATGTGCAGCTGTTCAGGGCAACGGTCAGGGAGAACTTGACGTTCTTCGACGATTCCGTCGACGACGCCAGGCTCATGGATGTCATCCATCGACTCGAGCTGGACGAATGGCTTGCGTCGCTCCCCCACGGCCTTGACACAATGCTCGATTCTGGAAGCGGCGGCCTATCTGCGGGGCAGGCACAGCTGCTTGCCTTCACGCGTGTGTTCCTGCGAGACCCCGGAATCGTGGTGCTCGATGAGGCATCGTCGCGTCTCGATCCCGCGACTGAGGCGCTCATAGAGAAGGCAGTCGATCATCTTCTTGAAGGTCGAACGGCGATCCTGATCGCACACCGTCTCGCCACGGTCGCACGGGCAGACGACATCATCATCCTCGAGGACGGTCGGGTCCTCGAAGCGGGTGAACGAGCGGCACTTAGCGACAACCCTGACTCGGTGTTCTCGCGGTTGCTTGTGGCAGGTATGGAGGAGGCACTGGCATGACGACCCAACAAACACCCCCATTCAGAGAGGTGATTTGGGCGCTGATCAGACGTCAGCCTTTCCGCTATTCGGTCGCGCTCGTCCTATGGGTGTCCGTCTGGACGATGCCGATCTTCGTCGGGCTGTTGATCGGGTACTTCTTCAACCAGCTGGCTGCCGGGATTGAGCCAACAACCGTGACCACGATCGTTCTCGCGCTTGCGGCGTACACGTTGGCTCGAACGGCGTTCATCTTCCTTGCCATGCGCAACCATGGATCGATGCTGTTCAGGGCCGCCGCATTGATGCGACGCAATCTGTTGCTGCGGCTCTATGAGCTGCCTGGAGCTGAGTCACTCGACGAGACGCCAGGCGAGATTGTCTCGCGCCTGAGGGATGACGTCGAGCATGTGGTTGAACCATTCGATCTGACCGTTGACCTCGCTGGAGCGGTCGTGGCCGGTTTGGTTTCGTTTGGGTTGTTGTTCTCGATCGATCCTGTCATCACGGTCGTCGTTGCGATCCCAGTCGTAATCGTGGCGTTCGTCTCGCACACGACGGGAGGCATGGTTCGTCGCTATCGCCGTCAGGCCAGGGAAGCAACCGAGTCGATCACCGGGTTCCTTGGCGAGACCTTCTCCGCGACACAGTCGGTCAAGGTCGCAGGCGCCGAGCAACCGATGCTCGAGCGGTTCGTGGCTCTCAACAGCGAACGCAAGGAAATGATGGTCAAGGACCGCACTCTCACAGAGGCGCTCCATGCTGTATTCCGCAACACGGTGAACATCGGAACAGGTTTGATCCTGCTGCTCGCTGCCGGCCGCCTGTCAGCAACGGGGGATGCGGGAATCTCGATTGGCGAGTTTGCGCTCTTCGTCTTCCTTCTCCATCACGTCACTGATGCTTCGTACTTCATTGGTGTGTTCACCGCACGGGCGAAGCAAGGGTCTGTGTCCATTGAGCGGCTTACCAAGACGCTCCACGGCGAGCCGTGGGAGCGCGTCTTCGTTGAGACCGATACGGGTCTCGACGGCGACCCAGCGCAACGGACCGAACCGCTACCGGAACCACCGGACTTCGATCGACTCTCGGTGCGAGGGCTTTCCTACACATATCCCGGATCGGTCAATGGGATCGAAGACTTTGACCTGGACATTGCGCGAGGCGAGTTCGTGGTGATCACAGGTCGCATCGGTTCTGGCAAGACGACCGCGGTGCGTACGGTGCTCGGTCTGCTCCCTGCAGACAGTGGAACGATCGAGTGGAACGGCACAGAGGTTCATGATGCGTCGGGCATGCTGGTGCCACCGCATGCGGCCTACACACCCCAGGTACCCAAGCTGTTCTCGATGTCGCTCCGGGACAACCTCATCCTCGGTGAGGAGGTCACGGATCACGTCGTCAACGAATCGATCTATATCGCCACAATGCGCCACGACGTCGACCAGATGTCCGAGGGCCTTGAGACGATGGTTGGCCCGCGCGGCGTCCGTCTATCAGGTGGACAGATCCAACGATCGGCAAGCGCTCGGATGCTGACCCGTGATCCACAGCTTCTGGTGCTTGACGATGTCTCATCAGCCCTGGACGTTGAGACCGAGCAGATTCTCTGGACTCGGTTGTTCAATGCTCGGGCCGATGTCGCTGCGCTGGTGGTGTCGCACCGTCATGCTGCGCTTGCGAGAGCAGACCGCGTGATCGTCATGGATGCAGGTCGCATCGTGGCTTCGGGCCCTGCTGCAGAGCTGCAGGAGACTTCGGCTGTGTTTCGAGCGATATGGGAAGGCGCCACTCAGGCGACTACTCCCGCGTAATCGACAGAATCTCGATCTCGAAGGTGAGCGCCTCACCGGCGAGCCTGTGGTTGGCGTCGAGCGTCACTGTTTCTTCCGTGACCTCGAGGATGACTGCAGGCTGGCCGTTGGTGAGGAAGACCTCGTCGCCGACCTTTACATCACCCTGATCGGGGTTATACGGAACCACGAGGATGTTCTCGTCGCTCTTCTCGCCGTACGCATCAGCGGCTTCCATACGAGATGTGTTCACATCTCCGACTTGTCCGCCCCGGACAGCCTCGTCGAAGCCGGAAATGACCTGACCCGATCCAACCGTGAAGGTGAAAGTGCTGTCGCGCTCGCGTGAGGAATCAAACACAGACCCGTCGTCGAGCGTTCCGACATAGTGAACCTCAACGATGTCTCCATCGCGGACGATGAATCCGCCGTCAGCAGATGTGTCGGATGAGGCGCTCGCCTCGGCCGGTTCGGCGCTGCTGGTTGTGGTGCTGTCGTCGAGGGTGTCTTCGCTCAATGGTTCCTCCGAGTCGCTTGACCCCCCGCACGCGGCAAGCACAAGACCTGCAGCGAGAAGAACTGTGAAGAAGCGACGCATCGTCATGAGGCTCCAAAGGGGGATCGGGATGAAGCCGGAGGCTAGGGGCGATGCATGGCAACAGCGTGCGGTTCAGCCGGCCGTCTCTCAGCTGTCAACGACGTCCGGCGTGCGTTCTGAGCAAAGGCCGTCGACGCCGGATCGACGACCCGCGAGTGGCAACTACCCTTCCCACATGGCTCTTTACACCGCTCCCGTACGCGATATCGCCTTCACGCTCGACACGATCTGTGATGTCGACGAGATCATCGGTCTCGATGGATTCGAGCATGTCGACTCCGAGATGCTCGAGGGTGTCCTCGACGAGGCGTCACGATTCTTCGGCGATGTATTCGCCCCGACCAACGAGGTTGGCGACCAGGAAGGCGCCAAGCTCGTTGATGGCTCGGTCGTGACACCCGACGAGTTCAAGACAGCGTGGGGAAAGCTCAAGGAATCAGGGTGGGCCTCGGTGACCGGGTCGATGGACTTTGGAGGCCACGGATTCCCAAAGACGATCGGTCTTGCCGTTTCAGAGATGATGACGTCGGCGAACCTCGCGTTCTCACTCTGCCCAATGCTGACGGGCAGCGCCATCACCCTGCTTACACAACACGGAACGGACGAACTGCGAGACATCTACCTCGAGAACCTGATCACTGCGGAATGGACCGGCACGATGGTCCTCACCGAGCCGGAAGCCGGCTCGGATGTTGGCGCCGTGCGTTCCAAGGCGATTCGGAACCCTGACGGGTCCTATGCGATCTCGGGTACGAAGATCTTCATCACCTGGGGCGACCACGACCTCGCCGACAACATCATTCACCTAGTGCTTGCACGAACACCCGACGCCGCCCCTGGCACGAGAGGGATCTCCTTGTTCCTCGTTCCCAAGTTCCTCCCAAACTCCGATGGGACTCCCGGCGAAGCCAACTCCGTTGATGTCGTGTCGATTGAGCACAAGCTCGGCATCCATGGATCTCCAACCTGTGTGCTTTCGTTCGAAAAGGCCACCGGGTACCTCATCGGCGAGGAGCAAAAGGGCATGGCATACATGTTCACCATGATGAACCAAGCGCGGCTTGAGGTCGGGCTTGAGGGCCTCTCTGTGGCAGAACGGGCGTATCAGCATGCTGCCGCATATGCCAAGGATCGCAAGCAGGGGCGAGCCGCCGGATCCACAGAGTTGTCGCCGATCATCGATCACCCCGACGTACGGCGGAACCTGCTCACTATGAAGGCGTATACCGAGGCCATGCGCGGCCTCGTCTACGACGCCGTAGCGGCAGAGGACCGATCGCACTCGGCCGCAACACAAGACGAGCGGGACGCGGCATCGGATCGGCTTGCACTTCTCACGCCGATCACGAAGTCATGGTGCACAGATCGTGGTGTCGAGCTCGCATCGATCGGCGTACAGATCCATGGAGGAATGGGCTTCATCGAGGAGACCGGAGCAGCCCAGTTCTACCGAGATGCACGGATCACCCCCATCTACGAGGGAACGAACGGGATACAGGCCCTCGATCTGGTCATGAGGAAGCTTCCTATGTCCGAAGGCGCCGTAGTCAACGGCTATCTCGACGAGATGTCGGCGCTGGACGAGGACCTCGCCGCGGCCGGCGAACAGTTGGCCGACATTCGGACGGAGCTGGCGTCAGCCGTCGACACGGTTCGCAGCGCAACCACGTGGCTCAACGAGGCTGATAAGGCACAGGACCGGATGGCCGGTGCAACGCCTTACCAAGAGATGCTTGGGACCCTCGCCGGTGGCTACTACCTCGCACGCCAGGCGCTCGCCGCGATCGACGGCGCTGCGACAGACGCATGGTTGGAAGCGAAGATCGCGACCGCGACGTTCTACGCGACCAACCTTCTGCCAAAGGTCCATGGACTCTCGGACAGCGTCACGGCTGGTGCCGATCGGCTGTTTGCCGTTGATGCAGCACAGATCGGTGCGGCAAGGTGACGGACGAAGGTCGCGCAGCTGCATTCTTTGATCTGGACCGCACGATCATCGGAGGATCGTCCGTGTTCACCTTCGGTTGGGCCGCATACCGCGAGGGTTTGGTCCCGACCACACAGCTGATGAAGGACGCAGGCAATGCGGTGAGCTTCAAGTTGCAGGGTGCGGGCGATGACAA
Organism: Acidimicrobiia bacterium; assembly: GCA_051011415.1. GTDB lineage: Bacteria > Actinomycetota > Acidimicrobiia > Spongiisociales > UBA5794 > SZUA-442. The sequence continues at coordinate 6,977 of JBPCTY010000095.1, forward strand.
GACCGAAGCAGTCAAGAGTCGCATCCTTGAGGCGATCGAAGGTGTGGAGGTTTCGACCCTCACAGGGCTTGCAGACGAGATCATCCCGAGACTGCTCGACGACGTGCGTCGCGAGGCTCGTGGATTGATCGATCTACACACGGACGCCGGTCGTGACACCTACATCGTGTCGGCCTCCCCCGTCGAGATCGTCGGCCGATTCGCTGACGCCATCGAGATGACCGGAGGCTTAGGCACCGTTGCCGAGATACGGGACGGCGTCTATACGGGAGAGCTGGCACAGCCGTTTTGCTACGGCGAGGGCAAGGCCATCGCGATGCGGAAGATCGCTGAGGAGAAGGGCTACGACCTGTCGCGGTCCTATGCCTACACCGATTCGATCGGCGACCTCCCGATGCTTGAGGCAGTCGGATACCCAGTAGCCGTGAACCCCGATGCAGCTCTTGAATCGATGGCCCACCATCAGGGCTGGCCGATTGTCGAGTTCTCGCGGCGACGCAAGAAGGTCGTGAAGCGGACCTCCGCAACAACCACGACGGTGGCCCTCGTCATCGCCGCATACCTCTGGGGTCGATCCCATGGCAGGGCATCCGAGAGGCGATCCACTCGGTAACACCGGTGGTTGCGGGTCTTGACCGCTAGCGTTCATGCGCGGAGCAACCTCGTCTCTCCCGCTCCGTATTGGATGACTGACACAGAACTGACCACAACGGCCGCGTCCTTCGCTGAACTCGGCGTAGCCGAAGATCTCGTTGCGACTCTTGCCGAAGACGGCATCGTCTCCCCGTTTCCTATTCAGGAAATGACGCTGCCCAGCGCTCTTGAGGGTGCTGACATCACCGGCAAGGCCAAGACCGGGTCTGGCAAGACGCTTGCATTCGGCATTCCGATGCTTGAACGCGTCGGCGAGGCCGAGGCGAAACGCCCACAGGCCCTCGTTCTCGTCCCTACGCGAGAACTTGCGGTCCAGGTGACCAGGACACTGAAGCCGCTCCTCGCAGTGCGCAACCGCACCGCTGTCGCGGTATACGGCGGTGCTCCGATGGGCCCGCAGGTTGAGGCACTCGAAAAAGGCGCATCGATTGCGATCGCGACCCCTGGCCGCTTGATTGACCTGATGGAGCGCAAGGCCCTCGACCCCCGAAGCATTTCGATTGTCGCCATCGATGAGGCAGACCAGATGGCCGACATGGGCTTCATGCCACAAGTCCGAGCGATCATGGCCAAGCTCCCCGAGGAGCGACAGACCTTCCTCTATTCGGCGACGCTCGACCATCAGGTCCAGGAACTCATCAACAACTACATGACCGATCCTGTGAAGTACGAGGTCGAGTCCCCGACCGAGACGGTCGACACGATGGAGCATCGATTCCTCAAGGTACACCACATGGACAAGGCCAAGGTTGTGAAGGCCCTCGCGGAGAACAACGACCGAGTCCTCGCTTTCACCAGAACAAAGGCTGGGGCCGATCGCCTCGCCAGGGACCTCCGCGAGCTCGAGGTCGGCTGTGCCCCGATCCATGGCGACCTTCCACAGAGCAAGCGTGAACAGAGTCTGCAGCGGTTTGCCGATGGGAAGATCAGCGTCCTTGTTGCAACGAACGTTGCTGCGCGTGGACTCCACATCGATGGAGTCGATGTCGTCGTGCACTACGACCCGCCTGACGATCCAAAGACCTACCTCCACCGCAGCGGCCGCACTGCACGTGCCGGCGAAGAAGGACTGGTCGTGACACTCGTCGAGTGGGACCAGGTGAACGAGGTCCTGGGAATCCAGCGCCGCGCACACCTCAACGTACCGATCGTCAAGATGTTCTCCAACGACGAGCGCCTCGCTGACCTTGCGGCATGGGAACCTCCACCCGAGGAAGCGCCCTTCAAGGAGAAGGCGCTCAAGCGCCGCCGCCGCGGCGGGTTCTAGGCGCCCTCGCGGCTCCGTCTCGCTGCAACGCCAACTGGGTCCTCTGGGCTGGGTAGCGTGCGGTTCATGCGGATCGATCCCAACAGAGTCACAGAATGAGTGGACAGCTGCCGACGGGGACGGTCACGTTCTTGTTCACCGATATTGAGGGCTCCACCCGAATCCTCAGCCGGGTCGGGAGCGATCGCTACACCGACCTCCTCACACGCCACCACGAGGTCGTCAGAGCGGGGCTGGATGCCCGTGGTGGAGTCGAGATGCGCACCGAAGGTGACGCATTCTTTGCGGTGTTCACCGACGTCGCGGCCGGCGTCGACGCCGCTATCGACATCCAACGCTCTCTCGAGAGCGATCAGGATCTCGCCGACGAGGACCTCAGGGTTCGGATGGGTCTCCACACGGGAGAAGCAGTTCTTGGTGGTGACAACTACACGGGGCTGGATGTTCACATCGCTGCACGGGTGTCGGGGGCTGCACACGGCGGCCAGATTCTCGTTACTGATCGCATCGTTGCCGACGGCCTGGGCGCTGACGCTTCCTACAAGCCGCTCGGCGAGTACTGGCTGAAAGACATCGATGACCCAGTAAGCCTCAATCAGGTGGTGGCACCAGGCCTCGAGTCGAACGCTCCACCTCCGAGGGCTCCTGCGAGCCACCCAGTCAATGCGCCCGTTGATCTGTCGTCGTTCCTTGGAAGGGATGATGACGTCGCCAACGGAACTGAAGCGTTGAAGACCAGCAGGCTTGTGACGCTCACCGGACCCGGCGGGACTGGCAAGACACGACTGTCCGTTGAGATCGGCACAGCGATGTCGAAGGATTTCAGTGATGGTGCGTTCTTTGTTCCGTTGGCTGGCATCAGCGATCCGTCATCCGTCCCGAATCAGGCGATCGACGCTGTGGGCGCACCGATGTCGGACCCGTCAAAGACACCAATCGACGCACTCGCCACCTTCCTCCAGCACCGGAGCGTCTTGCTCATCATGGACAACTTCGAGCATGTCCTTGACGCTCGCACAACGGTCACCGCAGTCTTGGAAGCTTCGCCTGGTTCGAGAGTTCTGGTGACCTCCCGGACCCCGCTCGGCGTTTCGGGCGAACAGGAGATTGGGATAGCTCCGTTGAACATTGCGGACGCAGCGGTTGAGCTGTTCGCCGAACGGGCGCGTTCCGTTCGCGGATCGTTTGCGCTGGATGACACCAATCGAACGACGGTCGAAGCGATTGTCCGCAGACTCGACGGTTTGCCGCTTGCGATCGAGCTTGCTGCGGCCAGGGTGCGGATGATGTCGTGCGAGGCAATTCTCGAAACCCTCGATCCGCTGTCCTTGAGCGGAAGAACCGCAGCCGAGCGAGAGGTAACGCTTGCCGACACAATCAGGTGGTCGTACGACCTGCTCTCCGAGCCAGAGCAAAAGCTGCTGACCCGGCTCGGTGCGTTTCCGACCGGTGCGGGTCTTGACCAGATCATCACCGTCACGCAGCCGTCGACCGACCTTGGAATCGATCCATTCTCGGGGCTCGGCTCGCTCGTCGACCACAGCCTGCTGGTCGGCGATCATTCCGGCGCATCGCCACGGTTCCGGATGCTCGAAACCGTTCGCGAGTTTGCCATCCAACGGCTTGACGAGACATCTGATGAGCGGCAGATCAGGGACCGGCACGCTGCCGCGTACCTCGCCATGCTCGAGGAGGCTCAACCGCATCTCGATGGCAAGGACTCCAAGGATTGGATGACCAAGCTCGGCGTGGAGAATGCGAACCTCCAGACGGCGCTGAGCCATGCGGTCGCTGTGGGCGATGCGGATACTGCGCAGCGGATTGTGTCGGCAGCGTGGCAGTTCTGGAAAACCCGCGGCCACCTGGTGGAGGCGACCGACGCGGCATCGTCTGCGTTGGCACTGGATGGATCTCTGCCCGAGGTCAGGGCTGAAGCTCTCGACGCTGCCGGTTCAATCGCCTATTGGGTCGGAGATGCACCTGCCACGCGGTCGTACTACGAGGAAGCAGTGGCCATCCGTCGGGACCACGACATCACCGATGGGCTGGCGGCAGCTCTGTACAACCTGTCGTTCCCTGTCACTGACGAGGATGGCCTCGAAGCTGCAACCGAATTGCTTGACGAGGCAAGTGAGGTCGCCGCCGAAGAAGGCAACGACAGGCTCGTGGCGTATGCACATGTAGCTGTCGCCCGCACCTGGCTCAACCAGTCACCCGAACGGGCCCTTGAGAACTCGCAGAAGGCCATTGATGCGTTCAAGATTGTTGATGATCCGATCTCCGAGGCGTGGGCAATGGCAATTCGATCAGCTGCCCTGCACCACCTGGGCGACCATCGGGCTGCGACGAGAGATCTGCAGGTCGGGCTCGTGGTGTTTGCCGAGGCCAACGACCTCTCCGGCATCGCGGTAACAATGACCGGGGTCGCGGACAACGCCAGACGACTGGGAGATGACGTCGAGGCGCTCTATTTCGTTGGTGCGGTGAGGGCCTTGAGAGAGTCATCAGGAATCGGAGTCCAGACAGCGCTTGATGCGACCGTCCAGGAGTTCTCGGATGCAGGCGCTGTCGAGGCTCTGGAACCCGAACTGCGGACAGCCTACGAACTGGGCCACTCCGACCCCCTCGACACCAGCATCAGCAAGGCGCTGGCCTACACACCAACTCCGTAGGGCCTTCGTCTCTGAACGTTCAAAATGGCCGGTTTCTGTCACACCCATGACATACGTTGTCCATATGTTCACACCGCCCAACATCGAGCAGCTGACCGAAAGACTGTCATCGCTCGAACACGAGATAGCCGACCTCAGAGCACAACAAGTGGTACTGGTCAACGAGCTTGATTCCGGTCAAGCACCGCTGGCTGATGCATCCCGATCGCTGACCGAGTATGTGCAATCGCACACCGATGTCAGCGACCACACCGCCAGAGATCTCGTGTACCTCGCTCGCACCATTCCGCATCACCGTTCGGTTTCGTTTCGCCTTGCCTCCGCATCGATCACGTTTGACAGGGC
>JBPCTY010000096.1:0-2727 GCA_051011415.1 Acidimicrobiia bacterium
TCCAGCCCCGGGAATCGATATCGACGCCATCCAGGTCCTGAAGGACCGGACTGACGAGAACGGTGGAGCCCTTGCGTTCTTGAGGCTCTTCTCCGGTGGTGCCCTGACCCAGTTCGCGATATTCGCGTTGGGAATCCTGCCGTACATCACCGCCTCGATCATCATGCAGATTCTCGGCGTGGTCATTCCTCGCGTCGAACAATGGCAGCAGATGGGGGCTGTTGGGCAACGCAAGATTACCCAGACCACCCGATACATGACAGTTGGTATCGCGTTGCTGCAGTCGACGGCCTTCGCATTCCTGTTCCACAACGGTGGTGGCGGATTCGGTCACGGAGGGGGCGATGGCACCCAGCTCGACTTGTTGCCCAACTTCACTGCCCCACGTGTGGCCTTGGTCGTGCTCACGCTGACGGCCGGGACTGCCCTGCTGATGTGGATGGGCGAGCTGATCACCCAACATGGCATCGGCAACGGCATGTCGCTGATCATTTTCGTCTCGGTGGTGGCGTCGCTCCCGAACCAGGGAGCGCTTGTACGACAAGACGCAGGCCTGGGAGCGCTGGTCGGCGTGATCCTCTTGTTCATCGTCTTGTTGGTGTTCATCGTGTTCGTCGAACAGGGCCAGCGCCGAATACCGGTGCAGTTCGCGAAACGCGTGGTCGGAAGAAAGCAGTACGGGGGCCAGAGCACCTACATCCCGCTGAAGGTCAACCAGAGCGGCGTGATCCCCATCATCTTCGCCAGCTCGGTGCTCTACCTTCCCCAGCTGCTTTCCTCAGTGCTCCCTTCTGATGCCGACGAGAGCAACGACACCTGGGGCGAGAGTGTGCAGAGCTGGATCGACTCAAACCTCACTACGTCCGACAGCCCGTTCTACTTGTTGTTCTTCGGCCTATTGATCATCGGTTTCGCGTACTTCTACACCGCCATAACCTTCGACCCCGTCAAACAAGCCGACACAATCCGCAAGCAGGGTGGGTTCATCCCCGGGATCCGACCGGGGCCCCAGACCGAGCGATACCTTGCCCGCATCCTGAACCGCGTCACGCTGGCCGGAGCGGTCTTCATAGCCATGGTGGCGTTGGTCCCGACGTTCATCCTTGCCAAGGTCCTCGACCAGGGCAACGTTGGCCAGATCTCCTTTGGCGGGATCTCCATCCTGATCGCTGTCGGGGTCGCTCTCGAGACAATGAAGCAGATCGACTCTCAGCTGATGATGCGGAACTACGAGGGCTTCCTCAAGTAGCGAGTTCTCCTCCTGCAGGGGCAAAATTGGGCGTTATTACCCTCGCAAGAGCGCTCGAATTTGACGATAGATTGCAGCGAACGCCAGCCCGACAACGCAGTTGGGAGAGAAAGTGCCAATCGGAATGATCATCCTCGGCCGGCAAGGGTCGGGCAAGGGGACCCAGGCCGAGCGCATCGCGGATGAGTACGGGGTGGTCCACATCTCGACCGGCGACATGTTGCGCCAAGCCGTGGCCGACGAGACAGACCTGGGCGCTCGCGCCAAGGTCATCATGGACGCCGGAGACCTCGTGCCCGACGAGATCATGAACGGCATCGTCGAGCAACGACTGCGCCAAGACGACGTCGTCTCCGGCGGATTCCTATTGGACGGGTTCCCCCGTACACCCGGTCAGGCCGACGCGTTGGCGAACTTTGTGGGTGACGCGCTGAAGTTGGCGATCAACCTGGACGTGCCTTCGGGCGTCGTGACCGCCCGCATGTTGGAACGTGGGCGAGCAGACGACACACCCGAGTCCATCGCCCGTCGGCTGGAGCTCTACGAAGCCCAGACGGCACCCCTTCTCGAATGGGTCCAAGAGCGAGGGATCTTGGTTGTTGTTGACGGGTTGGGGACCGAAGAAGCGGTCTTCGACCGACTCCGGTCCGTCATCGAGGGTGTGCTGGCAAACGCCTGAGACTCCGCCCGTCGGCTGGTTGGGAGCCGGACTGACACGGCGATAGGCTTGTCTGCTGGCCATCACCGCGATCCGCGCGTGCTGGCCACCGCGTCCGGCTCTCCCGAACGTGTTCTCAGAAGGTCGGACAAGGAGTCGGACAACTGCCGAAGTCAAAGGAAGATGCAATCGTCATGGAAGGGACCGTCATCGAGCCCCTTCCCAACGCGATGTTTCGAGTCGAGCTGGACAATGGCCACAAGGTCCTCGCTCACATATCAGGGAAGATGCGCATGCACTACATCCGCATCCTGCCCGGGGACAAGGTTCAAGTCGAACTCACCCCGTACGACCTCGAACGCGGCCGCATCACCTATCGGTACAAGTAGTTCCGTTCACCAAACCCGACCACCAGGCAATCCAGTACCCCAGGCAGTGGAACAATGAAAGTTCGTCCCAGCGTGAAACGTATGTGTGACAAGTGTCGTGTCATTCGGCGACACGGAGTCGTTCGCGTTATCTGCACCAACCCCCGACACAAGCAGAGGCAGGGCTGATGCTCTGTGCAGGCTTCGGTCCGGGTGTCACCTGCGACGCCCGCCGAGAGGAGAAAAACCGGACATGGTACGCATCGCCGGCGTAGACATCCCCCGCGAGAAGCGGACGGTGGTCTCGCTCACCTACATCTATGGCATAGGTCCATCGATGGCCAAGCACGTTTGCGAGGCGACCTCGGTCAACGAGCAGACCCGTGTCCGTGACCTGACCGACGAAGAGGTCGCGAAACTCCGCGGCTACATCGAGGGTGAACTTCGCGTTG
>JBPCTY010000097.1:0-16143 GCA_051011415.1 Acidimicrobiia bacterium
AACCCCTACAGCCTCATGATCTTGTCGAGCAGGCTCGGCTAGGCGACCGCGATGCCTTCGGTGAGTTGGTGCGGCTGCACCAAAACGAGGTGTACACGTTGGCAGTGAGACTGGTTCGAGACCGCGATATGGCGTCAGACGTCACGCAGGATGCCTTCATCCGCGCCTGGCGAGCGATGCCGAAGTTCCGCGGTGACGCCAAGTTCTCGACCTGGATGCATCGCATCACCGTGAACACCGCATGGACCCACCGGGCGCGACGCAACAAAGTGCGATTGGATCCGATCGAGTCGCTCGCAAACGATCCAGAAGCCCAAACGATCGATCCGGTCAGGGCTGGCGAATCTGCAGCAGTCGGACCGAGAATTGAAGAGGCGCTTAATGCGCTCTCGGGTTCGGTTCGCTCCGTCGTCGTACTGAAAGACGTATACGACTGGTCTCACGCTGAGATTGCAGAGCATCTGGACATCTCCGTGACCGCGGCGAAAGTTCGTCTGCACAGAGGCCGCAAGGACCTCCGCCGCAGGCTGCGCGAATGGAACGAGGACACATGATGTTGAGACCTCGATGCGTTTCGGTAGCTGCGACTCTTGCTGCGCGCGGCGAAGACGGCCTCACCGATCCGATGATCAGTCACGTCGATTCCTGTCTTGCATGCCGGTCTGAATTGAGCGCCCACAGAGAGTTGCGGGACCAGTTGCGATCGCTCGCGTTGGTTACCGACCAGGCACCAGCTGAGGTCTATCCGAACGTGATGGCGGAAGTCGGTCCGTGGGCAGTCCCTGAAACCGCATCGCAGACGCGACGAACGCCGGCGCGGATCGCAGCCGCTGCTGCCGTTGCAACCGCTGCAGCAACAGCCGCCGCAGGCACCGCGGTCTTGTTCAAGATCTACCGACAGCGCGCAGCCTGACCCGTTCACCTCAAATCGAGTCGGTTTACACTTCGAGAAACGGGTACATATACTCTCTAATCGGGCCCACACCGGGCCGGAGGGGTGTAGCTCCAATTGGCAGAGCGCCGGTCTCCAAAACCGGATGTTGTGGGTTCGAGTCCCGCCACCCCTGCGACCGTCGAGGAGTACGCAGTTGAACCGTGAGATGCGACGCCACCAGGCGAAGGAAGAAGAGCGAGCGAAGAAGCGCCGCTCCGATGGCCCGCGTTCGTCCAAGAAGGGCTCGGATGAGAAGCTGAGCCTTTGGGCTCGCACTGTCAAGTATTTCAAAGAGGTTCGGAGTGAGCTGAAGAAGGTGGCCTGGCCATCCCAAGCAGAGCTTCGCACCTACACGATCGTGGTGTTCGGAATGACCACCGTGATCACTCTGTTCGTGTTCGCTCTCGACTGGGGCTTCAACAAGCTCGTCATCTCCGTATTGGATGCGATCACCTGATGGAAGCGGTAGAAGCAGTGGTAACCGAAGAAACCGTGTCTGACGACGCAACGGAGCTCGAGGCAGCCGAAGAGGCCGTCCAGGAGCTTGTTGAGCACAAGCCGCTCAGCCCGTACGACCTTCCTGGTGCGTGGTACGTCGTGCACTCATACTCGGGCTACGAGAACAAGGTGCGGGCAAACCTCGAGAACAGAGTCAAGTCGATGCACCTCGAGGACAAGATTTTCGACGTTGTCATCCCGATGGAGGATGTCGTCGAGTACAAGAACGGCAAGAAGGTCACCGTGGAGCGCAAGAAGTTCCCCGGGTACGTGCTCGTTCGTATGTACATGGACGACGACTCCTGGTACGCAGTTCGGAACACACCGAATGTCACAGGGTTCGTCGGTTCGGGTACCAAGCCAAGTCCTCTCTCCCGACGCGAAGTCGAGCGCATTCTCGGTGTCGAAAAGGAAGAGGGAACGAAGAAGGAAAAGCCAACCTTCAAGCCTGCATGGGAGGTCGGCGAGACCGTCCGTGTGGTGGAGGGCCCCTTCGCAGATTTCAACGGCGTCATCGAAGACATCAACGTGGACCAGTCAAAGGTTCGCGTGCTGGTGGACATCTTCGGTCGCGAGACACCGGTTGAACTCAACTTCGATCAGATCATCAAGTACTGAGATATCAAGGAACTGAACAATGGGTCGCAAGAAACTGATGACCGTGCTCAAGCTGCAGATCCCTGCAGGCCAGGCAAGCCCTGCGCCTCCGGTGGGTCCAGCCCTCGGTCAGCACGGCGTGAACATCATGGACTTTGTCCAGGCGTACAACGCTGCAACACAAGCACAATCCGGAACGATCATCCCCGTCGAGATTTCGATCTACGAGGACCGGTCATTCACTTTCATCACCAAGACTCCGCCAGCTGCGGTCCTGCTGAGGCAGGCAGCGAGAATCGAAAAGGGTTCTGGCGTTCCGCACAAGGAGAAGGTTGGCTCGGTCACAAAGGCACAGGTCCGTGAGATCGCCGAGACAAAGATGCCAGACCTCAACGCCAACGACATCGACAACGCGATGCTCATCATCGAGGGCACTGCCCGCTCGATGGGCCTCGACGTGGTGGATGCCTAAGGCCTCCTGAAGTACATACCAGGTCGTACGTCACACGTATGGCCACCGACAGTGGGAGGGCCCAGGCCCGCATGCACCACGAAAGGAAACACCATGGCAATCTCGAAGAATCGTGCTGAAGTCGAACGTCGTTACGACGCTGAGGCCAGCTACTCCCCGGCAGATGCCGTTGACCTCGTCAAGACGATGGCGTTCGCCAAGTTCGACGAATCCGTCGACATGGCGTTCCAGCTTGGCGTCGATGCCCGGCAGGCAGACCAGATCGTGCGAGGCACCGTTTCGTTGCCACATGGCACGGGCAAGGACGTGAAGGTCGTTGTCTTCGCAAACGATCAGGCCAGAGAGGCCGAGGAAGCCGGCGCTGACGTTGTCGGTGGGAAGGATCTCGCTGATGAGATCACCGCTGGTCGTGCCCTTGACTGGGATGTGACCATCGCAACACCGGACATGATGCCTGTGGTCGGAAAGCTTGGTCAGATCCTCGGGCCACGGGGCCTCATGCCGAACCCGAAAACCGGAACGGTGACAAAGGATGTCGCCAAGACGGTCGAAGCCTTCAAGGCTGGTCGCGTGGAGTACCGGAACGATCGCTACGGGAATGTGCACATTCCGGTCGGTCGTGTTTCATTCGATGCCGACAAGCTCGAAGAGAACGTCATTGAGATCTACGGTGAGATCAGGCGGGTACGACCTTCGTCCGTCAAGGGTCGATACATCAACAAGGTCTCGATGTCTTCCACGATGGGACCGGGCGTGAAGCTCGATGCGTCGATCCTCGACGACATCCTCAAGGAAGAGTCGTAACCAAGCACTCGTCGGGAGAGCGGCCGGATGCGATGCATCTAGGCCGTTCTTTCGCGTTCTGGGTTGTTTTTGCTGGGCACGGGACCATCTGGAAGCAATTTCCTAGATTTCGGTTGACACGGGCTGACCGTGAAGCAACCATTGGGCCACATAGCAGGGGATAGTTGGAGGAAGGACACGAAAGGCGATCCACCACCGCCTTCAGGTGGTACACACTTCGGGCCACGCAGGCCGGCCCCTACCCCGGCCCTCCGAAGTGACCGACGAGTTGATAGCTTCCTGGCCCGCTGTCTTCTCGAACCTCGAACGCACCACCATCCGTTCTCCAACATCCCCCGCTATACCTTTTCCCACTTGTCTTCGATTTGCTGACGTCGTCCTGATGCCGGCGAGCGGTATCGGTTGTGCAGCGGATATCATCTGGTCACATCTCCAAACGACCCGAGACCGTTGGGGCCGAAAGGCATAATTCCAACGCAGGCCGATCCTCTCCAAAGGAAAGCTCCTGTGCGTCTTGCGTCGGGGGCTTTGATCGTTTCAGAGCTCTGTGAGGTGGGAAGCGAAAGTCCGTTGAGGAGGACGATCTATGCCACGACCGGAGAAGGTCCAGGCAGTCGCCGAAATCAAAGAGCGTATGGAGGGTGCACAAGCTGTATTCCTCGCTGAGTACGCGGGTCTTTCGGTCAAGCAACAGCAGGATCTGCGTCGCGAACTCCGTGCAAACGGAGCCGAGTTCAAGGTTGTGAAGATGACCCTGGCTCGTCTCGCCGCAGACGACCTCGATGTCGATTCACTCGACGAACTACTGCTCGGTCCAACCGGGCTGGCGTTCGCCGATGAGGATCCAGCAAGTGCAGCAAAGGTCCTGAAGGACTTCTCAAAAGAGAACGACGTGTTCGTTGTCAAGGGTGGGTTGCTCGGTTCCGAGTTCCTGACCCCAGAGAAGATCTCGGAGCTTGCTGACCTCGAGCCACGTGAGGTTCTCCTCGCCAAGCTCGCTGGAGCAATGCAGGCACCGATGTCGAACCTCGCTGGTCTTCTCGCCGCACTTCCGCGCAACACCGCCTCCGTCTTCCAGCAACTGCTGGAGCAGAAGGAAGCGAGTGAAGGTACGGAAGCATCGTCATCCGACGATGCAGCGGACGAAGCCCCCGAAGCCGAAGCAGAAGCACCGGCTGAAGGCAGCGAAGACGACACCGCAGATGCTGCGGCAGAGTCGAGCGAAGACACTGCTGATGTCCCAGAGGACGAAGCCGATGTTGCATCCGAATCCGACGAGTCGGAAGAGGAAGCCGCAGAGGAAGCGCCCGCTGAAGAGGCATCTGCTGACGAAGGTGACGAAGCCGAAGAGGCTGACACCGACGAGACCGAAGACGATTCCGAGGCGACCGTCGAAGCATCTGATGATGACGACGAGACCAAAGAAGATGAAGCAGCGTCAGACGACGCCGCTGAGGAGAAGTGATCATGGCCAAGACGACAACTGAGAAGTTGCTCGAGACGTTTGAGGAAATGACTGTCCTCGAGCTCTCCGAGTTTCTCAAAGCATTTGAAGACAAGTTTGAGGTGACCGCTGCTGCACCGGTTGCTGTTGCTGCCGTAGCCGGTGGTGGCGGTGACGCTGGTGGAGCTGCCGAAGAGGAAAAGGACGAGTTCGATGTCGTTCTGACCTCTGCAGGCGACAAGAAGATCCAGGTCATCAAGGAAGTACGTGGGCTCACGAGCCTCGGTCTCAAGGAGGCCAAGGAGCTCGTCGACGGTGCACCTTCCAACATCCTCGAGGGTGTTGACAAGGAGACCGCAGACAAGGCCAAGGAAGCGCTTGAAGGCGCTGGTGGCGGCGTCGAGCTGAAGTAGCGATGCTGCGGGGCTGAGCTCCGCACAACGAGCTATTGCAGGACCCCGGGGGAACCCGGGGTCTTTGCGCGTCACACGAAGGTGCTGGTTCGTGCTCGGTGCAGCCGGCCCGCAGTGTCCGTAGTGTTCGCCGCATGGAAGAGCGTTCCCTGGATCCGGACATCGATCGCTACTACTCACAGGAGTGGGACGAGAACGCTCGACTGCGGTCCGGGCTGAACGAACTGGAGTTTCTCCGCACGCAAGAAATCATCCGTCGGTACCTGCCAGACCCCCCGAGCCGGGTGCTCGATGTGGGAGGCGGTAGCGGAGTCCATGCAGAGTGGCTTGTCGCTGATGGCCATCGCGTCACGCTGGTTGACCCGGTCGCACTTCACGTCGAACAAGCGACAGCATCACTTGGATTCCACGATGGATTCAGCGCAGAGCGCGGCGACGCCAGAAGCTTGCAAGCGGCCGACGAATCGTTCGATATCGTGCTGCTCCTCGGACCGCTGTACCACCTCACCGATCGCAGCGATCGAATGCAGGTCTGGCACGAGACGATGCGGGTCCTCCGCCCCGGCGGTCGAGCAATCGCCGCAGGCATCACCAAGTACGCATCGCTCTTCGCGGGCCTCGAGAAGGAAGAGATCTTCGTCGATGCGTTCCGCGGGGTGGTCGAACAGGACCTGATCGACGGCCAGCACCGGAATGCGCCAGGCAAGGACTACTTCACGACGGCCTACTTCCATCATCCGGACGACCTCGTGGGCGAGGCGTACGAGGCTGCGCTCGAACAGGTGGAGATTGTCGCAGTCGAAGGTCCTGTCGGGATGGTGCCGCATCTTGAAGAGTCGTGGAACGACCCTGTGCGACGACAGGTTCTTCTTGACCTCGTCAGGATGGTTGAGTCGGAACCCTCGCTGATGGGTATCGGGCCGCACGTGTTGATCACGGGGCGGAAGACATAGTCGATAGCCACGAGAGCACGGGGCTCTTGGCTCTCGGCTCTCGGCTCTCGGCTCTCGGCTCTTGGCCCTTGGCTCTTAGCTCTTAGCTCTTAGCCAAAAGCCAAAAGCCAAAAGCTCATAGCTAAAAGCCCATAGCTCACAGCTCACGGTCTCACAGCTCACGGTCTCACAGCTCACGGTCTCACAGCTCACAGCTCACAGCTCACAGCTCAGGGTCTCACAGCTCACGGTCTAACAGCTCACGGGCTGTTTAGTCATTGACCGTTTGGGCCATCCGTTGTAACCTCCGAATCACAGTTGAAGACATTTTCACGACTCGCCCAAGGCAGAGCCGGAGTAGTGCTGCGCTACTCCGGATTCATGCTATCCTGACCCATTCGCCCGTACCAAACCCCAGCTTTGCGCTGCTTTGTTGGGGTACCTATATATGAGGAGGACCCGCGTTGGCCCGTGCGCGTTCCCATCGTCTGTCGTTCGCAAAGATCCCAGAAGTTCAGGACATTCCTGACCTTCTCGGTATCCAGAGAGAGTCGTTCGAGGCATTCCTCGAGTCAGGTCTCAAGCAGATGTTCGAGGAGGTCTCTCCAATTGAGGACTTCACCGGCAACCTTGCTCTTGAGCTGACCGATCACCGCTTCGACGCTCCACCGCTTTCCATTGAAGAGTCAAAGGATCGCGATTCCAACTATTCCCGTCCGCTCTTCGTGACCGCTCGTTTCCTGAACAAGGAGACTGGCGAGATCAAGGAGCAGCAGGTCTTCCTCGGTGACTTCCCGATGATGACCAACAACGGAACGTTCATCATCAACGGCACCGAGCGTGTCGTTGTGAGCCAGCTCGTTCGTTCACCTGGTGTCTACTTTGATGCAACCGCTGACAAGACATCTGGTCGCAATGTGTACTCGTCCAAGGTCATTCCTGGTCGTGGCGCATGGCTCGAGTTCGACATCGACAAGAAGGAAACGATCGGCGTTCGTGTCGACCGCAAGCGACGTCAGTTCGTTTCGACCTTCCTGCGTGCACTCGGCATTGCGGAGACCGACGAGGAAATCATTGCTCTGCTCGGCGACACCGAGCTCGTGCGAAACACTCTCGAGAAGGACCCGACGTCCACAAAGGACGAGGCGCTGCTCGATCTGTATCGCAAGCTCCGTCCGGGTGAGCTGACAACCGTTGAGTCTGCCCGCAGCCTCATCAAGACTCTGTTCCGTACACCAAAGCGTTACGACCTCACACGGGTGGGTCGTTACAAGGTGAACCAGAAGCTTGGTGGCGACGCCACCGTGCACATGCTTGACAACTATCGCGCAGATGAGCAGGGCCTCATCACCGACGAAGACATGGTCAACACGATCATGTACCTCATCGGGCTGCACGAGGGTCAAGAGGGCTACCGGATCGATGACATCGACAACTTCCAGAACCGTCGTATTCGAACGGTCGGGGAGCTGATCCAGAATCAGATCCGCGTTGGTCTGACACGTCTTGAGCGTGTTGTGCGAGAGCGCATGACCACACAGGATCCGGAAGCGATCACGCCGCAGACGTTGATCAACATCCGACCCGTCGTGGCATCAATCAAGGAGTTCTTCGGAACCTCCCAGCTGAGCCAGTTCATGGACCAGCCGAACCCACTGGCATCGATCACCCACCGTCGTCGTCTCTCGGCGCTCGGCCCTGGTGGTCTCAGCCGTGAGCGTGCCGGCTTCGAGGTCCGAGATGTGCACCCGTCCCACTACGGACGAATGTGCCCGATCGAGACTCCAGAGGGTCCGAACATTGGTCTGATCGGTTCGCTTGCTTCATATGCACGAGTCAACCGTTTCGGTTTCATCGAGTCGCCATACCGCAGGGTTGTTGACGGCCGAGTCACGAAGAGGGTCGACTACCTGACCGCCTCCGAAGAAGAGGGCCACGTTATTGCGCAGGCAAATGCGCCTCTCGAGTTGGACGGAACGTTCGCCAACGATCGTGTACTCGTCCGAAAGACGGGTGGCGACGTTGACACGGTTGTCGGTACCGAGGTCGACTACATGGATGTGTCGCCAAAGCAGGTTGTTTCTGTTGCGACGGCGCTGATTCCGTTCCTCGAGCACGACGATGCGAACCGTGCACTCATGGGCTCGAATATGCAGCGACAGGCAGTTCCGTTGGTCACATCCGACGCACCTCTCGTTGGTACGGGCATGGAGGCCCGTGCAGCGAAGGACTCCGGTGAGGTCATCGTTTCGACCGTTGCCGGTGAGGTCGTCACCGTGAACGGCGAAGAGATTGTCGTCAAGGAAGCGGGTGCCAACAAGAAGCACACCTTCCCTCTGAAGAAGTTCGAACGCTCCAACCAGGGCACGTGCATCAACCAGAAGCCGATCGTCGCCGAGGGTGACAAGGTCAAGGCTGGAGACGCACTTGCTGATGGGGCTTCCACCGAAGATGGTGAGCTCGCTCTCGGACGCAACCTGATGGTTGCCTTCATGCCGTGGGAGGGCCACAACTTCGAGGACGCAATCATTATCTCGGAGCGCCTCGTGAAGGACGACGTACTGACGTCGATCCACATCGAGGAGCATGAGATCGAGGCACGGGACACCAAGCTCGGTGCTGAAGAGATCACACGTGATATTCCGAACGTTGCAGAAGAGGTCCTGATGGATCTCGACGAGCAGGGAATCATTCGGATCGGTGCCGAAGTCGGCCCCGGCGACTACCTCGTTGGCAAGGTCACGCCGAAGGGTGAGACCGAGCTGACACCTGAGGAGCGCCTCCTCCGTGCAATCTTCGGTGAGAAGGCTCGCGAAGTTCGTGACGTCTCCCTGAAGGTTCCACACGGTGAGTCCGGCAAGGCCATTGCGGTCAAGGAGTTCAGCCGTGAGGATGGGTACGACCTGCCTCCGGGCATGAACGAACTTGTGCGGGTCTATGTCGCCAAGCAGCGCAAGATCTCTGCCGGTGACAAGCTGGCAGGACGCCACGGAAACAAGGGTGTCATCGCAAAGATCCTCCCTGAGGAGGACATGCCGTTCTTCGAGGACGGAACGCCAGTCGACATCATCTTGTCGCCGCTCGGTGTGCCATCCCGCATGAACCTTGGCCAGGTGCTTGAAACGCACCTTGGCTGGGCGGCAGCCACCGGCTGGGATTCGTTCGACGATCTCGAGAGCCCTGCATCAGGCGGTGCAGAGCCATGGACCAAGATTGCCACACCGGTCTTCGACGGTGCACGCGAGGACGAGGTCCTCAAGGTGCTTGCGAAGTCGAAGCCAAACCGTGATGGCGTCCAGCTGATCAACCCTGAGGGGAAGGGCCAGTTGTACGACGGTCGGAGCGGTGAGCCATTCGACTCGCCGATCACCGTTGGCTACATGTACATCCTGAAGCTCGTCCACCTTGTCGACCACAAGATTCACGCACGGTCGACTGGCCCGTACTCCATGATCACCCAGCAGCCGCTCGGTGGTAAGGCACAGTTCGGTGGCCAGCGATTTGGTGAGATGGAGGTCTGGGCACTTGAGGCATACGGTGCCGCATACGCCCTCCAGGAGCTTCTAACCATCAAGTCCGATGACGTCCGGGGCCGTGTCAAGGTCTACGAGGCGATCGTCAAGGGCGAAAACATCCCCGAGCCGGGCATCCCTGAGTCATTCAAGGTGCTGGTGAAGGAAATGCAGTCGCTGTGCCTCAACGTCGAGATGCTCTCGGCTGGTGAGGAAGTGGAATTGAAGGATCTTGAGGACGATGTGTTCCGCACGGCGGCCTCTCTCGGAATCGATATCTCCAGGCCCGAACGGCCGGACGTAGAAGTCTGACCGCCGGTACGGGACGTAGAGGAGCACATACGTGACACAAGTTTTCGATGAACTGAAGATTGGTCTTGCATCTTCCGATCAGATTCGCAGCTGGTCGTTTGGCGAGGTCAAGAAGCCTGAAACCATCAACTACCGCACGCTCAAGCCGGAAAAGGACGGCCTGTTCGACGAGCGCATCTTTGGCCCTACCCGGGACTGGGAGTGCTACTGCGGTAAGTACAAGCGAGTCCGCTTCCGCGGGATCATCTGTGAGCGTTGTGGCGTTGAAGTCACCCGCGCAAAGGTGCGTCGCGAGCGCATGGGTCACATTGAGCTTGCAGCTCCTGTTACCCATATCTGGTTCTTCAAGGGCGTGCCTTCACGCCTCGGGTACCTGCTCGACATGTCCCCGAAGGAACTCGAAAAGGTCATCTACTTCGCCGCTTACCTCGTCACACATGTTGACGACGAGAAGCGCACCAAGGATCTCCCCGATCTTGAGGAAGCAGCTCGTCACGAGCGCCTTCTCATCACCGAGGAGTTCGAAGAGTGGAAAGAGGCTCGTCTCGAGCGTCTCGAGGGCGAACTCGCCCAGATGGAAGACGCCGGTGCCAAGCCGAACGAGATCAACGCTCGCAAGAAAGAGGTCGAGCGCGAGATCAAGGACCGCGAGGACAGGGCAACCGTCGAGGTTGAACTGCTCGACGAAGCCTTCGACACCTTCAAGGCACTCAAGCCCCGCGATCTGATCGAGTCGGAGCAGCTCTGGCGTGAGATCGTCGATCGTTACGGCGAGTACTACACAGGTGGCATGGGCGCAGAGTTCGTCAAGGACCTCATCGGTCGGACGGACCTCATCGAAGAGGTTGAGCGTCTCCGCGCTGACCTCGATGCGAACAGCCAGCAGCGTCGGCAGAGGGCGATGAAGCGACTCAAGGTCGTGCAGCCATTTGCGGACGGGAAGAACGATCCGCAAGGGATGATCCTCGAGGCGATTCCTGTGATTCCACCGGACCTCCGTCCGATGGTCCAGCTTGACGGTGGACGCTTTGCGACTTCCGACATGAACGACCTGTATCGCCGAGTCATCAACCGGAACAACCGGTTGAAGCGACTCATCGATCTTGGCGCACCAGAGATCATCGTGAACAACGAGAAGCGGATGCTCCAGGAAGCCGTTGACGCATTGTTCGACAACGGACGTCGTGGTCGTGCGGTGACGGGTCCTGGCAATAGGCCCCTCAAGTCACTGTCCGACATGCTGAAGGGAAAGCAGGGCCGGTTCCGTCAGAACCTGCTCGGAAAGCGCGTCGACTACTCAGGCCGTTCGGTCATTGTGGTCGGCCCCCAGCTCCGTCTGCACCAGTGCGGTCTTCCAAAGATCATGGCGCTGGAGCTGTTCAAGCCGTTTGTGATGAAGCGTCTCGTCGATCTCGACATCGCTCAGAACATCAAGGCAGCAAAGCGGATGGTCGAGCGTCGTCGTGCCCAGGTATGGGACGTCCTCGCGGACGTCATCCAGGAGCACCCTGTGCTGCTGAACCGTGCACCAACGTTGCACCGCCTCGGAATCCAGGCGTTTGAGCCGGTACTGATCGAGGGCAAGGCAATTCAGTTGCACCCACTCGTGTGTGAGGCTTTCAACGCTGACTTCGACGGTGACCAGATGGCAGTCCACCTGCCTCTGTCCGCTGAAGCGCAGGCCGAAGCTCGCATCCTGATGCTGTCCTCGAACAATGTTCTTTCCCCTGCCGATGGTCGTCCGATCGTGACCCCGTCGCAGGACATGATCATTGGCATGTACTACCTGTCAGCAATGGCAGAGGACGCAAAGGGCGCAGGTCGTGCGTTCTCCTCCGTCGACGAAGGTGTCATGGCGTACGAGCTCGGGGATGTGTCACTGCACGCTCCCGTGAAGCTCAGAGTTGGCGCACTCGCCGGCGAGGACGACATTCATGCAGAACTCAAGCCACTGCTCGGCGATCTGATCAGCGACGAGCCGGTTGACGGCGATGCGCTGATCGACACCACGCTCGGTCGTGCACTGTTGAACACGGCGTTCCCACACGGGTTCCCGTACGTCAACGCAACGCTGCTGAAGTCGGACATCCGGACGCTTGTTGAAGAGGTCATCCATGCCTACGACAAGCCGGATGTGGCAAACACACTCGACAGCATCAAGGAGCTTGGATTCCACTACGCAACGCGTGCTGGGCTGACCATCGGTCTCCAGGATGTGAAGACGCCTCCGGAGAAGCAGACGATTCTTGCTGACTTCGAGGATCAGGCAGCGAAGGTTGAGAGCCTCTATCAGAAGGGTGTCATCACAGACGATGAGCGACGCTCGGAGCTGATTGAGATCTGGACCATCGCAACTGACCGTGTGAAGGATGCAATGCAGGAGACGCTGCAGGAAGATCCGTTCAACCCAATGGACATGATGGTCCGTTCGGGTGCACGTGGAAACATCATGCAGCTGCGTCAGATTGCAGGAATGCGTGGACTGGTGGCAAACCCGAAGGGTGACATCATTCCGCAGCCGATCAAGTCCAACTTCCGTGAGGGCCTTTCGGTGCTCGAGTACTTCATCTCGACGCACGGTGCTCGGAAGGGTCTTGCTGACACGGCACTGCGTACCGCTGACTCTGGGTATCTGACCCGTCGTCTGGTTGACGTTTCGCAAGAGATCATCATCCATGGCGAAGAGTCTGATGACCCAGGTCTCATGATGCCTGTGCGTGATGAGGACGGGAAGCCTGTCCGCCATCTGCGTAACCACATCTTTGGTCGGATCCTCGCCGAGGACGTCAAGATTGGTCGGTCGCTCGCTGAGCTTCCGGACGGTCGCAAGCTGAAGGCGGGCTTCGTGCTCGACCGTGAGGCAGTCAACGGCATCACGGAGATCGAAGAGGTCACCGAGATCCGAGTGCGTTCACCACTCACCGACACGTCGCGGCATGGCATCTCGATCCAGTCATATGGAATCGATCTCGCAACTGCGGCAATGGTTGAGCCAGGAACTGCGGTCGGAATCATGGCTGCACAGTCCATTGGTGAGCCTGGTACGCAGTTGACGATGCGTACGTTCCACACTGGCGGTATTGCCGGTGAGGACATCACGCATGGTCTGCCACGAGTCACCGAGCTCTTCGAGGCCCGCACACCAAAGGGTGTTGCGATCCTCTCCGAGGCCGGCGGAGCCATCACCTTTGATGAGGACCCAGATACAGGCGAGCGATTCGTCGTCGTCGTCGACGGTGATGAAGAGGTCCGGTACCAGTTGCCGGTCCGTGCTCGACTCCGTGTCTCTGAGGGCGACGTCATCGAACCCGGAACGCAGCTCACTGAAGGTCCGCTGGACCCGAAGGAAGTGCTCAACATTCAGGGTGTTCGTGCCTGCCAGCGGTATCTCGTGGACCAGGTCCAAGAGGTGTATCGAAGCCAGGGCGTGGACATCCACGACAAGCACATCGAGCTCATCGTTCGTCAGATGCTGCGTCGTGTGCGCATCGTCAGCCCAGGCGACGGTCCGTGGCTTCCAGCCGAACTCGTGGACTCGCAGGAGTTCCGCGATGCGAACCGTGAACTGGTCGAAGATGGAAAGCAGCCAGCTGAGGGCCGTCCTGAACTGATGGGTATCACCAAGGCGTCGCTCGCAACGGATTCGTGGCTGTCCGCAGCTTCGTTCCAGGAGACGACACGGGTGCTCACCGAGGCATCACTCAACTCCAAGTCGGACTACATGCGTGGGCTGAAGGAGAACGTGATCATCGGGAAGCTGATCCCTGCCGGTACCGGCTCGGACGCCTATCAGTCGATCGAACCGATGTTGCCCGATGCTGCAGTGCCAACTGCCGCCGGTCTCTTCGGAGATATCGAGGTCGAGTCTGCCGACGACGCCCTTCCACAGGATCCAGCCGAGTGGCTCGCATCACTCGGTGCGTCCCCAGCGGATGCTCCTGCAGGCGAAGGCGACGACAGCTGACGTCTCGACGAAACGAGATTGTGGAAGGGGGGCCTTCGGGCCCCTCTTTCTATTGGCGAGCGCCGCACATCCATGCTGTGCCATGATTGCGGCGGGAGGTAGATATGGATTGGGTGATTCTGATTGGGCGGATCCTGTTCGCCGCGCTCTTCATTGGTTCTGGTCTGGCCGGGCACTTTGCCGCCACCAAGGAGACAGCACAGTACGGAGAGATGAGAGGACTCCCTGCGGCCAGAGCCCTCGTGCTCATCTCTGGTGTATGGATCACGGCGGCCGGTGTGATGATCGCACTCGGCATCTACACGGATCTCGGATTTCTGATGGCAGCGATGTACACCATCGTCGCCGCCTTCTGGGTGCATCACTTCTGGACGGATTCCGACATGATGCAGACAATCGAGATGACCAACTTCATGAAGAACCTATCCCTGACGGGTGCAGGGCTGACCCTGTTTGCGCTCTTCGCCATCTATGGAGACGAGATCGGACTCCAGATTGTTGGACCGCTGTTTGAGCTGAGCTTCTAGCGGATCAGCTTCGGCGTCTACGCCTCTGGGATGGTATCTGGCGGCTGCCACAGCTCTATACGGTTGCCTTCGGGGTCCGTCACCCACCCAAAGTTGCCATACGGGCTGTATTCCTCGCGGTCGTCCACATTGCAACCGTTCGCACGAAGCTGCGCAAGCATCGGCTTGAGATCCTTGACGCGGTAGTTGATCACAAACGGGGGAGCCGGCGATCCGAAGTTCTCGGAGTCTGATCCATACGCTGACCACACCAAATGTGCGGTCGGTGCGTCATCGGGATGCGTCAACGGGAGCATCGCACCGAACCACTCGTCGTTCGTTTCGATCCCAAGATTCTCGCGGTACCAGCGGGCCAACCCGGGAGTGTCGGCCGCGCGGATGAACACTCCTCCAACACCAAGAACTCGTTCCATGTGTGCCTCCTTGCGCAGGACGCTACACGATGCGCCAGACGCTGATCCCGGTGCCGCAATCCGCTCCAGTCGTGGGACCGGTGTTTAGCTGACGAGCGGCGCAGTCTTCGTGGCGACGGCCTCGGCTGCCTTGAGCCCAACGAGCGAGCCCTGCATGTGCGGCATCACATACCGTGCGATGAGCTCAAAGCTGTCGCGGGCGCCTTGCGGGCCTGCCCACTCCTTGGACGAGATGAGAACGCCGCCCGCTCCGGTGACCTCTCTGATATTTGACAGGAACGAGACAGCATCCTCCGGTGACCCGATGCACACGTTTGGCATCGCTGCGAAGTGTTCGACCCAATCGCTGCGGTCCATGTCGGGAAGCGGCTGGGCGCCAATGGGAGAGGAGAACTCAAAACGCTCTCGTGCAGTCCCATCGCGGACCTGCTCGATGGCTTCCTCACGCGTTGGAGCGATATGCATGTGCACGGCAAGGGTTGCATCGTGCCGATCAGCCGAGCGGCCCACCGACGCTGCAGCCGTCTCGATTTGTTCCCAGGAGGCATCGAATCGATCGGCCGAGGTCCCTGCCAACCATCGAAGTCCATGGCGTCCGATACGTGCGAGTGATTCTGGGTTGGAGCCAGTGACGATGGCAATCGGCATCCGTGGATAGGTGAAGGGGCGCAGCTGAAGCACACCCTCGTGCATCACGAATCCCTCGCCTTCAACGGTGAAGGGTTCCTCGGTTTCGAAGAGTTGCATCATGGCGTCGAATCGCTCGAGGTAGCGACGATTCTGTGTTTCCCGATCGAGACCAAAGGCATACGAGTCGCTTGGGAGGCCCCCGCCGGGCCCCACCCCGAGCATTGCGCGTCCTCGGGTCAGGTGATCAAGCAACACATAGTCATTGGCGACCATGAACGGGTGATGGATCGACAGCGGAACGATGCCCGATCCGAGCTTGATGCGGCTGGTCCTTGCGGCTGCAGCAGCGATGAACACGGCAGGCGAGGAAATGGTCTCCCACCCTGTGGTGTGGTGCTCACCGATCCACACAGCGTCGTACCCGAACGTATCGAGATGCTCAATCAGGTCGAGATCGCGCTCAAGCGCATACGTCGGGTTCTCATCCGGTGGGTGGATGGGCTGCATAAAGATCTCGAAACGCATGGGGCGCATGGTGACTCCTTCAGTTGGTTTGGGCGTCGACGCAGCACTCGTCCGTGAGGTACGAAATGACCTCGTTCATGCGTACGAAGTTCGCGGTCGTGATCACGCTCGCTCCTTGCTTGTATTGCACGACGAGATCAGCGTCGACGAGCTTGCCGAGATGGTG